>CAXTPE010000138.1:0-7115 GCA_964245925.1 uncultured Sphingomonadaceae bacterium
AGGGTGCCCAGCGCCGATGACGAAGACGCGCCGCCGCCGCGTCGCTCGCCCTCACCCGACCCTCTCCCCGCCGGGGAGAGGGCTTCGAGCTCTTCATCCTCATCGCTCCACCGGGATATAGTCCAGTGTCAGCATGTCGTTGGCGAGCGGACCGGCGAATCGCTCGGGGAACGCCCCGCGCCCGATCGCCCAGGCCATGATGTCGACATCCTGCTCCTCGAGCAGCGCCTCGAACCAGGCGATGGCGTTGGCGTCCCAGCCGGCGTGGCGCGCGTCGAAGAAGCCGCCGACGAGCAGATCGGCCTCCTTGGTGCCGCGGTGCCAGGCGCGGAAGCGCAGGCGCTTGAGGAGGGTCGCGTGGTCCATCATGCTCCAACAGGGATCAGCCGGCGGGCGCTGGCGGCGCGCGTCGGCGGCGTGGTAGGAGCCGCGCTGTAGCGATGCGCCCGGCAATCCTCAATCCGCTGTTCGCCGAGATCGAGGCGCTGAAAGGCATCGGCGCCGCGCTCGCCAAGCCGCTGGCTCGCCTCGGAATCGCGCGCGTCGTCGATGTGCTGTTCCATCTGCCGGTGACGTGGATCGACCGGGTCGCGGTCGACGCGCTCGACGCGGCGGACGCCGGGCGGATCGTGATCGCGACGCTCACCCCGCAGGAGCATCGCGGATCGAGCGGGCGCGGGCCGTTCCGCGTGATCGCGACCGACGCCCGCGGCAACGCGGTGACGCTCGCCTATTTCGGCGGCAACCCCGGCTGGGCGCGGAAACTGCTGCCGCTTGGTCAGCCGCGGCTCGTCTCGGGCAAGCTCGATACCTATGGCGGCGAGCTCCAGATCGTCCACCCCGAGCAGGTGCTTCCCCCCGAAGACGCGATCGAGCTGCCGGCGCGCGAGCCGGTCTATGGCCTGTCGGACGGGCTGACCAACCGGCGGATGGCACAGCTCGCCATCCAGGCGCTGGAGCGCGCGCCCGTGCTGGCCGAGTGGATCGAGCCCAGTCTGCTCGGCACACGCGGCTGGCCGGGGTGGCGCGACGCGCTGGCCCGCGTCCATGCCGACCCGGCCGATGGCGCGGCGCGCGATCGCCTCGGCTATGACGAGGTCTTCGCCAACCAGCTCGCGCTCGCGCTCCTCAGGGCATCGACGCGGCGGCGGCGCGGCCGGCCGCTGATCGGCGACGGGCGGCTGCGTGAGGCGCTGCGGCTTCCCTACACGCCGACCGGGGCGCAGCACCGCGCCATCGCCGAGATCGACGGCGACCTGGCGCAGGAAACGCCGATGGTGCGCCTGCTCCAGGGCGACGTCGGCTCGGGCAAGACGCTGGTGGCGACGATGGCGCTGCTGACCGCGGTCGAGGCGGGAATGCAGGGCGCGCTGCTGGCGCCAACCGAGCTGCTCGCCCGCCAGCATCTCGAGACGCTGACGCGGACGCTCGCCGGGCTGCCGGTGACGGTCGCGATCCTGACGGGACGCGAGAAGGGGCGGGTGCGCGAGAGCACGCTGATGGGGCTGGCGGACGGATCGATCGACATCCTCGTCGGCACGCATGCGATCTTCCAGGAGGCGGTCGGCTACAGGGCGCTCGGGCTGGTGGTGGTGGACGAGCAGCACCGCTTCGGGGTGGCGCAACGGCTGCTGCTGACGTCCAAGGCGGAGCGCCCGCCGCACCTGCTGGTGATGACCGCGACGCCCATTCCGCGCACGCTGACGCTTACTCATTATGGCGAGATGGAGGTGAGCCGCATCGACGAGATGCCGCCCGGCCGACAGCCGATCGAGACACGAGTGATGTCGGTCGAGCGGATCGACGAGGTGGTGGATGCGCTCGGCCGGCATGTCGCGGGCGGGGGGCAGGCCTATTGGGTGTGCCCGCTGGTCGAGGAGAGCGAGGTTTCGGACCAGGCGGCGGCGGAGGCGCGCGCGGCGAGCCTGCGCGCGCGGTTCGGCTAGGCGATCGGGCTGGTGCACGGGAGGATGAAGGGGCCGGAGAAGGATGCGGCGATGGCGGCGTTCGCGTCGGCAAGGACGTCGGTGCTGGTGGCGACGACGGTGATCGAGGTCGGCGTCGACGTGCCCAACGCGACGCTGATGATCGTCGAGGGCGCGGATCGCTTCGGTCTCGCCCAGCTCCACCAGTTGCGGGGGCGCGTGGGGCGGGGCAGCGAGCGCTCGGTCTGCCTGCTGCTGCGCGGCGGCGCGCTCGGCGAGACGGCTCGCGCGCGGCTCGCGCTGCTCCGCGAGACCAACGACGGCTTCCGCATCGCCGAGGCGGACCTGGAGCTGCGCGGCGCCGGCGAGATGCTGGGCACGCGCCAGTCGGGCGAGGCGGCGCTGCGGCTGGCCTCGCCCGAGCAGCTCGGCGCGCTGATCGATGTCGCCCGCGACGACGCCCGGCTGCTGATCGATCGCGACGGCGGACTGGAGGGCGCGCGCGGCCAGGCGGCGCGGGTACTGCTCTATCTGTTCGAGCGCGACGCGGCGGTGGGGTTGCTGCGGGCGGGGTAGCGCCCCATCGTCATGCCAGCGCGGGCCGGCATCTCGCGAGGCGGGGTGTGGACTATCCGGCTACGATCGCGCCATGCTTCTTCTGTCCGAAGCTCACCCGGTCGCCGGCGGCGACGAGCGTCGAGGGGTAGGCGACCTTCTCGTCATTGATCCGGATCGCGCCTTCCTCAAGCTTGCGGCGAACCTCCTTGTTGGAACTCGCGAAACCGAGCGCCACGATCGCCTGGACGATGGTCATGCCCTCCGGCGGCACGGCGACCGTCGGAAGATCGTCACCGGCGGCACCCTCATCGAATGTCCGCCGCGCGGTCTCGCCGGCGTCGCGCGCCGCGTCATCGCCATGCGCCAGCGCCGTGCACGCATCCGCGAGCACCCGCTTCGCCGCGTTGATCTCCGCGCCCGCCAGCGCCTCCAGCCGCGCCACCTCGTCCAGCGGCAGATCGGTGAACAGCCCGAGGAAGCGCCCGACGTCGGCATCCTGCGTGTTCCGCCAGAACTGCCAATAGTCGTAGGGCGCGAGCGCGTCGCCGTTGAGCCAGACGGCGCCGGACGCGGTCTTGCCCATCTTGCCCCCGTCCGCGGTGGTGATGAGCGGGGTGGTGAGGCCGTGGAGCTGGGTGCCGTCGATGCGCCGCGCGAGCTCGATGCCGTTGACGATATTGCCCCACTGGTCCGATCCGCCGAGCTGGAGACGGCAGCCGACACGCCGGGAGAGTTCCAGGAAATCATAGGCTTGCAGGATCATGTAGTTGAATTCGAGGAAGGTCAGCGGCTGCTCGCGATCCAGGCGGAGCCGCACGCTGTCGAAGCTCAGCATGCGGTTGATCGTGAAGTGGCGCCCCACCTCGCGGAGGAAGGGGACATATTCCAGCCGGTCGAGCCAGTCGGCGTTGTCGACCATGATCGCGTCGGCCGGCCCGTCGCCGAAGGTCAGGAAGCGCTCGAACACGCGGCGGATCGAGGCGATGTTGGCGGCGATCTGCTCGGGCGTCAGCAGCTTGCGGGATTCGTCCTTGCCGGAGGGATCGCCGACCTTGGTGGTGCCGCCGCCCATCACGACGATCGGCTTGTGCCCGGTCTGCTGGAGGCGGCGCAGCATCATGATCTGGACGAGGCTGCCGACATGGAGCGAGGGCGCGGTGGCGTCGAAGCCGATATAGCCCGGGACGATCCCCGCGCCCGCCGCCGCATCGAGCCCGGCGGCGTCGGTGAGCTGGTGGATATAGCCGCGCGTATCGAGCAGGCGCAGCAGGTCGGACTTGTGGTCGGTCATGGCGGGCGGCGGGTAGCATGGCGCGTTTCCGCCGTCATCCCGGCCCGCGCCGGAAGGACGGAGGAGGGGATGACGATTGCAAAAGCGGGCCGGGACCGGTTTAAGCACGACCATGCTCGCGATCGGCCTCATGTCCGGCACCTCGCTCGACGGGATCGACGCCGCGCTGATCGAGACCGATGGCGAGGGCGCGGCGCGGCCGATCGCGTTCCGCTCCGCTCCCTATTCGGAGGCCGCGCGCGCGCAGCTCCGCCAGGCGGCGGCGCTCGCGCTCCAGCACGACCGGCCGCGCCGCAACCCGCTGATCGTCGCCGTCGAGGAGATGCTCACCCGGCGTCATGTTCTCGCCGTCCACCAGTTGCTGGCGCATGCCGGCGTCAGGCCGGCGGACGTCGGCGTGATCGGCTTCCACGGCCAGACCGTCGCGCATCGCCCCGATCGCGGCTGGACATGGCAGATCGGCGACGGCGCGCAGCTCGCCGACGCGACGGGCGTGCCGGTGGTGGCGGACTTCCGCTCGGCCGATGTCGCGGCGGGCGGGCAGGGGGCGCCGCTGCTGCCGGTCTATCATCGCGCGCTGACCGTGGCGCTGCCGAAGCCGGTGGCGATCCTCAACATCGGCGGCGTCGCCAACGTCACATGGATCGGCGCGGGGATCGGCGCGGGGATCGGCACGGGGATCGGCGCCGATACGCTCGTCGCCTTCGATACCGGCCCCGGCAATGCGCTGGTCGACGACTGGATGATGGCGGAAGCAGGCAAGCCCTATGACGCGGCCGGCGCGCTCGCCGCCACCGGCCGGATCGACGAGAGCGTGCTCCACCAGATGCTCGACAATCCGTGGTTCGATCTGCCGCCACCCAAGTCGCTCGATCGCGCCGACTTCACCATCCAGCCGGCGCGGGGCTTGAGCCCCGCCGATGGCGCCACCACGCTCACCGCCTTCACCGCGATCACCATCGCCTTCGGATTCCGTCATTTGCCGTCGGCGCCGGTCCGGCTGCTCGTCGCGGGCGGCGGGCGGCACAATGCCACGCTGATGGCGATGCTGACCGATGGCTGCGGCATGGCGGTGGAGCCGATCGACCGCCTCGGGCAGGACGGTGACGCGACCGAGGCGGAAGGGTTCGCCTATATGGCGGTGCGCTCGCTGCGCGGGCTGCCGATCAGCTTTCCCGGCACGACCGGCGTGGCCCGGCCGCTCACCGGCGGCGTGCTGCACCGGCCAAGCCGCGCAAGCGCCTGAACTACCTTTCATCGCAGCTTAATCCGGTTCGGGGCGTTGGCGCACCAGTAGGATCAGGGAGCGAGACGATGATGTTCGACAAGACGATCAGGATCGGGATGGGCGTCGCGGCGGCGGCGCTGCTGGCGGGCGCGGCGACGGCGGTGACGCCGACCAGGGAATATCTGATGAAGGCCGGCGCGAGCGATCTCTTCGAGAAGAAGACGAGCACGCTGGAGCTGCAATCGGGCGACCCCAGGGTGCGTGATTTCGCCAAGGAGATGATCGCCGATCATACCAAAAGCACGGCAATGGTGAAATCGGCGGCGCTTCGCTCGGGGCTGCATCCCAGGCCGCCGGTGCTCGATGCCAAGCAGCGGAGCGACTATGCGGCGCTGCTGGCGGCCCATGGTCCGGATCGCGACCAGCTCTACATCACCCAGCAGAAGGCCGCGCACCAGGATGCGCTCGCGCTCCAGCAGGACTATGCCGACAGCGGCGCCCGGCCGAAGCTCAAGCTGGTGGCGTCCGGTATCGTTCCGGTGGTGCAGCACCATATCGAGATGCTGAACGGCATGTAGGTAGCGGCAGGAAATCGTCAGGCGGCCTCGCGCCGGGCCGCTTGGCGCGTTTCCAGCAGATCCCACAGCCCGCGATGCTGGACGAGGATCTGCTGCGCCCCGAACCCCAGCGCGCGCTCGATCGCCGGCGTCTGCGCGGCGGCGAGCGCGGCGTCGCGGGTCATGTCCTCACGGGGAAGCTCGCATGGGCCGGCGTCGATGCCCAGGCGGTGCGCGGCGATGTCCAGCACGGCACGGATCGCGGCCCAGTCGAGCACCAGCGCGAGCGCCGCGCCGAGCGCGCAGCCCGGCCGATCGGACTGGGAAAGCGTGCAGAGCGCGTGATGCTGGCCGAGCACCGCCGCCTCGCTCTCCGCCTGCCCCGGCGTGCTCGGCAGCGGGCCGACCGCGACGCAGAGCCGCGCCAGCAGCGATCGCTCGGCCGCGAAGCCGGCGGTGGCGGCGGTGAACCAGTCGCGCGTGCCGGGGTGGAGGTTGCGATCGGCGGCATGGTCGAGCACGCCGGGCAGGCGGCCGTGGAGGACGCTCAGATAATGGATCGCATCGGCGAGGCCCCGGCCATCGGCGGCGACGCCGGCCTGCGTACCCGAGACGAGATAGGGATGGCACGCCGAGCCCTGGCCGGCGGCGAGCGCGACCAGGAGGTCGGCCACGCCGCGCGTCCTTGCCGTCTCGATCGTTGAGGCCATCATCATCTCCGCGAACCCCCGCAAGCCGTGCGGCGTCCGATGATGGCGAGCGATCTATACCAACCCGCGTAAAGACGCGGTGTATGGGGCGTTAGCGATGTGTTGGTGCCGATTTAGAACGGGATGTTTCCACATCGAATCCCCGTTCGTCCCGAGCGCGGTCGAGGGGCGGCACCAGGCATTGTGTCTCGACGCCGCTCGACCCGAACGGATCGGTTCAGGCGCAAGTGATTGGTATCCAACGCGGTGCGACGGGGCCGGGCATGTGGGTGCGGCGAACGCCGCTTCCGGCAGCGCCCGAGACCGGGCTCCGGCCTTCGCCGGGGAACAGGCGGGTCAGCCGTCGAGGAAGCTGCGCATCTTGCGCGAACGCGACGGATGCTTGAGCTTGCGGAGCGCCTTGGCCTCGATCTGGCGGATGCGCTCGCGCGTCACCGAGAACTGCTGGCCGACCTCCTCCAGCGTGTGATCGGTGTTCATGCCGATCCCGAAGCGCATCCGCAGCACACGCTCCTCGCGCGGCGTGAGGCTGGCGAGCACCCGCGTCACCGTCTCCTTGAGGTTCGCCTGGATCGCGGCGTCGACCGGAATGACGGCGGTCTTGTCCTCGATGAAATCGCCGAGGTGGCTGTCCTCCTCGTCGCCGATCGGGGTCTCGAGGCTGATCGGCTCCTTGGCGATCTTCATCACCTTGCGGACCTTCTCGAGCGGCATCGAGAGCCGCTCGGCGAGTTCCTCCGGCGTCGGCTCGCGGCCGATCTCGTGGAGGATCTGGCGCGAGGTGCGGACCAGCTTGTTGATCGTCTCGATCATGTGGACCGGGATGCGGATCGTCCGCGCCTGATC
>CAXTPE010000139.1:0-7002 GCA_964245925.1 uncultured Sphingomonadaceae bacterium
GAAGGGCAGGAAGGTCGCCATCGTCGGCTATGGCAGCCAGGGCCATGCGCATGCGCAGAACCTGCGCGACTCAGGGTGCGCCGAGGTCGCGATCGCGCTGCGCCCGGGCTCGGCGACGGCGGGCAAGGTCCGCGACGCGGGCTTCAAGGTGCTCTCCAACGCCGATGCCGCCGCTTGGGCCGACATCGTCATGGTGCTCGCGCCCGACGAGCTACAGGCCGGCATCTGGGCCGACGATCTGCGCGACAACATGAAGCCGGGCGCCGCGCTCGCCTTCGCGCACGGGCTCAATATCCACTTCGGGCTGATCGAGCCGCGCGCCGACATCGACGTGTTCATGATCGCCCCCAAGGGCCCCGGCCACACGGTGCGCTCCGAATATCAGCGCGGCGGCGGCGTTCCCTGCCTGATCGCGATCCATCAGGACGCCAGCGGCAACGCCCACGACGTCGCGCTTTCCTACGCCTCCGCGATCGGCGGCGGACGCTCCGGCGTGATCGAGACGAGCTTCCGCGAGGAATGCGAGACCGATCTGTTCGGCGAGCAGGCGGTGCTGTGCGGCGGCCTCACCCACCTCATCCAGGCCGGCTTCGAGACGCTGACCGAAGCCGGCTATGCCCCCGAAATGGCCTATTTCGAATGCCTTCACGAAGTGAAGCTGATCGTCGATCTCATGTATGAGGGCGGCATCGCCAACATGCGCTACTCGATCAGCAACACCGCCGAATATGGCGACATCACCACCGGCCCGCGCATCATCACGGCCGAGACCAAGGCCGAGATGAAGCGCGTGCTGGCCGACATCCAGGCCGGTCGGTTCGTCTCGAAGTTCGTGCTCGACAATCGCGCCGGGCAGCCCGAGCTCAAGGCCAGCCGCAAGCTCGCCGCCGCGCACCCGATCGAGCAGGTCGGCGCCGAGCTGCGCGCGATGATGCCGTGGATCGCCAAGAACAAGCTGGTCGACAAGGCCAGGAACTAGGATCAGTAATCGCGATCTTCCCCGCTGTTCCCCGGCGCGGGCCGGGGTCCGGCATCGAGCAGGTCGCAACCCGGCCCCGGCCCGCGCCGGGGAACATAGGAGAGATATGATGCATCGAGTGATCGCCCTGGCACTGGTTACCGCCATGTCCTGCGCCCTGCCCGCCGCCGCGCAGGCGCCGCAGCTGCCGACCAGGGCGCCCGGCAGCCGCGACCCCGCGCTCGTGCGGGCGGGCAGCTACCATGTCGAGCCGAACCATACCCAGATCCACTTCACGCTGGATCACATGGGCTTCACACCTTTCGGGGGGACGTTCTCGCAGGCGAGCGGATCGCTGGTGCTCGATCCGAAGCTGCCGTCGGCCGCGAAGGTTTCGATCGTCGTGCCGATCGCGAGCGTGATGACGACGAGCAAGAAGCTCGACGAGGAGCTCGTCTCGCCACAGTTCTTCGACGCCGCCCAATTCCCGACCGCGACCTTCGTCTCGACGAGCGTGACCCCTCAGGCCGGGAACAAGGCGCGGATCGAGGGCACGCTGACGCTGCACGGCGTCGCCAGGCCAGTGGTGCTGGATGCCATCTTCTACGGCGCGGGCACCAACTTCATGTCGAAGAAGCCGGCCGTCGGCTTTCTCGGCACGATCGTGATCCATCGCTCGGATTTCGGCCTGACCTATGCCGTTCCGCTCGTCGGCGACGAGGTCGATCTGACGATCGACGCGGCGTTCGAGCAATAGGCTCCGGCGGCGGCGTCAGGCGGCGCGGCGCTCGATCCGGGCGAAGCCGCGGAAGAGCGCGCGGGTGTTCGGATCGGTGACCTGGCCGACGAGACTGTCGACCATCTGTCCCAGCGACAGCCGCTGGTCGATCTCGCCGACCCGGCTCCACCCCATCGACCAGTCGCCGAACTCGCGCGCGGTGACCTCCCGCTCCGAGAGGGTCACCGGAGCGCGATGGCGCTGGTCGCGGCGGATGCGCGTGTAGGTGGCCTCGACGCTCGCGCGATCGCCTTCGAGCACCTGCAGGAAGCGCACGCCGTCATATACCAGCAGGCCGCTGATGCGGTCGGGCTGGTTGCGGCGGCGCGAGGTGGCGAGGATGCGGCCGATTTCCTGCTGATCGACGGACGGGCGGGCGGTGCTGATGTAGACGAGCTGCAGCATGCGGAACTCCCGAAGACAAAATCGCGAACCGGACTGTGGACTTCGTTCATGAATCGGCGGTAAACACGACGGATCATGATCCCGGCCCGCCTCCCGCTGCTTCGACTTACGCGCCCTTAGGCGCGACGATGCCGCGGCCGCAGTGCCCGCGCCTCCGCCTAAGGGCCCCGGCTACCCCATCCATCCCCTGCACGGGCGGCGCGACGATGCCGCCGGAATGTGCGATTGGGCGCTGGCGAGGCGCCCCGGAGTGCTGACATGACCGACACGATCCTGATCTTCGACACCACGCTGCGCGATGGCGAGCAATCGCCCGGCTGCTCGATGAACCTCGAGGAGAAGCTCCAGGTCGCCGCCCAGCTCGAGGCGCTCGGCGTCGACATCATCGAGGCGGGCTTCGCGATCGCGTCCGAGGGCGATTTCGCGGCGGTGCGCGAGGTCGCGCGCCACTGCCGCCGGGCCACCATCGCCAGCCTCGCGCGCGCCGCCGACGCCGACATCGACCGCGCCGCCGAGGCGGTGCGCGGTGCCGAACGGCCGCGCATCCACACCTTCATCGCCACCTCGCCGCTCCACATGCGGGTCAAGCTCAACAAGAGCCCCGACGAGGTGCTGGCGGCGATCACGCGCTCGGTGGCGCGCGCGCGCAACCTGGTGCCGGACGTCGAATGGTCGGCGGAGGACGCGACACGCAGCGAGCCGGACTTCCTCGCCCGCGCGATCGAGACCGCGATTGCGGCCGGCGCGCGCACCATCAACCTGCCCGATACGGTCGGCTATGCGACGCCCGAGACCTATGGCGCGATGTTCCGCGACATGATCGCGCGCGTGCCGAACGCCGATCTCGCGGTGTTCTCCACCCATTGCCACAATGATCTCGGGCTCGCCGTCGCCAACAGCCTCGCGGCGGTGATGGCCGGCGCGCGGCAGGTCGAATCGACCATCAACGGCATCGGCGAGCGCGCCGGCAACGCCGCGGTCGAGGAGATCGCGATGGCGATCCGGGTCCGCCACGACGCCATGCCGGTGCGCACCAACATCGTCGCCACCGAGATCGTCCGGTCGAGCCGGCTCGTCTCGGGGATCACCGGCTTCCAGGTCCAGCCCAACAAGGCGATCGTCGGCGCCAACGCCTTCGCGCACGAGAGCGGCATCCATCAGGACGGCATGCTCAAGGACGCCTCGACCTACGAGATCATGACTCCGGAGAGCGTCGGCGTCACCCAGTCGAGCCTCGTGATGGGCAAGCATTCGGGCCGGGCCGCCTTCCGCCAGAAGCTCGAGGAGCTCGGCTATGCGCTCGGCGACAACGCCTTCCAGGACGCCTTCGTGCGCTTCAAGGCGCTGGCCGACGCCAAGAAGGCGGTCTACGACGAGGACATCGTCGCGCTGGTCGACGACGAGGTGCTGCGCGGGCATGATCGCATCCAGGTCAGGGAGGTCGAGATCCACTGCGGCACCGGCCCGGCGCGCGCGATCCTGACGCTCGACGTCGATGGCGAGGAGCGCACCGCGGCGACGCGCGGCAGCGGCCCGATCGATGCGCTGTTCGCCGCGGTCCGCGAGATCGTGCCGCACGACAAGTCGGTGCTGGAGCGCTACGAGGTCCATGCCGTCACCGGCGGCACCGATGCGCAGGCCGAGGTCTCGGTGCTGCTCGCGGAGGACGGCCGCACCACCCGCGGCCGCGGCGCGCACCACGACACGCTCGTCGCCTCGGCCAAGGCCTATGTGAACGCGCTCAACAAGCTGATCGTCAAGCGCGGCCGGGCGCCGCTCGACGTGGCGGCGGCGGCGGCGGCGGAGTAGCCAGGCTACCGCCCCAGCACCTCCCCCGGCGATCGCGAGCGCTCCATCTCCTCGCGCGCGATCGCCGGCGCCGGCCACCCCGCCTCGCCCGCGAAGCGCACCCGCACGCCGGCGTCCAGCCCGGCCGCGCGCAGCGGCATGGCGAAGCCGCGGGCGACGGCGCGGCGGGTCGCGTCGCGGGCGAGGCTCATCGGGACGGGCGCGCTCGCCTGCCTCAGCAGGTCCGCCTGCCCGGCGGCGCGGTTGGCGGCGTCGAGCGCGGCGCCCGCGTCGGTGAGGCGCATCAGCAGCCCGCCGCCGTCATATTCCCGCAGCCGGGTAAGATCGACCTGCGGGCCGATCACGGCGAGCGGCGGCAGCGTCACGCTCAGCGTCCGCGTGGCGCCGTCCCACGCCACGTCCCGCTGGCGCAGCTTCGCGAGATCGACCTCATACTGCACTGTCCCGGGCAGGATCAGCGTCCGCTGCGCGCGCAGCCCGAACTGCGCGCGCGTCGTCGTCACCACCGCGACATAGCTCGCCGCGAACGCCGACAGCCGGTTCTGCTCGCGCAGCCCCGCCAGGCTCGCCGCGACGATCGTTTCCACGCGCGGCCGGAGCAGGCCCGCGGCCTTGCGCTGCACGCCCCACAGCGCCGCCGCCAGCAGCACGGCGATGGCGAGGATCAGCGGCGCGCGCGGCAGGCGCATCAGGCGCGGCTCCAGCCGCCCTCGCCACCCGCCACCCGCCCGCGCTCGCGCAGATCGATCAGATGTGCCAGCACCGATTGCCCGGCCGCGCCATGCAGCCGCGGGTCGACGCCGGCATACATGCGCGCGACCAGCGCCGGGATCGTGCCGATGCCCTCCTCGATCAGCCGCAGGATCTGCCCCTCGCGCTGGCGGCGGTGGCCCATCTGGGCGCGGACGTGGCGCCGCGGTTCGGTCACCGGCTCGCCGTGCGCGGGATAATAGACCGCATCGTCGCGCTCGATCAGCCGCTGCATGCTCGCCATGAACGCCGCCATGTCGCCATCCGGCGGCGCGATCACGGTGGTCGACCAGCCCATGACATGATCGCCGGTGAAGAGCGCGCGCTCCTGCGCCAGCGCGAAGCAGAGATGGTTGGAGGTATGCCCAGGCGTCGCCACCGCCGCCAGCGTCCAGCCCGGCCCCGCAAGGCATTGGCCGTCCGCCAGCACCCGGTCCGGCGCATAGCCGCGATCGAACGCGGCGTCGGCGCGCGGCCCGCCGTCGTCCAGCACCAGCGCCGCGCAGCCGATGATCGGCGCGCCGGTCGCCGCCTTGAGCAGCGGCGCCGCCGGGCTGTGGTCGCGATGGGTGTGGGTGCAGAGGATCGCGGCGACGCGCTCGCCCGCGACGCTCGCGAGGATGGCGTCGACATGCTCGGGCAGCGCCGGCCCGGGATCGATCACCGCGACCTCGCCCCGCCCCACCACATAGGTCTGGGTGCCGGTATAGGTGAACGCCGATGGGTTGCCCGCCAGCACGCGGCGCACCAGCGGCGTCATCCGTCGGCAGGTCTCGGCCGACTGCTCGCCGCTCATCGGCCGACGCCCGGGTGTCGGACGGCTTGACAGCGCGCGGCCATGGTTAAGCCGCGTTCATCATCGTCGCGCGCGGAAAGGCGCGGGGTGGCGGCATTGGCACGGCGCTTGCGGATCATCGGCTGTTCCGTTGGTTCCCGCGAACTCTCTGGCGGGTCGGCGACAAGCCGGCCCGCCACCCCGCGAAGGCCGGCGGCCCGGCCAGCCATCAATCGCGATGCGGCACGCCCTTCTCGTCGAGCAGCTCCTTGAGCTCGCCCGCCTCGTACATCTCCATCATGATGTCCGATCCGCCGACGAACTCGCCCTTGACGTAGAGCTGCGGGATCGTCGGCCAGTCCGAATATTCCTTGATGCCCTGGCGGATCGCCTGGTCCTGGAGCACGTCGACGGTGCCATAGGCCACGCCGAGATGATCGAGGATCGCGATCGCCCGGCTGGAGAAGCCGCATTGCGGGAAGAGCGGCGTGCCCTTCATGAACAGCAGCACGTCGGCGCCCTTCACGACGCCGTCGATGCGGGTGCGGGTATCGGCTGAGAGCGTGGTCATGCGTCGGTCTCCTGGGCGGTGGGAACGGCGGTGACGAGCTGGAGCGCGTGGAGCACGCCACCCATCCGGCCGCCGAGGCTCTCGTAGACGCGCTGGTGCTGGCGGACGCGGGGCACCCCCCGGAAGCTCTCCGCCGTCACCCGCGCGGAATAATGATCGCCGTCGCCGGCGAGGTCGGTGATCTCGACCCGCGCGTCTGGGATCGCGGCGCGGATCATGGTCGCGATGTCGCAGGCCGCCATCGGCATCAGCGCGCCTCCATCAACTGGCGCCGCGCCTCGACGAGCTTCTCGTCGAGCATCGCGCGTACCCGCGCCTCGTCCATGTCGACATTGGCCGAGACGAGATCGCCGAGCAGTTTGCGGATCACGTCGCCGTCGCCGGCTTCCTCGAAATCGGCCTGGACGACCGACTTGGCATAGGCGTCGGCCTCCGCCGGCGTCAGGTGCATCAGCTCGGACGCCCACTGGCCGACCAGCCGGTTGCGCCGCGCCATGATCCGGAACGCCATCTCCTGATCGAGCGCGAACTTGTTCTCGAAGGCACGCTCGCGATCGTCGAAGGTGGTCATGCGGCTCCCCTGTACTGACGAGGCAGGAGATAGGCAGCGCGAAGCCGTCGCGCAATCAGCCGATCGTCCCTCTCCCGCCGGGAGAGGAAGCGGTGGGAGGGTGGGGGGGCCGGGCGCTCTCGTGGGGCCACACCCCTCATCCGACCCTCTCCCGATGCGAGAGGCTATCGCCCGGCAAGCCAGGGCCGCTCGGCCGCCGTCCGCGCCTCGTAGCCGCCGATCGCGTCACCCTGCGCCAGCGTCATCCCGATCTCGTCGAGCCCGTGGACCAGGCAATCCTTGCGGAATGCGTCGATCTCGAACGGAAAGCGATCCTGATAGGGGGTCGTCACGGTCTGCGTCTCGAGGTCGAGCACCTGGCGGGCAACCGGGCCGAGGTCGAGCG
>CAXTPE010000140.1:0-6986 GCA_964245925.1 uncultured Sphingomonadaceae bacterium
GCGCCGGGGATCAGCCGCCGGCTGAAGGGCGGCGCGGGATCCGGCGGCGGTGCCTTGTCGCCGAAGAAGGTTCGCCTGCCCGGCAGAGTCCGGGCGGTGTAGCTTGCCTTGTCGATGTCCGGCTGAATCCTGGCGAGCGCGGAGCGAAGGTCCGGATCGACCAGCGACATCGGATCGATGGCCGCCGATCCGGCGAGCAGCGTCGCCGCGCCGGCGGGCCGGATCGCGACGCATGCCGTCGCCGCGAGCGCGCCTGCCGCGAGTTGCCGTCGCGACAGGCCGGTCATATGCTTCTTCCAGGTTTCCGACCCGCCGGAATGGCGGTCACAGCCGCGTCCAGAGCTTCGACGTGCGCAGGCTCGCGTCGATCGGCCCGGCCTTGATCGCCCGCGTCAGCCGCCGGTGCCACGCGACGTCGCGCCACATGCCGCGAAACTGCGGGCCGCAGAAATTGCTGGTCGCGATGGCCGCCCATTGCCCGGTCGCGGAGGCGGTCAGCGTACCTAGCGCGCAGACGTCCTTGACCCAGTCCCAGGGCAGCATCGGCCAGTCCTTGTAATCGACGATCGCCCAGCATTCGGTCGTCATCAGCGGCTGCTTCGCGCGTCGCCCGGCGCTTGCCAGCCGCGCGATCTTGTCGGTCAGCAGCTTGCGCCAATAGGCCGGCTTCTCGGCATAGATCTGCGCGCCGTGGAGCTGGAGATTGCGGTAGCCGACATCCGAGAAGGCCTCGTAATTATAGCCGACGCGCTTGTTATACTCGTCGTCATTCTCGCCGGCCATCCACAGATGATGCTCGATCGCGTCGTAGAAACCGAAGTCCTGTTCGAAGAACGCCTCGACGCGATCGATATTGCTCGAGAAGAGCAGCGGCAGCTCCGGAAATTCCGCGCGGACGCCGGCGATGGCGACGCGCATCCAGTGCATCGAGCGGTCGCTCGACCATTGCTCCCAGCCAAGCGGCGGCTGGACGAAAGGAGTGAAATTGAGTCCCGGCCATTCGTTGCACAGATCGACGTAGAGAATGGTATCGAGCAGCCCCGCGCGCTTGATCGTAGCCAGCGTGGCATTCCAGACGGCGGCCAGCCCCTCTGGCCCGGCGATCCTGAGCCGGACATTGTCCTCGTCCTCGCGGAACCAGCTCGACAGCCCGACCTTGACGCCGCGATCGCGGCATTTCGCGAGAAATTCGTTCAGCTCGGGCATGATGCGGACCCGGACGAGGCCGGGGGCGCCCCAGTCCTCGGTGTTCCACATCGGCTTGAGCAGCCAGGACTTGCCCGGATCGGCGGCGGTCAGGTGCGGATAGGCGTCGATGCGGACGGCATCATAACCGCGCTCGACCAGTTCGTCGAGCGCCTGGTCCCAATCCTCGAACCCCGCGCCCGGCCAGCGCCGTTCCGCCCAGGAGAAGTCCCACATCGCGATCGCGCGGGGCCGGCTGGCGGGGGACCGGCGCGCGCGCGCCGCCGGGGCGGAGGCCGAGGCGGCCGCCGCGCCACCCGCGGCGGCCAGGCCGAACAGGAAATCCTTGCGGTTGATGTCGTGCGCCATGCGGGCCACCAGTAAACGCGAGCCGACGCGGATGGAAGAAGCAACGATCAACCATTGCACGTGAAACATTGAATAGCTGATATTCATAGATGTCGCCCTGAGCGGCTGGTACGATCGCAGATGTTTTCGGTCAGCGCGGGCCGACTTTCGTCGAGCGCCGCATGATCTGGAGTTTGGCTGCATGGCATCGTCGGGCGGGATCGAACCTCGGGCACTTGAAAAAGCGAAACGATCGGCCTCGGGGCTGGATCGGCCGTTTATCGGTGACGATTTCTTCCGCGGAACGGAAGACGCGCGGCTGGCGAACCGCAATCCGTTCGACGGGTCCATCCTGTGCGACATGGCGATGGGCGGCGACGCGGCGGTGGATCGTGCGGTGTCGGTGGCGCGGGACGCCCTGGCGGGAAGTTGGGGGAGAATGGCGGCGGAAGAGCGCGCCAGGCTGCTGCGCGCGCTGGCGGATCGCGTCGATGCCGATCGCGAGCAGCTCGCGCTGCTGGAGACGCTCGATGTCGGCAAGCCGATCGGGAATTCGCTGGCCGAGGACGTGCCCCTGACCTCGGCGGTGCTGCGCTGGTATGCCAGCCTGCTCGAGACCTATTATGATCTGGCGGGTCCACGGCGGGCCGGCACGCTCGCGCGGGTGGTACGCGAACCGCACGGCGTGGTCGGCGTCGTGCTGCCGTGGAATTTCCCGCTCTACACGCTGGCGCTCAAGATCGCGCCCGCGCTCGCCGCCGGCAACACCATCGTCGCCAAGCCCGCGGAGGACACGCCGCTGACCTCGCTTCGCCTGGCGCAGCTCGCGATCGAGGCGGGCTTTCCGGCGGGCGTGCTCAACGTGGTGCCGGGGCACGGCGCGGTCGCGGGACGCGCGATCGGGCTCCATCGCGGCGTCGATGCGATCAACTTCACCGGCTCGACCGCCATCGGCCGCCAGTTCCTGCATTATGCGGCGGATTCGAACCTGAAGGAAGTGACGCTCGAGTGCGGCGGCAAGAACCCCGCGATCGTCCTGCCCGACGTGCGGCACGCCGATGCGTTCATCGAGCAGGTGGCGATCGGCTTCATGGCCAATTCGGGCCAGATCTGCAGCTCGGTCTCGCGCCTGCTGCTGCCCTCGCACCTGCGCGACCAGGCGCATGACGCGATCGCCGCCGCGATGCGGGCATGGCCGCTGGGCGATCCGCTCGACGAGCGCACGCGGCTCGGGCCGCTCATCAACGCGCGCCAGGCCGCCAAGGTGCGCGGCGCGATCGAGCAAGGCTGTCAGCAGTCCAATGATTTCCTGGCGTCCGATGCCGAGCGCACGGGTACGTCCGAGCTGATGGTGACGCCGACCGTGTTCTTCGACGTCGACGAGCAGTCGGCGTTGTGGCGCGACGAGATTTTCGGGCCGGTGCTGTCGGTGCGCTTCTACGACGGGCTCGACGAGGCGATGCGCGGCGCGAACGATACCGACTATGGTCTGAGCGCCTATATCTTCTCCAACGACTCCGCGCTGACCACCGAGGCGGCATCGCGGGTGAATGCCGGCTCGGTCTCGATCAACGTCTTCGGCGAGGGGGATTTCTCGACGCCGTTCGGCGGGTTCGGGCAATCGGGCTTCGGCGGCAAGGACAAGGGCATCCACGCCATCGACCAATATTCGCGCATCAAGAGCATCTGGTGGGACGTGTCGGCCGGCGCCAGGACGAGCCCGACAGCGGCGCCCTGACCTCATCATGACGATGACATTGAGCGACGACGAAAAGGCGATGCTCGGCGGTGAAGACGGCGCCGGCGCCGCGCTGGCGATGGAGCTGCTGGTCGCCTATGCCGACGCGATCGGCGCGCCGTCGCTGTTGCGGATCGCCGGGGCGCATGTCGATGGCTGCCTCTATCATGGCGAGGCCGGGCTGGACTTCGTCGAGGCGCTGCTCGCGGGCAGAGGGCGGGTGCGCGTGCCGACGACGCTCAACGTCGGCTCGATCGACCTGATCCATCCCGAGCTCGTGCGCGGCGACCACGACAAGCCCCGACGGCTGATGAGGGCGCACGAGGAGCTCGGCTGCGTCTCCTCCTTCACCTGCGCGCCCTATCAGAGCCTGTTCCGCCCCCGCTTCGGGGAACAGATCGCCTGGGGCGAATCCAACGCGATCGTGTTCGCCAATTCGGTGATCGGCGCGCGCACCAACCGCTATGGCGACTTCATCGACCTGTGCTGCGCGATGACCGCGCGCGCGCCCGCCTGGGGTCTTCATCTCGACGAGCACCGGCGCGGCGGGATGCTCTTCCGGCTGGCCGGCTTTCCCGCCACGCCCGAGCCCACCGACTCGCTCTTCGTAGGCGTGGGGCTGGTGGTCGGATCGCGCGCCGGCGAGCAGGTGCCGGTGATCGAGGGCCTGCCGCCGCCGCGCGACGAGGACCAGCTCAAGGCGCTCGGCGCCGCCGCCGCGTCCACCGGCGCGGTCGGCCTGTTCCACGCCGTCGGCATAACGCCGGAAGCGCCGAGCACGGCGGCCGCCTTCGCCGGCGCGACGCCGGTCGATACCGTCATCATCACGCCGACGGATGTGCGGGACGCGCTGGCGCAGCTCTCGACGGTGCCGGACGGGACGCCGCTCGCCGCCGTCTGCCTCGGCACGCCGCACTTCTCGCGCGCGGAATGGGAGCGGCTGGCGGGGCTGCTGCGGCGGGCCGCGCCGCGCCGGGGCATCCCGATCTACGTCAACACCAGCCGCGCGACGCTGGATGGCGTCACCTCCGACGGCCTGCTCGACGGGCTGGAGGATCATGGCATCGTCCCCGTCGTCGACACCTGCACCTATGTCACCGCGATCCTCGGGCGGCTCGATGGCGCGGCGATGACCAATTCGGGCAAATGGGCGCATTATGCGCCCGGCAACATCGGCGTCGCGGTCGCGTTCGGCGAGCTGGCGGACTGTGTCGCCTCGGCGTCGGCCGGGCGGGTGGCGAGAGGCTGAGGTGGTGCGCGGCGGGCGCGGCTATGTGGCGGGCACGGCGACGGCGCCGGCGCTGGTGCTGCGCGCGCCGCTGAGCTTCTATGGGGGGCTGGAGGCCGCGACCGGCGAGATCATCAGCCACGCCCACCCCGATCGCGGGCGGATCGTCACCGGCCGCATCCTCGTCCTCCCCGCCGGCAAGGGCTCGTCGTCCTCGTCGTCGGTGCTGGCCGAGGCGATCCGCCTCGGCACCGCGCCGGCGGGCATCATCCTCGGCCGCCCGGATGCGATCATGGTGATCGGCTGCCTCGTCGCGCGCCGGCTGTACGGGATCGCCCTGCCACTGATGGTGAGCCCGATCGACGGCATCGCCAGCGGCGACCTCGTCGCCATGGCCTGCGCCGCCGACGGGACGGCGACGGCGAGCTGGGCCGATCGCGCATGAAGCTGCTCGATGCCGCCGCCGTGACGGCGCGGCTGCCCTATGCGCGGCTGGTGCCGGCGCTGCGCGACGCCCTCGCGCAGACATGGCGGGCGCCGCGGCGCGTGCCGTTCGACCTTGGCGGCGACGCGCGGCTGCTGGTGATGCCGGCGTGGAACGAGCGCTATCTCGGCGTCAAGCTGGTCAACGTCTTTCCGGGCAACGCCGCGCTGGGCCTGCCGGCGGTGTCCAGCACCTATGTGCTGAGCGACGGCACGACCGGCCAGGTCGAAGCGATCATCGACGGGGAAACGCTGACGGCACGACGGACCGCGGCGATCGCGGCGCTCGGCGCGTCCTTCCTGGCCCCTCCACAGGGCGGCGATCTCCTGCTGATCGGCGCGGGCCGGGTGGCGCGCGAGCTGCCGGCGGCGTTCGCGACGGTGCGGCCGATCGACACCGTCACCGTCTGGGCGCGGCGGCCGGAGCAGGCGGCGACGCTCGCGCGCGAGCTGGCGGCGGCCGGCATCGCCGCCGCGCCCTGCGGCGATCTCGCGCGGGCCGTGTCGGCGGCCGCGATCATCGCGTGCGCGACGCTCTCCACCGAACCGATCGTGCGCGGCGACTGGCTGCGGCCCGATGCGCACCTCAGCCTGATCGGCGGCTTCCGCCCGTCGATGCGCGAGGCCGACAGCGCGGCGATCGCGCGGAGCCATGTCGTCGCCGATACGCGGAGCGGGGTGATGGCGGAGGCGGGCGACATCCTCGCGCCGATCGCCGAAGGCGTGATCGACGCCGATCATGTCAGGGCGGAGCTGTCCGACCTGTGCCGTCGACCGATCGCGCCGATGCCGTCCTTCGGCACCCCGACGGTGTTCAAGTCGGTCGGCCACGCGGCCCAGGATCTCGCCGCCGCGCTGCTCTGCGTCGAACCCTGATCCGGTTCGGCATAACGCGCGCGGCCTCTTGGCGCGGCGGGGCCGTGACGATGCTACTCGCTCGCCGCGAGCGCTTCCTGCTCGGTGAGCGGGGCGGGAGCGTCGCCGGCGGCGGCCTGGCCGTAGAGCTCGGCCTGGCGCGCGACGATCGCGTCGCCGATCGCGTCGAGATCGATCTTCCCGTCGGCGTGCGCCTGCTTGAGCTCCTCGAACAGATCCTCGTCCTCCTCGTCGATATGGTGGACGGTCTGCTCGCCGAGCACATGGACCTTCGACTTGAACAGCTCCTCGGTGCCATTCATCGCCTCCAGCTCGGCGATGAGCTGCTTGCCGGCGGCATGCTCGACGATCCCCTCGTCGACCTCCTCGGCATCGCCGACCTGCTTGCCGGCCGGATAGAGGAGCTGCTCCTCGATCGTCATGTGGACGGTGAGGCGCATGCAGAGCTCGCCGGCGATCTTCACCAGCTCCCGCCCCGAGGCATCCTGCGCCGCATCGAAGAGCGTGCGAAAGATGTGGTGCTCGTCCTTGAGGAGCGCGATCGCCTTCGGATCGTCCCTCAGGATGCGATGATCGCCGGCATCGTTGCGCAGCGCATAGTGCTTGGACATGTCCCGAACTCCCGACAAGGATCGCGGGATCAACGGGGCGGCGCCGCGCCTGTTCCCCGCGCCGCCGAGAAGGCCGAAGCCATGCTCGCGTCGGTCTCCGCGCCGCCGGCCGACCAGGCGAGCGTCACCGACATGCGGCGGTTGCGCGGATCGGTCGGGTCGCCGCTCGCGAAGGGTTCGCGATCGGCGACGCCCTCGATGCGCAGGAAGCGCGTGGGCTGCACGCCCCGGTCGCCGAGCAGCCGGCGCGTCGCCTCGGCGCGCGCCGAGGAGAGCGTCCAGTTGTTGACGTCGCGGCCGGCCGCATAGGGCAGGCTGTCGGTATGGCCGCGCACGATCACGTCGTTGGGCACGCCCGCCATCACCTGCGCGACCTGGCCGACCAGCGCCTGCGCCTGCGGCGTGAACCGATCGGTGCCGATCGCGAACATCGAGAAATCGGCCTCGTCGACGAGATCGATGCGCAGGCCCTCGCGGGTCTCGGTGAAGTGGATGAGCTGCGCCAGCCGCCGGTACT
>CAXTPE010000141.1:0-6969 GCA_964245925.1 uncultured Sphingomonadaceae bacterium
CGCTGCTGCGCTGGATGGAGCTGGGGCGCCGATGACGGATGAGGAACCGATCGACGAGACCGGCATGCTGCTGCGCGAGGGCGCCGGCTTCGAGCTGCAGCGCGATCTCGGTGGCCGCTACCGGCTGGAGCTGGCGCGCACCCCGGTCGACCTGGTCGAGAAGCGGGTGCGCGTGATCGGCGTGCGGCTGGCGGGGGGTGTGGTGCAGGCCGAGGGCGTCGCCCCCGCCTGATGCGCCGGCCGACGGAGCTGGAGCGCGATCTTCAGCACCGCGGGTCTACCGCCGGAAGAATAATCCGTCGCACTCGAGCAGCGGGCCGCGATGGCGGCTTCGGAACCCGTGGAAGAAATGATAGGCATCGAAGCCGAGCCCCGTGACTGTCGAAAGGGCTTCCGGCAGCAGCGGTTGCCCTTCATAGTGCGGAACGATGCTCATCTCGATCATGATGCCCGTGATCCGCTCCAGCACGCCCGTGGCGCCTCTCAGGATGTCCAGCTCGGAACCCTGCGTGTCCATCTTGAGGAAGAAGTCCGCCGCGGCGAGATAGGAGGGCAGAACGTCGTCGAGCCGCTCGAGCCGGACTTCGATGAGGTCCGTCTGTGTCGCCTCGGGCGCATGCTCGGCAGGAGCGTCCGACATCGGCAGGAGCGAGCTGCTGACGCTGTTGCCCGCGACGTGGAACGTGGCGGTGCCCGATCGGTCGCTCAGCGCGATCGGCGCGGCCACGATCCAGTTCGGATGCGCCGCCGCCGCCGCGCTGAGCTTCCGGTGCGCGTCGGGCAGCGGCTCGAACGAGAGTATCGCGCCCCTGTAGCCATTCTCCAGGAGGCCAAGCGCGAACTGGCCCTGGTTGGCGCCGACATCGAGGACATGCGAAATCCCGTGATCGTCCAGATAGGCGACGAGCGTGCGATAGAGGTCGCTGCCGGCAGGCACGACCCGCGAGATCTTCAGGCCGATCGCGCCGAGCGCCCGACGAAGCATGTTCCGGACGACATCCTGCTCCGGCATCCATACCCCTGCGTCGCCGGCCGTCATGCGCATGCATGGCGCGAGTGACGGGACTTGAACCCGCGACCTCCGGCGTGACAGGCCGGCGCTCTAACCAACTGAGCTACACCCGCGCAAAAGCGAGGGCGGCGATTAGGAGACGCCCTCGGGGGTGTCAAGCGCGGCGGCGGTGCCGGCGACCTCGCCGCGAGGCCCCCGCGTCAGCGTGCCGCGCTCGAACAGGAAGCCGGCGACGTCCGGCGTGCCCGCCGCCATCACCACGGTGCGCGCGATGATGAGCAGCGGCACCGCCAATAGCGCGCCGAGCGCCCCCCACACCCAGCCCCAGAAGCTCAGCGATACCAGGATCAGCAGCGGGTTGATGGTGAGGCGGTGGCCGATGATCGTGGGCGTCACGATATTGGCCTCGACCAGGTGCATGCCGATGAAGATCGCCGCCGGCAGCAGCGCGTGCCACACGTCCGGGAAGGTCATGAGCCCGCCGACGCCGAGCAGCAGCGCGGCCATGATCGGCCCGAGATAGGGGATGTAGTTGAGCAGCGCGACGATGCCGCCCCACATCAGCGGCGTCGGCAGCCCGATCAGGTGCACGCCCAGCGCCACCAGGCAGCCGAGCGCGACGTTGATGACCGTGATCGTGGCGATATAGGAGGAGGTCGCGTCGACCACCTCCTGGATCACCCGCGCCAGCACCAGCGCGCTCGTGAAGCTCGCCCGCCCCACGATCGTCCGCCGCCGCATCCCCGACCAGCCGGCCAGGAAGAAGAACACCACCAGCAGCCCGAACATGATCTGGATGAGCACATAGGGCGCGGTCGAGGTGAGCAGCCCCAGCATCGAGTTCGGCGCCTCGAGCGCCACCGTGCGCACCGCGCGCGCCTTGCTGAGCGCGACCTGGCTCGCGGTCTCGTTCACGAACTTGTCGAGGCTGGCATAGACCTGGATCAGCGGTCGGATCGTCGTCTTGATCTGGCCGATGCGCTCGGGCAGCAGCGTGAACCAGCCCGCCGCCGGCACCACGATAGCGGCGATCACCGCATTGGCGATGCCGACGAACAGCATGATGCACAGGAAGGCGGCGAGGCCGGACGGCAGCCCGCGCTGCTCGAACCACTCCAGCAGCGGCACCAGCGCGACCGCCACCACCAGCGCGGCGGTGACCGGCAGGAAGAACTCGGCGCCGGCCTGGAGCGCGAACGGCAGCGCGAGGAACAGGCCGATCGCCGCCACCAGCGTGAACGAGGCGATCAGCCGGTCGCGGCCATCGGGATCGGGCGGCGCGGCGCCGGCCAGGGTGCCGGGCGGGGCGGCGGCGGACGGCAGCGGCGGCGCGGCGAAGTCGTTCGCCACGCCCTCGTCCCGGTGGCTCCCGCCGCGCTGCTCGTCGAAATCCATGGCCGCGAGTCCGCTCGATGTGCGCGCCGTCCCTAGCCGATCGCGGCGGGCGGCGCACCAGCCCGATTGCCCGTCCGTCCCGCCGGCGGCACGGATAGCCTTTTGCCGCGCGCGCCCCTATCGCCGACCCGATGAACGTCTCCGAGCTTCGCGTCGCGCTTTTCTCGGGCAACTATAATTATGTCCGCGACGGCGCCAACCAGGCGCTCAACCGGCTCGTCGGCTATCTGATCGAGCGCGGCGCGCAGGTCCGCATCTATTCGCCGCGCAGCGACAAGCCGGCCTTCCCCTCGGTCGGCAAGGTCATCGGCGTGCCGGCCATGCCCTTCCCCGGGCGCTCCGAATACCGGCTGCCGATCGGGCTGCCGCGCCGCGCGCGCCGCGACATCGTCGCCTTCGCGCCCAACATCTTCCATGTCGCCAGCCCCGATCCGCTCGGTCATGCCGCGGTCTCGTTCGGGCGATCGCGCGACCTGCCGGTGGTGGCCTCGGTGCACACCCGCTTCGAGACCTATCCGCGCTACTACGGTCTCGCCTTCCTCGAGCCGCTGACGGAAGCGATCCTGCGGCGCTTCTACCGCCGCTGCGACGCGATCTTCGCGCCCTCCGAATCGATGGCGCAACTGCTGCGCGAACAGCGGATGAGCTATGACGTCGGCATCTGGTCGCGCGGGGTCGATCGCGAGATCTTCTCGCCGGCGCGGCGCGACCTCGCGTGGCGGCGCGCGCTCGGGCTTGGCGACGACGAGGTCGCGATCGGCTTCGTCGGCCGGCTGGTGATGGAGAAGGGCCTCGACGTGTTCGCCGACACGATCGACCGGCTGCGCCGGCGCGGCGTCGCGCATCGCGTGGTGGTGGTCGGCGCCGGGCCGGCGCGCGAGTGGTTCGAGCGGCGGCTGCCGGACGATGCGCTGTTCGCCGGTTTCCAGAAGGGCGCCGACCTCGGCCGCGCGGTCGCCTCGCTCGACCTGATGTTCAACCCCTCGGTCACCGAGACCTTCGGCAATGTCACGCTGGAGGCGATGGCGGCGGGGCTCGCGGTGGTCGCCGCCGAGGCGACCGGGAGCCAGAGCCTCGTCCGCGATGGCGTCACCGGCCGGCTGGTGCGCCCGGGCGCGATCGGCGCCTATGCCGACGCGCTCGGGCGCTACTGCGGCGACGCCGCCGCCCGCGCCGCCGCGGGCGATGCCGGCCGGCAGGCGAGCGAGCGCTACGGCTGGGACCAGGTCAACGCCCAGCTCGCCGACGCCTATCTACGCGTGATCCGCCTCCACGGCTCGCGCCGGCGATCGGCCTGACATCAGCCGTCCCGCCAGTCGAACGCCAGCGGCGCCTCGCGGAAGGCGAAGCGGTCGAGGTGGCGGGCGAGCGCGCCCTTGAGCGCGTCGAGCTGGCCGGGCGCGCTCGCCTCGATCCGGCATTCGAGCGTCCCGTCGTGCGCGGTCATTGTCGCCACCGCCTCGCCCGGCCAGTCGGCGCCGCGGGCATCGCGCGGGAAGACGACGCGGCCCCGCCCGGGGGTGAACTCGACCGCCAGGTTGTGGCTCCAGTGCTTGCAGAGCTGCTGGAGATAGCGGCTGCCGTGCGCGGTCGGCACCCGCGCGACCGACGCCGCGCTCACAGCCGCTCGATCCGCTGCGCCGCATCGTCGAGGATGGCGGCGATGTCGTGGAGCGTCGCGGGCTCGACGCCGTCCGCCGCCAGCCGGCCCTGGAGCGCGGCGCGCAGATTGTGCATGGCGCGGCGGACCGGGCCGGCGTCCGAGCGCCGCGCCGCCTGGCCGATCGCGTCGAGCCGGCGCAGGATCGCGGCGACCTCTTCGGCGCGCTCGGCGAGATGCGCCTCGCCCTCGGGCGTGACGGCGTAGCTGCGGCGGTTGCCGCCGCCGGGCTCCTGCGCGATCAGGGCCATGTCCTGCAGCATGGTGAGCGTCGGGTAGACGATGCCGGGGCTCGGCGCATAGCCGCCGCCGGTGCGCTCCTCGATGGCGCGGATGAGGTCGTAGCCGTGGCGCGGCGCGTCGGCGAGCAGCCTGAGCAGCAGCAGGCGGAGTTCGCCGCCGTCGACGACGCGGCGCGAGCGGCCCTCGCCGCCCCGGCCGTCCTCGAAGCCCCGGCGGCCGAAGCCGCGCGGGCCGGCGTGGCGATGATGATGATGATGATGATGATGAGGGTGATGATGGTCAAACCGATGCAGCATGGATGTTCTCCTGTTCCAGACATGACGGAGATATATCTTGACTGGTCTGGTATGCAAGGGCCGAAGGATGCGGACCGGATATTTTTCTCCTATATCCCGCGCATGGCCGATCTCTTCGCCGAACCCGCCGCCGACCATCCCGCTCCCTTGGGACCGCTCGCCGACCGGCTGCGGCCGCGCGCGCTGGCCGATGTCGTCGGGCAGGATCATCTGACCGGGCCGGATGGCGCGATCGGGCGGATGGTGGCGGCGGGTCGGCTCGCCTCGATGGTGCTGTGGGGGCCGCCCGGCACCGGCAAGACGACGATCGCCCGCCTGCTCGCCGACGCGGTGGGGCTGCGCTTCATGGGCGTATCGGCGGTGTTCTCGGGCGTCGCGGACCTCAAGAAGGCGTTCGCCGACGCTCGCGAGCATGCCCGCGCCGGCCGCCGCACGCTGCTGTTCGTGGACGAGATCCACCGCTTAAACCGCGCCCAGCAGGACGGTTTCCTGCCGTATGTGGAGGACGGCACCGTCACGCTGGTGGGCGCGACCACCGAGAACCCCTCGTTCGAGCTCAACGCCGCACTGCTCAGCCGCGCGCAGGTGCTGATCCTCCACCGGCTCGATGGCGCCGCGCTCGCGCTGCTGCTTGCCCGCGCCGAGGCGGAGGAAGGCCGCGCGCTGCCGCTCGACCCGCAAGCCCGCGCCGCGCTGATCGCCAGCGCCGACGGCGACGGGCGCTTCCTGCTCAACCAGGCCGAGACGCTGTTCTCGATCGCGCTGCCGGCGCCGCTCGATCCCGCCGCGCTGGCGGCGCTGCTCCACCGCCGCGTCGCGGTCTACGACAAGGATCGCGAGGGCCATTACAACCTGATCTCGGCGCTCCACAAATCGCTGCGCGGCTCGGATCCGCAGGCGGCGCTCTATTATCTCGCGCGCATGCTCACCGCCGGCGAGGAGCCGCTCTACCTGCTGCGCCGGCTGGTGCGGTTCGCCTCGGAGGACATCGGGCTGGCCGATCCGCAGGCGCTGGTCCAGTGCCTCGCCGCCCGGGACGCCTATGACTTCCTCGGCTCGCCCGAGGGCGAGCTCGCGATCGTGCAGGCCTGCCTCTATTGCGCGACCGCGCCCAAATCGAACGCCGCCTATGTGGCGCAGAAGACCGCGTGGCGCAGCGCGAGGGAGACGGGCTCGCTGATGCCTCCCAAGGCGATCCTCAACGCGCCGACCCGGCTGATGAAGGACGTCGGCTACGGCAAGGGCTATGCCTATGACCATGACGCCGACGAGGGCTTCTCGGGCGCGGACTACTGGCCCGAGGAAATGGCGCCCCAGGACTTCTACGTGCCCTCCCCGCGCGGCTTCGAGGCGAAGCTCGGCGAGCGGCTGGCGCATTGGCGGCGGCTGCGCGCGGAACGGCACGGGGAGCGATGACGCGCCGCTTCGGGCACTTCGCCTGCATCGACTGGTCGGGCGCGGCGGTGGCGCGTCCGCGGGGGATCGCGCTGGCGGAATGCGGCGCCGGCGAGGCGGCGCCCGCGCTGTCGCGGCCGGCGGGCGGCTGGTCGCGCGGCGATGTGCTCGACTGGCTGGCGGCGCATGGCGAGGCCGGCACCGACCTCATCGTCGGCATCGATTTCTCGCCCGCGCTGCCGTTCGCGGATCGCGGCTGCTTCTTCCCCGGCTGGGCGGCGTCGCCGCCATCGGCGCGCGCGCTCTGGGCGCTGGTCGACGGCATCGCGGCGGACGATCCGCATCTCGGCGCGTCACGCTTCGTCGATCATCCCGAGGCGAGCCGGCACTTCCGCCGCCACGGCGGGCGCGAGAGCGCGCTGTTCGGCGGCGGCGCGGGCCGGCTGCGCGTCGTCGAGCAGGCCTGCCGGGCGGGGCGCCACGGCCCGGCGCAGAGCTGCTTCAACCTGGTCGGCGCGGCGCAGGTCGGCAAGTCGAGCCTCACCGGCATGCGGCTGCTGCACCGGCTCGGCGGGCGCGTGCCGATCTGGCCGTTCGATCCGGTGCCGGCGCGCGGCCCGCTGATCGTGGAGATCTATACCACCATCGCGGCGCGCGCCGGCGGCGTGCGCGGCGGCAGCAAGCTGCGCGACGGCGCGGCGCTCGATCGCGCGCTGGCCGGCGTCGGCTCGGGGCGCCACGCGCCGCTCGCCCGCTACGACGATCACAGCACCGATGCCATGCTGACCGCCGCCTGGCTGCGGCGGGCCGCCGGCGAGGCGCGGCTCTGGCATCCGGCCGGGCTCACCCCAGCGCTCGCGCGGACCGAGGGCTGGACGTTCGGCGTGCCGTGACGCATGCACGCCGCGTCCGCGCGCCGGCTTAGCTCAGCTGGTAGAGCACCCGCCTTGTAAGCGGAAGGTCGTCGG
>CAXTPE010000142.1:0-6957 GCA_964245925.1 uncultured Sphingomonadaceae bacterium
CGACCAGCTCGACCTTCATGCCGTGGCGCTCGGCCCAGCGCGTGTACATGCGCTGGAGCATTTCCGCCCAGTCCTGGCTCTCGGTGCCGCCGGCGCCCGCATTGACCTCGATATAGCTGTTGTTCGCATCCGCCTCGCCGGCGAGCAGCGCCTTGACCTTGTCGCGGTCGGCGCGCCGCGCGAGATCGCCGAGCGCGTCGGCGCCCTCGTCGGCGAGCGCCGTGTCGCCCTCGGCCTCGGCGAGCGCGATCAGCTCGACCGTGTCGTCGCGCTCGCGCTCGATGGCGGTGACGGCGGCGATCGCCTCGTCGAGCCGGCGGCGCTCCTGCATCAGCGCCTGCGCTCCCTTGGGATCGTCCCACAGCGTCGGATCCTCGACGCGCGCGTTCAGCTCGTCGAGCCGGCGCAGCGCGCGGTCCCAGACGAGGAAGCGGCGGACGAGCTCGAGCGCGGCGTCGATCGTTGCGATATGGGCCTGCGCTTCGGCGCGCATGGGGAACTCCGTTGGATTGAAAGTCAGATAGCGAGCGGGAGGGCGTTCGGCAAAGCGCAAAGCCCTCTCCCGGGGGGAGCGGGTCGGGCGAGGGGTTGCGACCTCAGATAGCGAGGACGCCCGGCCGCGCCGGGCTCCCCCTCACCCCGATCCTCTCCCCGGCGGGGAGAGGGAGCAGTCAATATATCCCCCCCTCGCGCTGGAGGAACTCGCTGTCACGGGGCTGGCGGGGAGCGACGCTCGCGGCCGCGGCCGCGGCCGCGGCGGCCGCCGCCTTGTCGGCGGGGGAGACGGCGTGGCGGATCACGCGCCGGGGCTCGCTCTCGGGCTTGAACGCCTCCCAGATCACGCCGGCCTTGGGATCGGTGCCCGGCCACGCGCCGTAGACGCGCCGCCCCGAACGGCGGTCGATGCGCACCAGGCGGATGCCGGCGGGCGCGTGGAAAGGGACGATGGGCATGTCCTTCATCACGGTCTGCGCCATCTGCTTGAAGATCGGCGCCGCGATCGTGCCGCCCTGGGCATAGCCGCCGAGCGGGCGCGGGCGATCATAGCCGATGTAGACGCCGCCGACGAGATCCTGCGATCCGCCGACGAACCAGACGTTGGTCGGGCCGGTGGTGGTGCCGGTCTTGCCGAACAGCGGGCGGCCGAGGCTGCGCAGCGTGGTGGCGGTGCCGCGCTGGATGACGCCTTCCATGATGTGGACCATCTGGTAGGCGCTCATCGCGTCGATCACCTGATGCGCGGCGATCGCCGGGCGCGGCATCGGCCCGCCGTCCCAGTCCGGCGCGTCGCAGCCGGGGCAGGGGCGCTCGTCGGCGCGGAAGATCACCTTGCCGCGCCGATCCTGGACATAGTCGATCACCGACTGGCGGAGCTGGCGGCCGTTGTTGGCCAGCATCGAGTAGCCGTTGACCATCCTGGCGACGGTGGTGTCGCCGGCGCCGAGCGCGATGGCGAGCACGGCGGGATAGTCGCCGATGCCCATGTCGTGCGCGACCTTCACGACCTTGTCCATGCCGGTCATCGAGGCGGCGCGCACCGTCATCAGGTTGCGCGACTGCTCGACGCCCCAGCGCATCGTCTGCGGCCCGGCATAGCCGGCGGAGAAGTTGCGGAAGCATTTGTTGCCGAGCCTGGCCGACTGATAGACGCAGAACGGCCCGTCGACGATGATCGAGGCCGGCGTCATGCCGTTCTGGAGCGCGGCCGAATAGACGAACGGCTTGAACGAGGAGCCGGGCTGGCGGAGCGCCTGGGTGGCGCGGTTGAACGAGCCGCCGCGGAAATCGAAGCCGCCCTGCATGGCGAGCACCTGGCCCGTGTGCGGGTTCTCCACCACCATCCCGCCCGAGATCGCCGGCACGTTGCGCAGGCCCCACGCGCCGCCCTGCCGCGCGACGACGATCACGTCGCCGGGCTTGAGGAAGCGATAGGCGGCGCCGCCGGTGCCGCGCTTCGGCAGGCTCGCCGCCCCGGCCGGCATCGTGCCGGTCGTCCCGTCCATGAAGCCAAGCGTCGCCGCGTCGCCGGTCTTGTCGAGCACAACCGCGCCGCGCCAGTCGGCATAGCCGGCGCCGACCGGCGCCGCCAGCAGCCGCGAGAGCCAGCCCTCGCCGGGATCGATGTGCGCGCTCGCGCCGTTCCAGCCGTGGCCGCGGTCATAGCGCACCAGCCCGTCGCGGAGCGCGCGCTCGGTCGCCGCCTGCACGGCGGGATCATAGGAGCTGCGCACCCACAGGCCGCCCGAATAGACGCTGTACGGGCCGTCATCGGCATTCTCGCCGAACCTGTCGATGAGCTGGCGGCGCACCTCCTCGGTGAAATAGTTCATCGGCACCTCCTGCCTGGGCGCCGAGCGGACGATCGTGCCGAGCGGGGAGGCGGTCGCGTCGCCATATTGCGCGGGGGTGATGTAGCCGTTGGCCTGCATCTCGCGCAGCACATAGTCGCGCCGCGCCAGCGCGCGCGCGGCGTCGCGCTCCGGGGTGTAGTTGGCGGGCGCCTTGGGAAGGATCGCGAGATAGGCCATCTCGGGCAGCGTCAGATCGGCGACGTCCTTGCCGAAATAGGCCTGGGCGGCGGACTGCGCCCCATAGGCGTTGCGGCCGAGGAAGATCTGGTTGAGGTAGATCTCCAGGATCTGCTGCTTGGTGAGCGTCTGCTCGATGCGATAGGCGAGGAACGCCTCGCGCAGCTTGCGGCTGACCGAATAGGCGTTGCCCACCAGCAGGTTCTTGGCGACCTGCTGGGTGATGGTCGAGCCGCCGCGCGCGCGCTGGCCCGAGCCGATCTTGGAGACATAGTCGAGCACCGCCGCGCCGAAGCCGGTGACGTCGACGCCATGATGGGTGAAGAAGCTCTTGTCCTCGGCCGAGATGAACGCATCGATCAGCAGCGGCGGGAACTCGGCGAAGGAAAGCTGCACGCGCCGCTCGCGCGCGAAGGTCTGGAGCGGCGCGCCGTCATAGGCGCGGATGTTGGTGGGGAGCGGCGGCTCGTAGGTGAGCAGCCGGTCGGCCGACGGCAGGTCGCGCAGCATCGTCGACCAGAGCAGCGCGCCGCCGGCGATGAAGAGGACGAGCAGCAGCCCGAGCGCCTTCAGCCAGCGCGAGCGGAGCACGCGGGCGAGCCGGGTCGGCTCGCGCCGGATCCGCGTCCGCCCGGGTTTCGCATCGCCGTCCGCCATCGCCGGCGCGCTCTAGCAGGTCGCAGGGCGATTGCTACCGGCTGATCCACCCGCATGCACCCTCCGTTCGTGTCGGGCGAAGGCTCTCCCGGGCGCGGTCGAGCGAGGCTGAGCGGCGGGGCGTGCGCTATTGCGCCGCGGCGGTCTCGATGTGGAGGCGGCGGGCGAAGTGCGCCTCGACCGCGCGGCGCACGCCGACCGCGATGCGATGCTGATAGTCCGACGAGAACAGCAGCCTCAGATCGTCCGGGTTGGACATGTAGCCGGTCTCGAGCAGCACCGAGGGCACGTCCGGCGCTTTCAGCACCACCAGCCCGGCGAAGCGGTGATAGGCCTGGGTGAAGGCGATCATCGGCGACAATTCGCGCTGGAGCAGGTTCGCGAACACCGACGAGGTGTTCATCGTCTCGCGCTGGGCCAGGTCGATCAGGATCGAGGAGACGTCGTTGGGCTGGCCGGCGAGATCGACGCCGCTGATGACGTCGGCCTTGTTCTCCTTGGCGGCCAGCCGCGCCGCCACCCGATCCGACGAGACCTCCGACAGCGTGTAGATGGTGGCGCCATGCGCGGCCGGCCCGGTCGGCGAGCTGTCGGCGTGGACCGAGATGAAGAGGTCCGCGCCCAGCCGGCGGGCGACCTCGCGGCGATCGTCGAGCAGCACGAAACGGTCGTCGGCGCGGGTCATCGCGACGCGGACGCGGCCCGAGGCGAGCAGCTCGTCGCGGATCGCGCGCGCGATGGCGAGCGCCGCATCCTTTTCGCGGTGGACGCCGTCGACGCCCGGCGAGCCCGGATCCTTGCCGCCGTGCCCCGCGTCGAGCACGACCAGCGGCCGCCCGGCGCGGCCGGCGACATGCACGCCGGCGCCGGGCGCGTCGTCGTCGAAGCCCGGGTCGGCGACCGGCACCATGATCGCGCCGCGCCCCGACGGCGTCGGCGCCGCGAAGCCGCGGGGCGCGGGCGCGATGTCGCCGGCGGCGGCGAGCCGGAAGCGCGCCCGGCCCTCGCGCGCGCGCCTGGCGAAGCCGGCGGCGTCGGTCGCCTTGAGGCGGATGGTGAGCGCGCGGCCGTCGTCCGAGAAGTCGCCGTCGCCGACGACCGCCGGCTGGGCGAGATCGAACACCACGCGGGTGGCGCCGCCGTCGCGCGGCCCCTGGCGGATCGCGCCGTGACCGGCGGCCGGCGCGAAACCGGCGCGCGCGGGCCGGACACCCTCGAGATCGACGGCGAGCCGCTGCGGGCCGTCGAGCAGGAAGGCGGACGCGCCGGCGGCGGCGTCGTCGAAGCGCAGCACGACGCGATCCGGCGCCACGTCGACGCTCTGGAGCCGCGCGGCGTCCGCCGGCGCGGCGAAGCCCAGCAGCGCGGCGAGGAAGAGGGCGGGCACGGCTGCCTCCTGCGGCGGCAGGCGGCGTGGGGTCCAGTTAAATCGCATCATGACCTCGCGGCAACGCTACAACTATGCCGCCGCGACCCTGGCCCCCCGGATCGCGGCGGAACCCGCCTAGCCGGCGCGGCTCAAGCGTGGGTTTAGGGTTGCGGTGAACGCGGTGTTCACCCTCTTTTCACATCCGGCTGCCAGGAGGCTGGCGGGCCGTCCGCCGGGCCGGAGCTTTTTGTTGCCGGGCGGCGGGCCGGATGCTAGCTGATCGATGATCGGCGGCTCGCGCGGCGCGCTCCTTGCCCGCGCCCACCTGCCGGTTCCTTTGGCCCGCCCCACAAGGAGCGGGCAATCTGGGTTGACGTTCGCATGCGGCATTCTTTCTCGAGCCTCCACGCTTCGCTTGCACGCGATGCCGCCGGCTCGATCACCTGCCCGGCCGATCCGGCCGGCGATGCCGCCGCAGCGCCCGCATCCTCGCCTGCTTCCTCATCCATCGCGGCCGTCGCTGCTCCCCGCGGAGCCTTGCGGCCGCCCTTTACAGATGGCGCGCCGCGCCCGGGCCGCGCGCCCGGGCCGCGCGCCCGGAGACATCATAATGACAATGCGCATGCTCATCGACGCGCGCCACCGGGAGGAGACCCGGGTCGCCGTCGTCAAGGGTAACCGGATCGAGGAGTTCGACTTCGAATCCGCCGAGCACCGGCAGCTCAAGGGCAATATCTATCTCGCCAAGGTGACGCGCGTGGAGCCCTCGCTCCAGGCGGCGTTCATCGAGTTCGGCGGCAACCGGCACGGCTTCCTGGCCTTCTCGGAAATCCATCCCGACTATTACCAGATCCCCAAGGAGGATCGCGAGGCGCTGCTCCGCGAGGAGGCCGAGCATCACGCCGAGGAGGAGGCGCTGCGCGCCCGCGAGGACGCCGAGGACGACGCCGGCGGTGGCGACGACGGTGCCGAGGATGATCCCGCCGACGACGAGGCGCTCGCGCAGGATGCCGGCATCGATGTCGAATCGATCGAGCGCGACGACGACGACGGCGCCGCCGCCGGGCCGCTCGACGGCGCGGCGGACTTCCCCCAGGACGACTCCCGGCACGCGCGGGACGGCTCCGAACCGCCGCCGGCGTCCAAGCCCAGCGGCAACAACGGCGGCGACGGCGACGCGGTCGAGGCGCTGCGCCGGCGCCGCATGAACCTGCGCCGCCGCTACAAGATCCAGGACGTGATCCGCCGGCGGCAGGTGCTGCTCGTCCAGGTCGTCAAGGAGGAGCGCGGCAACAAGGGCGCGGCGCTCACCACCTATCTGAGCCTCGCCGGCCGCTATTGCGTGCTCATGCCGAACACCTCGCACGGCGGCGGCATCAGCCGCAAGATCTCCAGCCCCGCCGATCGCAAGCGGCTGAAGTCGATCATGTCGGACCTCCAGCTCCCCCCCACCATGGGCTGCATCGTCCGCACCGCCGGGCTCCAGCGCACCAAGGTGGAGATCCGGCGCGACTTCGACTATCTCGCGCGGCTCTGGGACGAGATCCGCGACAAGACGCTGCACTCCAGCGCGCCGGCGCTGATCCACGAGGACTCGGGCCTCATCAAGCGCGCCATTCGCGACATCTACAATCGCGACATCGACGAGGTGATCGTCGAGGGCGAGGAGGGCTATCGCTCGGCGCGCGAGTTCATGAAGCTGCTGATGCCGAGCCACGCCAAGAAGGTGCGCGCCTATGCCGACGTGGTGCCGCTGTTCCAGCGCGCCGGCGTCGAGGATCAGTTGAACGCGATGTACCAGCCGGTCGTTCAGCTCAAGTCCGGCGGCTATCTGGTCATCAACCCGACCGAGGCGCTCGTCTCGATCGACATCAACTCGGGCCGCTCGACCCGCGAGCATAATATCGAGCAGACCGCGACCGCGACCAACCTCGAGGCCTCCTACGAGATCGCCCGCCAGCTCCGCCTGCGCGACATGGCCGGCCTCGTGGTCATCGACTTCATCGACATGGAGAACAGCTCCAACGTCCGGAAGGTCGAGAAGGCGATGAAGGACGCGCTGCGCAACGATCGCGCCCGCATCCAGATCGGCCGCATCTCGGCCTTCGGGCTGATGGAGATGAGCCGCCAGCGGCTGCGCACCGGCGTGCTCGAGGCGTCCACCCGCACCTGCCCGCATTGCGAGGGCACCGGCCTGGTCCGCACCGCCGCGTCCGCCGGGCTGTCGGCGCTGCGCCTGATCGAGGACGAGGCCGCGCGCGGCCGCGCCTCGTGCATCACGCTGCGCGCCAGCCAGGAAGCGGCGTTCTATGTCCTCAACCGCAAGCGGGCCGATATCGCGGAGATCGAGGACCGCTATGGCGTGGTGGTCGAGGTGATGTCCGATCGCGAGGGCGAAGGCGC
>CAXTPE010000143.1:0-6940 GCA_964245925.1 uncultured Sphingomonadaceae bacterium
GGCAATTGGGGCGAGGTGATGAACGGCTATTTCGAGAAGGCCGGGCTCGATCCGAAGGATCCGACCTCGCCGGTGAAGCTCGCCAAGATCCAGTTCGGCGGCGATACGGCGTGGATGCAGCGCTACGGCCTGATCGACGAATATGCGAACGCCATCGCCTTCCTCGCATCGAAGGCCAACAGCTACATGACCGGCGCGAACGTCAACATCGACGGCGGCTCCGCCTTCTGACCGGAGCGGAGCTCGTGCCCCACGCTTCCGAGCCGGACATGATCGGCGCCAACCCGGCCCATCTCCCGATCGTCGAGGACGATGCCTTCCTGGCGCGCGTCGTCGCGGACGTCGGGCTGGTGCAATTGATGTGCTCGACCGTGCACATGACCGGCAACCTCGACCTGATCGACGGCGTCAGGACGAAGCCGGTCCGCTACAGCGGCGACAGCAGCGGACAGATCCCGGACGCGCAGGCCGCGGAGCTGCGCGCGGGGGCGCTGGCGGCGATCAGGGCGTGGCGCGACGCGGGCTGCCCCGAGCCCTATCGGCCGAGCGACGCCGAATTGCGGCGGATGATCGCCTTCCTCGTCGGCATGGAGCTCGGCGAGCGCTATCTGCCCGTCGTCAAGGAGGAGATGGCGTACGACGGGGACACCCGCCGCTATCTGTGGCCGCGCGAGGTCGCGCAGGCGGAACGGGACGCCGCGCCGGTGCTCATCATCGGCGGCGGCATGTCGGGGCTGCTGCTGGCGTTCCGTCTGCGACAGGCGGGTATCCCGGCCCATGTGATCGAGAAGAACGAGGGCGTCGGCGGCACCTGGCACGAGAACCGCTATCCCGGCTGCCGGGTCGACGTCGCCAGCCAGTCCTACTCCTTCTCGTTCATGCAGGACCATAAATGGTCGACGCTCTACTCGGCGCAGCCGGAGCTCGAGCGCTATTTCAACCTGTTCGCCGATCGCTTCGGCCTGCGCGCGCTCGTCTCGTTCGGCACCGAGGTCGTCCGCGCCGATTATGACGAGCGGACGCATGAATGGGCGGTCGTGCTGCGCGGCCCGGACGGCGCCGAGCGGACCGCGCGCGCCCGCTCGCTGGTCAGCGCGGTCGGCCAGCTCAACCGCGCCCGCATCCCCGATCTGGAGGGGCTGGCGAGCTTCGCCGGGCGGAGCTGGCATACCTCGGACTGGCCGGACGACGTCGATCTCGCCGGCAAGCGCGTCGTGTTCGTCGGCGCGGCGGCGACCGGGCTCCAGGCGATCCCCGAGGTGGCGCGGATCGCCGCGCGCACCACGATCGTCATGCGCAGCTCGAACTGGATGGCGGTCAACCCCGAATATCGCCGCCCGATCCGCGATGCCGAGCACTGGGCGTTCGACCATCTGCCCTATTACGCCGGCTGGACGCGCACGCTCTATTTCAACTGGCCGTTCGACACCTCGCCGGCGCGCTTCAAGATCGATCCCGACTGGCGGGGCGGGGTGCCCGGCAAGCCCTCGACCAGCGAGGCCAACGAGATCAGCCGGGTCCGGCTGACCGAGGGGATCGAGAGCTTCCTGGCGGACCGGCCCGATCTGGTCGACAAGGTCGTGCCCGACTATCCGCCCTATATGAAGCGCCCGAACGTGATCGATGGCGGCTTCCTGCGCGCGCTCCAGCAGGACAATGTCGTGCTGACGGACGGTATCGCGCGCGTCGTGCCCGAGGGTGTCGTCGATCCGGCGGGCACGCTCCACGAAGCCGACGTCATCATCTTCGCGACCGGATTCCATGCGCAGAAGTTCCTGCATCCGATGGCGATACGCGGGCGCGGCGGCGTCTTGCTCAACGATTACTGGGGCGACGAGCCGGGCGGGCTCTACGGCATCACCGTGCCGCGCTTCCCCAATTTCTACATGATGTACGGCCCCAACACGAACCTCGGCTTCAACGGCACCCTGATCTTCAATTCGGAATGCCAGGCGCGCTACATCGTCGGCAACATCGGCCGGATGATCGCCGAAGGGCTCGACGAGATCGAGGTGCGCGAGGACGCCTATCGCGCCTATAACGACAAGGTCCACGCCGAGCTCGGCGGCTTCGTCTGGACGCTCGGGCATACCAACAACTGGTTCAAGAACGCCAAGGGGCGCGTCACCACCAACTCGCCCTGGTCCTGCTCGCAATATTGGGAATGGACGCGCGAGACCGATCCCGACGACTATCTCCGGCCCGGCGAGCGCCAGGCCGACGGAGCGCCGGCGAGCGCGGCCGCCTGATCCCGGTCAGAGGGTGGCCTGGAGCTCGCTCGGGAACAGCTCCCAGCGGCCGTCGGAGTCGCGCGTCCAGCCGCTCGACGCCCAGGTGCCGCCGTCGACGTTGATGGTGATCCCCGTCACGTAGGAGGCCATCGCCGAGGCGAGGAACACCGCCGCGCCGGCGCAATCGTCGAAATTGCCCGCGCGCTGAAGCGGCACGTGGCGGCGGCGCGCTTCCAGCCCCTGCCGCTCGATCATGTCGGGGCGGAAGCGGACCATCGCCTCGGTGACGACGAGATCGGGCGCGATCGCGTTGACGCGGATGCCGTGCGCGCCAAGCTCGAGCGCGATGCTGCGGGTGAAATTGAGCATTCCCGCCTTGCACGCGGCGTAGACCGAGTAGCTCGGCGCGGCGCGCATCCCCTCGATGCTGGCGATGTTGATGATCGAGCCGCCCCCGCCGGCCGCGATCATTGCCTTGGCGGCGGCCTGCGTCGCCGCGACGAGGTTCTTCAGGTTGATGTCGATCTGCTTGTCGGCCGAGCGGTCGCTGTGATCGACGAGGTCGAGCGGCCGGGTGCCCCCGGCGTTGTTGACGAGGATGTCGATGCCGCCGAGCGCCGCCACCGTCCCCGCGACCGCCGCGCGGATCGCGTCGCGGTCGAGCACGTCGGTCGGGATCACGAGCGCGCGGCGGCCCTTGGCGCGGACCAGCGCGGCGACCGTATCGGCGGCCGCGACGTCGATGTCGGCGATCGCGACGTCGGCGCCGAACTCGGCCATGCCGACCGCGATGCCGCGCCCGATCCCGGCGCCGCCGCCGGTGATGAGCGCGACCTTGCCGGTCAGCAGGATGTCGTCGCGCGCGAGCGCGGTGCGGGTGACGCTCTCGCTCATGCGCCGGCGTCCTCGAACCGGAACGCGGCCAGCTCGTCGGCGATCTTGCGCACGAAGCGCGCCGCGTCGGCGCCGTTGATGACGCGATGGTCGTAGCTGAGCGAGAGCGGCAGCATGTCGCGCCACGCGACGCCACCGTCGGGCGCGGGCATCGGCCGGGGCTGGAGCCGGGTGGTGCCGAGGATCGCGACTTCCGGCGCGTTGACGATCGGGGTGAAGGCGGTGCCGCCGATATGCCCGAGCGAGGAGATGCTGATCGAGCCGCCCGACATCTCGGCCATCGAGAGACCCTTGGCGCGCGCCTTGGCCGAGATCGCCGTGATCTCTTCCGAAAGCTGCGCCGGGCGCTTGGCGTCGCAGTCGCGGATCACCGGCACGAGCAGCCCGGAGGGCGTGTCGACGGCGATGCCGATATGGACATATTTCTTCCAGGCCAGCGACTTGCCGTCGGCGGTGAGCGAGGTGTTGAACACCGGATAGGCGGCGAGTGCTGCGGCGACCGCCTTGATGACCGGGATCAGGATGGTGAGCCTGGCGTCGGGATGCTCCGCGTTCCAGCGCTTGCGATCGGCTTCCAGCGCGGTCACGTCGGCCTCGTCATGATGGGTGACGTGCGGGATCGCCACCCAGTTGCGGCCGAGGAACGACGCCGTAAACTTCTGGATGCGCCCGACCGGCCTGATCTCGACCTCGCCGAACTGCGTGAAGTCCTGCTCGGGCCAGGGGGGAAGATGGTCGACGAGTCCGTTCATGGCGCGCTCCAATCCATGCGTTTGCGATCAGCCCAGCATCGGCGGGAAACCGGGATCGCCCTTGGCCATCGCGCGCTGATAGGCCGGCCGGGCGCCGATGCGCTGGAGATAGGCGAGGATGTTCGGAAAAGGCGACAGGTCGATCTTCCGGAACGCGCGCATCGTCGTCAGCGGGAAGACCATCATGATGTCCGCCAGCGTGAACGCCTCGCCGGCGAAATACGGCGCGGCGCCCAGCCGGGCCTCGATCATCGCGAACGCGCGGTCGCTGCGTTCGTCGAGCGGCGACGGCCCCGCGTCGGGCGCGACCATGCCGACGATCATCGCGATCATCTCGGTCGGCATCATCGTGCCGTTGGCGAAATGGAGCCAGAACAGATAATCGGGATAGTCCGCCGCCTCGGTCGCGATCGTCAGCGCGCGCCCCCCGTGCCGCGCGACGATATAGTCGACGATCGCGCCCGTTTCGGCGAGCACCACGTCGCCATCGGTGATGATCGGCGCGATTCCCATCGGATGCAGCGCGCGATAGGCGGGCGGCGCCATGCCCGACGGCTCGCGATCGTAACGCGCCAGATCGTAATCGAGCCCCAGCTCCTCGCAGAGCCACACGATCCGCTCCGATTGCGAGACGCCGAGATGGTGGACGGTCAACTTGCTCATGCGTTTGCTCCTGCGGCGTGGCGGGCGGCGATATAGCCGTAAGCGAAGGAAGCGGCGATGCTCGCGCCCGGCCCGGGGTAGGTGCGCCCGAACAAGGGCGCCGCGGCATTGCCGCAGACGTAGAGGCCGGGGATGACGCCGCCGTCGGCGCGCAGCACGCGGCCATGCTCGTCCGCCAGCAGCCCGCCGGCGGTGCCGACGTCGCCGGGAACGATCCGCACCGCGTGGAAGGGCGCCCGCGCGATCGGCCCTAGCGCTGGATTGGGCTTCACGCGCGGATCGGCATAGACCTTGTCATAGGCGCGCGCGCCGCGCCGGAAATCGAGATCGTCGCCGGTCTCCGCGAAGCCATTGAAGCGCGCGACCGTCCGCTCCAGCCCAGCGGGGTCGATCCCGCACTGGACGGCCAGCTCCGCCAGCGTGTCGGCGCGCTTGAGGTAGCCGGACTTGATCCAGCTCCCCGGCGTCACGCGCGGCGGCACCGCGCCCCAGGGGTAGTAACGGCGGTGGCGGGCATCCATCACGATCCAGGCGGGCACGCCGCCACGCGCGTACATCGCCTGGCCGATCTCCATATAGGAGGCGGCCTCGTTGACGAAGCGCTCGCCGCGCGCGTTGACGGTGATGCAATAGGGCTTCTGCATCTCCTGCGGGCTGTGGAAGCCGGCGATCTGCCCGTTGGCCTTGAGCGACACCGGCACCCACCAGCTCTCGTCCATGTGGCTGGTCACCGCGCCATGCGCCCGCGCCTCGGCGATCAGGTCGCCGGTGTCGCCGGGATTGGCCATCGACCAGTCGCTGCCGGCGGGATCGGGCTGGTGCGCCAGGCGCAGCTCGGGATTGCGCGCGAAGCCGCCGGCCGCGAGCAGCACGCCGCGCGTGGCGCCGATACGCCGCTCGGCGCCGTCCCGGCCCGCCACCCGCACGCCGGCGATGCGTCCTTCGCGCTCGACCAGCCCCACCACCTTGGTTCCGGCGCGCAGGTCGATCTTCCGCGCGCGCACCGCGAGCAGCATCCGCGCCTGGAGCGCCGCGCCCCTGAAGTAGAGCGGCGCGCCGGCCAGCTTCTGGCGCAGCGCGCGCGCCGCGACGCGCACCGACATGAGCTTGCCCGCCAGCGTGCGGCCCGCCAGCGACATCGCCGCGAACTCGTCGGTCGCGATCGGCAGGTTCCAGCCGGGCAGCAGCATCAGCCGGTCGGCGTCCTCGCCGAGCCGCTTCGCCGATATACCCTTCGCGCCGATCGCCCGGCCCGGGGCGTGGCCGCCGGGGCGCTCGTCATAATAATCCGAATAGCCCTTGCAGGCATAGAAGCGCAGCCCCTCCTCCTCGAGCATCGCCACCATCGGCGCGATCGCGCGCAGGAACGCCTCGCGCCGCGCCGGGGTGGAAGCCGGATCGCCGGCGCCGATGAGGTCGTCGAGATAGGTCCGCCCGGCATCGATCGTGTCGGCGTCCCCGGTCCGCCGCAGCACCGGATTGCCCGGCAGCCAGAGGATGCCGCCGGACATCGCGGTCGATCCGCCGAACCTCTCGCCCTTCTCCAGCACGATCACGGAGAGGCCCGAGCGGACCGCGGTCAGCGCGGCGGCGAGCGCGCCGCCGCCGCTGCCGATCACGACCAGGTCGGCGGTCTCGTCCCAGCCGTCCGTCATGCAGCGCCTCCGGGGCCGGCGGGATGGTTCCCGCGCGGCCGTGCCCGTCTTCCAAGCATCACCATGGCCGGCCGTCTTGATGACGGGCGACAGATCGCGCGCCGCGCGCATCGCGATGGCGATCTTTCGCGCGCCCGCATGGCGCGCCTGCGTATTCGCACCATCTTGCCATCCTTCGGGCATGCGGCGCATGAAGATGTCGGCCGGCGCGTCGTGCGCGGCCGAATCACCCGGCCCAGACCGGGGCGCGGAGACCAGGATGACGAAGGCATCAAGGGCAGAGCGCGTCGGCGCGCCGCTGGCGGCCGATACCAGCGCGGCCGTGGTGCGGGTCGACGCGCTGCGCAACTTCCGCGAGCTGGTGGCCGGCCTCGGCGGCGATGCCGACAGCCTGCTCGCCCGCGCCCAGCTCGATCCCGCCGTGCTCGACAATCGCCATGCGGTGATCTCCTACCGGGTGATGGTCCACCTGCTCGAGCGCGCGGCCGCCGAGCTTAGCTGCGCGGATTTCGGCATGCGGCTGGCGAGCATGCAGGGCGGCGCCAAGGTGCTCGGCCCGATCGAGGTCGTGATGAAGAATTCGCGGACGGTCGGCGAGGCGTTCCGCTACTGCGCCGAGCATATCCAGGCCTATAGCTCGGCCGCCCGGATCTGCTTCGAGGACGACCGGGACGAGCAGCGCAGCTTCCTGCGCTTCGAGATCCTGCTGAGCCGGCTGCCCTATCAGCGGCAGACCGTGGAGCAG
>CAXTPE010000144.1:0-6933 GCA_964245925.1 uncultured Sphingomonadaceae bacterium
GGGCGGGCGATCCGGTCGAGGCCTATCTCGCGAGCGACGCGGCGGTGGTCGGCACACCCGACGACGCGGTCGCGCGGATCGAGCAGCTCCAGCGCGAGAGCGGCGGCTTCGGCGCGTTCCTGCTGTTCGCGCACAACTGGGCGGGCTGGGCTGCCACGCAGCAGAGCTACGAGCTGATCGCGCGCTATGTGATGCCGCGCTTCCAGCAGCTCAACCGCAACCGGGACGCCTCCTATGCATGGGTCAAGGCGAACCGGCCGGCGTTCGGCGAGCAGACCCGCGCCGCGATCACCGCCGCCATCGCGAAGCACGAGGCGGAGAAAGGCGACGAGCACATCCGCCCCGGCCTCAAGGACGTGCTCGCCCGCGACAAGGCGGACGCGAAGGGCGGCTAGGGCGGTTCTCGATCCGATCGCATCGGATCGGCCGCTCTGGATTATCGATCTGCCGCGGTTTCCGAGCCAGCAGGTGAGGTCAGCCCGGAGAAATGATAGGCGATCTCGTCGTTGGACAGCCGCCGCACGCGCCCGCTGTCGTCGGTCACCTCCTGGTCGATGAGCAGGGTGATCGCATCGTCGCGCGGCGCCGAGCGGCGCGCCTCGATCAGGCCCAGATAGATTTCGCGGCGCCTGACATGCGACAGGCGGACCTGCTCGGGGTCGCCGTCCGCGCCGCGCAGCAGGCTGGTCGAGGTCCAGTGGTGGATCTCCTCGCGATATTCCTCCGGGATGTCGATCAGCTCGCTGACGACGTCGAGCGGCAGGCGGACGGTGAAATCCTTGTGCCAGCTGTGATCGGGCGGATCGCGGGCAAGGAGATAGGGCATGCCCTTGCCGACCCGCTCGATCGTCACCCCCTCGCTGCTGATGAAGCTCGCCGGATCGCGGAACGCGGCGAGCACGTCGTCATACCGCGTCAGCGCCCAGAACCGCCGGTCGGGATTGTAATAGACGGGCGCCTCGGCGCGCGGCCGCGCATAGCTCGGATAGGGATCGTCGGTATGCTCGCGGCTGTAGGGATCGAAATAGACCATTGGCTTGCCCCCGTCAGCGACCGACGGCCGCGGCCCTGCGCGCGCGGATGCCGTCCTCGATGATGCCGCGCAGGATGCGGTCGTTGTCCCTGGAGAAATACAGGTGGACGCGGCGCTCGATCAGCGGGGCCAGCCAGCGGCTTTCGATGTGATATTCCTCGTGGAAGTGGAAGCGGGTGCGCCCGTCGCCCAGATCCTCCAGCCGATACCAGCCGCGCGCCGTGGCGTGGGGCGGCGTGCAGAACAGCACGTCGTAGCGCTGATAGTCGGGCACGCGCACCTCGGACACGATCTCCCAGCTCCGGCCGATCCGGGGGACGTACCAGGGCGTCGCGAACCAGCACTGGCGCACGAGGCCCCGGCCGTCCTCGTCGCCCTCGCAGACGACCTCCACGCGGGTCGCGCCATGCTGGATGACGCGGGGGTGGGCGACGGTCGTCGTCGCGCGGTCGAAGTCCTTCTGCGGGTGGAGCACCGCCCAGATCTCGTCGCGCGGCGCATCGACGATCCAGTCGCTGTCATATCTTATCATCGGCGCCCTCCTCAGGCGAAGCTGCTGCCGCCGTCGATAACCAGCTGCGTGCCGGTGACGAACCGCGCCTCCGCGCTCGCCAGGAACAGCGCCGCGCCCGCGATGTCGCCCGGCTGCCCGATCAGATGGAGCGCGTTGGCCCGCTCGATCCGGGCGCGGGTCTCCGGCTCGGCCATGAAGCCGGCGGTCATCGCGGTCTCGACGATGCCGGGGCAGATCGCGTTGACGCGGATCGGCGCCAGCTCCTCGGCCAGGCATTTGCCGAGCATCAGCAGGCCGGCCTTGGTGGCGGCATAGGCAGTGGTTCCGGGCGACGGCCTGAGCGCGCTCAGCGAGGCGATGTTGACGATCGCGGCGTCCTTCGCGGCACGCAGCGCCGGCAGCGCCGCGCGGATCACCAGCGACGGCCCGCGCAGGTTGATCTCGAACAGCCGCTGCCACAGATCGGCCTCGATCGTCTCGAACGGCTGACGGGCGAGGATGCCGGCCGCGTTGACCAGGATGTCGAGCCCGCCCAGCGCCGCGACCGCCTCGCCGACGGCGCGGACCACGCCAGCCGGATCGGCGACGTCGCAGGCGAAGGCATGGCCGCCGATCCCGCCGGCGATCGCTCGGGCGCCCGCCGCGTCGATGTCCAGCGCCGCCACCGCCGCGCCCTCGGCGGCGAACCGCCGGGCGATCGCGGCGCCGATGCCCTTGGCGGCGCCGGTGACGAGCGCGCGCCGGCCGTCAAGCCGCATCGGCATGCGCGCCCCGCATCAGCCGGCCGGGCCGCGCGCCGGTGTCGCGGTCGTCGCGGCGGGTGACGACGCCGTTGACCATCGTCGCGCGATAGCCGCGCGAGCGCTGCACCATCCGGCCGCTGCCGAGCGGGAGGTCGAACACCATCTCGGGCATCTCGTTGTCGAGCGCCGTGAAATCGATGACGTTGATGTCGGCGCGCTTGCCGAGCGCGATCGTGCCGCGATCGTGGAGGCCGTAGACCTCGGCGGATTTGCCGGTCAGCTTGGCCACCATCGCCTCCACCGGCAAGGTCGGGCCGCGCGTGCGGTCGCGGCTCCAGAAGCTGAGGTGGAAGGTCGTCATCGCGGCGTCGCAGATCATCAGCAGATGCGCGCCGCCGTCGCCGAGCCCGCTGATCGTCTCGGGATGGGCGAGCATGTCGTGGACCGAATCGAGGTTGCCGCCGGTGTAGTTCATCGCGAAATCGGCGACCATCGCGCCGCCGTCGCCGTCCGCGAACAGGTCGTAGAGCACCGCGTCCATCGTCCGGCCGGTCGCCGCCGCGATCCGGTCGAGCCGCACGGCCTCGTCGGGCTCGTAGTCGAGCGGCGGCCGCAGCACGTAGAAGCGCTCGAGCACCGCCGCGAAGCGCTCCGCGAGCCCCAGGATGCGGCGCGACGGCGCCGCCTCGGGGCCGACATTGGCCTCGGACAGGATCGCGGCGCGGCGCTCCGGCACGCGCATCGCCGCCGCGCGTTCGGCGCGCGGCAGGTACGCGATCGCCATGTAGGACGGGCGCGCCTGGAAGATGTGGTAGCCATCGAGCGACAGCAGCAGGCCGACGCCGCGCGCCGCCACCTGCGGGTGGATATCGAGCCCGCGGCGCTGCGCCGCATCCGAGGCGTCGATCATCGTGCGCCACTCCTCCGGCGCGTGGTTGTGCGAATGGAGCAGATAGGTGACCGGGCGGCCGCACGCCTCGGCGATCCGCTCGAAGCGCGCATGCTCGTCGAGCCGCGCATCGGTCGGGATCTGCGTGCCGACGGTATCGCCCGAGGTGCCGAGCGGCACGATCTGGAACACCCCCTTGCCGGTCTCGCCCATCGCCTCGGCGATCGCGATCAGCTCGCGATCCTCGGCGAAGGTGCCGGGGACATGGTCGCCCCTGCTGCTCCTGTGCTCGAGGATGCGCGAGCCCGACACGCCGACCGCGCCCGCCGCCATCGCCTCGCGCACGACGCGCCGCATCTCGGCCAGATCGTCGTCGTTCGCCGGCTCGTGCGCGAGCGCGCGCTCGCCCATCACGAAGACGCGCAGGGGCGCGTGCGGCAGGTGGACGCCGACGTCCATCGTAAACCGCCGCCGGTCGAGCCGGTCGAGATAGTCGGGAAAGCTCGTCCAGTCCCAGTCGAGCCCCTCGTCCAGCACGATGCCGGGGATGTCCTCGACGCCCTCCATCATCTCGATCAGGCGGGTGCGATATTGCCGCTCGACCGGCGCGAAGCCGACGCCGCAATTGCCGGCGATCGCGGTCGTCACGCCGTTAGAGAAGCTCGGCTCGAGCGTGTCGTCCCAGATGAACTGGCCGTCGTAGTGGGTGTGGATGTCGATGAAGCCCGGGGTGACGAGCGCGCCCTTCGCATCGATCGTCTCGGCCGCCTCGCCATCGATCCGTCCGATCGCGACGATCCTGCCGTCCGCGATCGCGACGTCGGCCGCGTAGGGCGCGGCACCCGTGCCGTCGACCACCGTGCCGCCGCGGATGATGAAGTCGTGCACGCGCGTTCTCCTCCCGGCCGGCCGGGATCGTTTCCCTGGCCGCATCCGGCTTTCGCCGGACGTGTGCAGAGCGTATATCGATCACATGACCCAGCACGCAACGCCCCAGCACGCGACCTCCTCGCACGAGGCCGTCGCCGGACAGCCGACGTCCAGGGCGGCCCGCCCGCGTTTCCGCATCTATCGCGCGAAGGACTCGCGCGAGGTGGACGCGGAGCTGATGCCGATCGTCGGCATGGGCGCCGACGATGTCGCGGGCATGGGCGCGGCGATGGCGGCGGGCCTCGCCGACGGCGCGACCTCGCGCCTCGTCATGGCGGACGAGGCGACCGGCATGAGCCTGACCTATGCGCGCTTCAAGGCCGGCTTCCTGCTGCCCCGCCACAGCCACGACGCGCACTGCGCCTATTATGTGATCTCGGGCGAGGCGCATCTCGGCGGCGCGGTGCTGAAGGCGGGCGACGCGTTCGTCGTGCCGGCGGACGCGTTCTACAGCTATAGCGCCGGCCCGGACGGCGTCGAGGTGATGGAGTTCCGCGCCGCGACCGAGTTCCACTTCCGCTTCGGCGGCAATGATCCCGGCTTCTGGAGCCAGGTGCTCGCCGCGACCACCGCGCATGCGGAGGCCTGGAAGGAGACGCCGGCCACCACGGCCGAGCGCCGGCTGACGGACGGCGGCTGAGCACCCGCGCCGACGTCGTCGCGCGTCACGCGCCGGTCCGCGCGATCAGTCGCTCGCTTTCTTCCCAGAGCCGGCGCGCATTGGCCGGATCGGCGGCCTGCGCCGACATCGCGGCGCGCTTGCGCTTCGCCCAATAGCCGCCGGTCTCGCCGGTCGCGGCCGGATCGGTGGCGAGCCAGACGATCGTGTCCGCGCCGGCGTCCGGCGTTCCCATCAGCGGCGCGATCAGCCGCAGCACGGCCCGCATGTAGCCCGGGGTCGTCGCGAAGAAGTTGGAGGCGATCACGCCGGGGTGGACGGCGTTGGCGGCGATGCCGTCGCCGGCGAGCCGCGTCGCCAGCTCGCGCGCGAACAGGATGTTGCAGAGCTTGGCGAGCCCGTAGACCCGCGAGGGCCGATAGCTCCCGCGGCTCTGCAGATCGTCCCAGTCGATCCTGCCCGCCATCTTGTGGCCGACCGAGCTCGTCGTGATGATCTGAGCGCCGTCGTGGCGCGGCAGCAGCGGCAGCAGCCGCGTCGTGAGCAGGAAATGGCCGAGATGATTGCCGGCGAAGGTCGCCTCGAAGCCGTCGACGGTCTCCTCGCGCGCGGCGAGATGGCCGCCGGCGTTGAGGATCAGCCGATCGATCCGGGGCGTCAGCGCCGCGATCGCGCGCGCCATGCGGGCCGCGTCGGCCATGATGGCGAGATCGCCGAACACCGTCTCGACACGCGCCTCCGGCGCGGCCGCGCGGATTCCGGCGATCGACCGCGCCATCCGCTCCCTGCTGCGGCCGAGCGCGATGACCCGATAGCCGCGCCGCGCGAGCGCCGCCGCGGCCGCGGCGCCGATGCCCGAGCTGGCGCCCGTCACGATGGCTGTCTTTTCCACGATCGCTCCTGGCCTTGCCCGGGCGAAGCCTAGCCGATCGGCGGCGGGAGATGAACCCGCCGGCGCGGATCGCCCCGACGATCATCGCGCTCGCACGGCTCGGCACACGCGCCGGAGCAGCTATGGCGGGCGGGATTGGGAAGGGGGCAGGATGACCAGGCTCGGCTTCGTCGCCCCCGATGGCGTGCGCCTCGCCGCGCACGCGGTCGGCCCCGACGACGGGCCGCCGGTGCTCCTCACCGGCGGCATGGGGCAGACCCGCCATAGCTGGCGGCGCACCGCCGAGCATGTCGCGGCGAGCGGCCGGCGGGCGATCCTGCTCGATCTGCGCGGCCACGGCGAAAGCGGCTGGTCGCCCGACGGCGGCTACGGGTTCGCGCGGCTGGCGGACGATCTCGTGGCGGTGACGGCGCAGCTCGGCCGGCCGGCGGTGCTCGTCGGCGCGTCGCTCGGCGGCAAGGTCTCGCTGGCGGCGGCGGGCTATGGCGGACGGCAGGTGGCCTCCGCGCTGGTGATGCTCGACACGGTGCCGAAGACGAACCCGGCGGGCGCCGCCGCGGTGGTCGTGTCGCTGCGTCCGCCGGCCGACGGGTTCGATTCGCCGGAGGCCGCCGCCGCCGCGCTCGCGCGGTCGCGCGGCCAGCCGGTCGCGCCCGGCGCGGGTGCCGCGATGCGGCGCAACATGCGCGTCGATGCCGCCGGGCGCTGGCACTGGCACTGGGATCCCGCGCTGCTGGCGCGCGATCACGGCATGCGCGTGGAGGAGGCGCTGCCCTATCTGGAAGGCGCGGCGGCGCGGCTGCGCGTGCCGACGCTGGTCGCGCGCGGCGAGCTCAGCCAGGTGACCGACGACGCCGGCGTCGCCGCCTTCCGCGCGCTGGTGCCGCAGCTCCGCGTCGAGACCGTGATCGGCGCCGGGCACATGCTGGTCGGCGATCAGAACGATGCCTTCGCCGCCGCGCTGATGCGCTTCCTCGACGAGGAGATCTCGCCGTGAGCGGGCTCGCGCCGACTTCGCCGGGGCGATGCGCCTGGCGGCGCGCTTGAAGAGTCGATCGATAGAGGCCAGCTAAAACATGCCGCCGGGATCATCCGGGAGAAAGGGTCAGCCATGCCAAGTGCCGTCATCGTCAGCGCGGTCCGCACCGCGATCGGGACCACGCGCAAGGGCTCGCTGGCCCATGTGCCGGGCGAGGCGCTGGCCGCGACCGTCCTCAAGGCGGCGGTCGAGCGCTCGGGCTTCTCGCCCGATGTCGTCGACGACGTGATCTTCGCCGAATCGCTCGCCGGCGGCGGCGCGATCGCGCGGCACG
>CAXTPE010000145.1:0-6916 GCA_964245925.1 uncultured Sphingomonadaceae bacterium
CGGCGGGGACGCGGCCCTCGCGGCGCAGATGACGGGAGGCTCCCTTGCCAGCCCGTGTCCGCGCCTCGGCCGACAGCGTCAGCACATCGCTCATCGCTCGTCTCCAGTTCGCATGTGGTTTCAGGACGCCGCCGGGCCTCCAGGGATGACCCCGGCGGGAGGCGCGCGCATAGCGGGGAGGGGGGCGGTTGGCAAGCGCGGCCGGTCGGGCCTACTCCACCCGCTCCACCTTCAGCCCGCGCGCTTCCAGCAGGCGCACCACCGATCCCTCGCCGGCGAGATGCCCGGCGCCGACCGCCACCAGCGTCGTCCCCGGCATGGCGAGGCGCTGGACGATCGCATCCGCCCAGCGCTTGTTGCGGCGCGAGATCAGCACCGCGCGCAGCGTGTCCGATCCCTTCAGCTCGTGATCGAAGGTGGCGGCGATCGCGGCCTCGTCGCCGCGCGACCAGGCCGCGAGCATCCTGGCGAAGTCGCGCCTCTCGTCGGGCTGCGCGATCACGCTCGCCAGGAACGCGCGCTGGTCCGCCTCGCTCAGCCCGTCGAAGAAGCCGAACTGCTCGGCGGCGGTCTCGAACGCCTCGACCGGACGTGTGGCGAAGGCGGCGCGGAGCTGCGGCTCGATGCCGGCCGCGCCGCTGACGCCGAGCCCGCTCATCGTCACGCCGACCAGCGCGAACGCCGCGCCCCAGGTCTTCATGCCGTCGAGCGTCGTCGCCGGCACGCCGCTCTTCGCCACCATCGCGGCGAGCCGCGCGCGATATTTGGGGGCCACCCGTTCGGCCAGCGGCGGCGGCGGCGCGGTCGGGGTCGCGAGCTTGACGAAGCTGGTGGCGGCGGCCTGGGGATCGTCGAGCTTCGCCTCGATCACCAGCGTCCGCGCCCTGGCGATCACGTCGTCGATCACGCCGTTGCGCCAGGCATAGCCGGCCGGCAGCGCGTGGATCGTGCCGAACAGCCACAGCGTCGCCGGACCGCGCTCGACCTTCCACAGCGCGGGATGGGCGACGACGGGAGCCACGGCGGGCGCCCTCGCGGCCAGCGGCGCCGGCAGCAGCGGCAGCGACGCGAGGAGGGCGCGCGCCAGCAGCGCGCGGAGGAGGGGACGGATCATGCGCCCGCCTATCCGATCGCCCGGCCGACTGCCAGCCGCCGCTTGCTCGACCCCCGTTGCTTGACCCCCGTTGCTTGACCGGCGCGCGGCGCTGCGCCAGAGCGGCCGCCCCGACCTGCCATGCCGTCGTCGACCGGAGCCGCTCCTTGACCGCGCCTGCCCCGAGCGAGCCGCGCCCGCTCAGCTTCCAGCGCCTGATCCTCACCCTCCACGACTATTGGAGCGCGCGGGGCTGCGTGATCCTCCAGCCCTATGACATGGAGATGGGCGCGGGCACCTTCCACCCGGCGACGACGCTGCGCGCGCTTGGCCCGCGCCCATGGAAGGCCGCCTATGTCCAGCCCTCGCGCCGGCCGACCGACGGCCGCTATGGCGAGAACCCCAACCGGCTCGGCCATTATTACCAGTATCAGGTCATCCTGAAGCCCTCGCCGGCCGATCTCCAGGCGCTCTATCTGGGTTCGCTCGCCGCGATCGGGATCGACTTCACCCGTCACGACATCCGCTTCGTCGAGGATGATTGGGAAAGCCCGACGCTCGGTGCCTGGGGGCTCGGCTGGGAGGTCTGGTGCGACGGCATGGAGGTGACGCAATTCACCTATTTCCAGCAGGTTGGCGGCTTTGATTGCAAGCCGGTATCGGGTGAGCTGACCTATGGGCTCGAGCGCCTCGCGATGTACATCCAGAACGTCGACAATGTCTACGAGCTCGCGTTCAACGATGAAGGTATCAGCTACGGCGATGTTTTCCTTGAGAATGAGCGCGAGTTCAGCGCGTACAACTTCGAACATGCCGACACCGACAGCCTGCTCGCCCGGTTCCGCATGGCCGCCGACGAGGCGCGCGCGCTGATCGACGCCGCGCTGCCGCTCCCGGCCTACGATCAGGCGATCAAGGCCAGCCATATCTTCAACACGCTCCAGGCGCGCGGCGTCATCGCGGTCGCCGAGCGCCAGGCCTATATCGGCCGGGTGCGCGATCTGGCGAAGGGCGCATGCGCGGCGTGGATGGAAAAGAACGGGTGGGAGGCATGATCTCCTTCCGCGTCATGCCAGCCCACGCCGGCATCTCGCGCGGCAAGGACGTCGTTCCGCCTCGGGAGACCCCGGCCTTCGCTGGGGTGACGGGCTAGGTGACGACCGCCGACTTCCTCCTCGAGCTGCTTTCGGAGGAAATTCCCGCCCGCATGCAGGAGAAGGCGACGGCCGATCTCGCGCGGCTGTTCGCGGACGAGATCGCCAGGGCCGGGCTGAGCGCGGGCGCGATCGAGACCTTCGTCACGCCGCGCCGGCTCACGCTGATCGCGCGCGCGCTGCCGCTCGCCACCGAGCCGATCGTCACCGAGACCAGGGGTCCGCGCGCCTCGGCGCCGCCGCAAGCCGTCGACGGCTTCCTCCGCAAGACCGGCCTCGCCCGCGAGCAGCTGACGATGCGCGACGGCACCCTCTTCGCGGTGATCGAGCAGCCCGGCCGCGCCACGGCGCATGTGCTGGCGGACGCGATCCCGGCGATCGTCCGCGCCTTTCCATGGCCCAGGTCGATGCGCTGGGGCGCGGCGTCCGCCGAGACCGGCAGCCTGCGCTGGGTGCGGCCGCTGCAGGGGATCGTCGCGCTGCTCGGCGAGGATGTCGTGCCGTTCGCGATCGAAGGGGTGCGCAGCGGCGCCGCGTCGCTCGGCCATCGCTTCCATCATCCCGGCCAGATCACGTTCCGGTCGGCGGCGGACCATGCCGACAAGCTGCGCCTGTGCCACGTCCTCGTCGATCCCGAGGAACGCCAGGCGATCATCCGCGAGACCGGCGCGGCGCTGGCGGCGGCGGCGGGGCTGGCGGTGGTGCCCGACGAGGGGCTGATCGCCGAGAACGCCGGGCTTACCGAATGGCCGGTGCCGCTGCTCGGCCGCTTCGATCCGGCCTTCCTTGAGCTTCCCCGCGAAGTCATCCAGCTAACGCTCAGGACCAACCAGAAATATTTTGTCCTGAACGATGCCGAGGGGAAGCTGGCCCCCGCGTTCTTGTGCACCGCCAACATCGTGGCGGCGGATGGCGGCGCGGCGATCGTCGCGGGCAACGGCCGCGTGCTCTCGGCACGGCTGTCGGACGCGAGCTTCTTCTGGGAGCAGGACCGCCGGCTGCCGCTGGCGGAGCATGCCGGGAAGCTGAAGGGCATCGTCTTCCACGAGAAGCTGGGCACCGTCGCCGACAAGGTCGAGCGTGTCGCGAAGCTGGCGCGTTGGCTGGTCGAGGAGGGGATCGTCGGCGCTTCCCCATCCCCGTTCGTCCCGAGCGCGATCGAGAGACCGGATACATCGGGCGCAGCCGAGATGCGGGTGGCAAGCGCCTCGGCCGCGCTCGGCGCCGTCCATCCCTCGACTTCGCTCGGGACGAACGGAGAAGGGGGGCGGACGGATCGCGCCCGCCTCGCCGATCTCGCCGAACAGGCGGCGCGGCTCTGCAAGGCCGATCTGGTGACCGGCATGGTCGGCGAGTTCCCGGAATTGCAGGGGGTTGTCGGCGGCTATTACGCCCGCGCCGAAGGTCTGCCCGACGAAGTCGCCGACGCGATCCGCGATCACTACAAGCCCGTCGGCCAGGGCGACGAGGTGCCGATCGCGCCGGTGACGGTGGCGGTGAGCCTGGCGGACAAGCTGGATACGCTACGCGGCTTCTTTGGATATGATCTAAAGCCGACTGGTTCGAAGGATCCCTTCGCTCTGCGGCGGGCGATGCTCGGCCTCATCTCTCTTCTCGTCGCCAACCGCATGCGGGTGTCATTCAAGGCTCTGACAATGGTTTCCGGGCAGTATCTCATGCCCGTCCTCGGGAAAGGACACGCGGCGCTTTTGGAGTTTGCCATCGATCGCCTCAAGGTCCAGCAGCGCGAGGCCGGCGTTCGCCACGATCTTATCGATGCCGTCTTCGCGCTCGGCGGCGAGGACGATCTCGTCCGCCTCCTTGCCCGCGTGAAGGCCTTGCAGGCTTTCGTCGGCACGCGAGAGGGCGCGGACCTGCTCGCCGGATACCGGCGCGCGGCCAACATCCTGCGCAAGGAGGGGTGGGACGCTCCCTCTCCCCGGCGGGGAGAGCGAGAAGCGACGCTTTCCTACGCGCCCGAACCAGCGGAAACCGAGCTGCTCGCCGCGCTCGATGCGGCCGGGCCGCTCGCCGCGCAAGCCGTCGAGGCCGAGGACTTCGAGCGTGCCATGGCCGCCCTCGCGACGCTCCGCGCGCCGATCGACGCCTTCTTCGACACGGTGACCGTCAACGATCCCGATCCCGCGAAGCGCGCGGCCCGGCTGGCGCTGCTCGCCCGCATCCGCGATGCCGTCCATCAAGTCGCGGATTTCTCGAAGATCGCCGAGAATTGACATCGAACGCGCCGATCCGGGACGCGCGCGCGGCGCTTAACCACAGCGCCTGCTTGATCGGCGGCGTGCTGCGGCGCACAATCATCGTTCAACAGGGAACAGGAATCACGCATGGCGACCGTCGTTTCCGCCACCAAGCCCGCTCCGGATGCGAACACCCGCTACGTCTACCGCTTCGGCGGCGGCGTGTCTGACGGCGGCAGGGGCGACAAGGAGCTGCTCGGCGGCAAGGGCGCCAATCTCGCCGAGATGGCCTCGATCGGCCTGCCGGTCCCGCCGGGCTTCACCATCTCGACCGCGATGTGCGAGCGCTATTATGCCGAGGGCCAGGCGTTCCCGGCGAGCCTGCGCGCCGAGGTGGCGGATGGCCTCGCCCATATCGAGGGGATCACGGCCAGGCGCTTCGGCGACGCGGCGGATCCGCTGCTCGTCTCGGTCCGCTCGGGGGCGCGCGTGTCGATGCCCGGCATGATGGACACGGTGCTCAACCTCGGCCTCAACGACGTGACCGTGGAAGGCCTCGCCGCCGCCAGCGGCGACGCCCGCTTCGCCTGGGACAGCTACCGCCGCTTCATCCAGATGTATTCGGACGTGGTGCTGGAGCTCGATCACGGCGACTTCGAGGAGGCGCTGGAGATCGCCAAGGAGAACCGCGGCTATACGCTCGACACCGAGCTTTCCGCCGATGACTGGCGCGCGCTCGTCGCCGAGTACAAGGCGGTGGTCGAGAAGCAATGGGGGAAGCCCTTCCCGCAGGATGTGCACGATCAGCTCTGGGGCGCGGTGGGCGCGGTGTTCGGCTCCTGGCAGTCCGAGCGCGCCAAGGTCTATCGCCGGCTGAACGCGATCCCCCACGACTGGGGCACGGCGGTCAACGTCCAGGCGATGGTGTTCGGCAACATGGGCGACACGTCCGCGACCGGCGTCGCCTTCACCCGCGATCCCGCCAAGGGCGACCGCGCCTATTATGGCGAGTTCCTCATCAACGCGCAGGGCGAGGATGTCGTCGCCGGCATCCGCACCCCCCAATATCTGACCCGACGAGCGCGCGAGGCGGCCGGTGCCAGGCCCGCCTCGATGGAGGAGGCGATGCCCGCCACCTATGCCGAGCTCGCCCAAGTGTTCGACCTGCTCGAGACGCATTATCGCGACATGCAGGACATCGAGTTCACGGTGCAGCAGGGCAAGCTCTGGATGCTTCAGACGCGTTCCGGCAAGCGCACCGCCAAGGCGGCGCTCAAGATCGCGGTCGACATGGCCGCCGAGGGGCTCATCACCCATGCCGAGGCGGTCGCGCGGGTCGATCCGTCGGCGCTCGACCAGCTCCTCCATCCGACGCTCGATCCCAGGGCGCCGCGCGACGTGATCGCCAAGGGCCTGCCGGCCTCGCCGGGCGCGGCCTCGGGCATGATCGTGTTCGACGCCGAGACCGCCGAGAAGCGCGCCGAGATGGGCGACGAGGTGATCCTGGTCCGCACCGAGACCAGCCCCGAGGACATCCACGGCATGCACGCCGCCAAGGGCATCCTCACCGCGCGCGGCGGGATGACCAGCCACGCGGCGGTGGTGGCGCGCGGCATGGGCCGGCCGTGCGTCTCGGGCGCGGGCAGCATCGCCATCGACGCCAGGGCGAGGACGATGCGGGTGGCGGGCCGCGAGCTGCGCGAGGGCGACATCCTCACGCTCGACGGATCGACCGGCGAGGTGATGGCCGGCCGCGTGCCGACCGTGCAGCCCGAGCTTGCCGGCGATTTCGGCGTGCTGATGGAATGGGCCGACGAGGTCCGCCGCATGCATGTGCGCACGAACGCCGAGACGCCGGCCGACTGCCGCACCGCGCGCGAGTTCGGCGCCGAGGGCATCGGGCTCTGCCGTACCGAGCACATGTTCTTCGATGCCGCGCGGATCACGGCGGTGCGGGAGATGATCCTCGCCGAGGACGAGAAGGGCAGGCGGGCGGCGCTCGCCAAGCTGCTCCCCGAGCAGCGCGCCGATTTCGCCGAGATCTTCGAGATCATGGCGGGCTTGCCGGTCACCATCCGCCTGCTCGATCCGCCGCTGCACGAGTTCCTGCCGCGCGAGGAGGAGGATTTCGCCGAGGTGGCGCGAGCCACCGGGCTCGGTATCGACGCGCTCAAGCGCCGCGCCGCCGAGCTGCACGAGTTCAATCCGATGCTCGGCCATCGCGGCTGCCGGCTGGGCGTCACCTATCCCGAAATCTACGAGATGCAGGCGCGCGCGATCTTCGAGGCGGCGGTCGATGTCGCGACGCGCACCGGCGAGGCGCCGATCCCCGAGGTGATGGTGCCGCTGGTCGCCACCCGGCGCGAGCTGGAGCTGATGAAGATCGTCATCGACGAGGCTGCCAGGGCGGTGTTCGCCGAGACCGGCAAGTCGGTGCGCTATCTGGTCGGCACGATGATCGAGCTGCCGCG
>CAXTPE010000146.1:0-6915 GCA_964245925.1 uncultured Sphingomonadaceae bacterium
ATGATCGCGCGGGTGCGGAAAGCGTAGCCGCTGTGGAGCGGCAGGCCATGATCGAGGATGTGGAGAATGCGCACGTCGGCAGGTATCCCACAGGTTGCCGGACGATCTAGGAGCGTAATGGTTAACGGGCCGTTAGGGCTGCCGCGAGCCCGGCCGGGCCACCACCGCCGTTCGCCGGCCCGAACGGCGCTGGCGTATGAGCTCGGCGTGTCGCCGCCTTGGCCGCCCAGGCTTAACGTCGTCGCAACCCCGGGGCCGCTAGGCCTTGTCGCGGACGAGCTGCGCGAGGAGGCACCGATGATCGATCTCTTCAGCCTCGCGCTCAGCCACGGGCTGCTGATGCTGGCCGCGATCGCGCTGCTGCGCCGGCCCGACCTCGACCGCGACCTGCCCGGCACGCCCCCTGTGATCGGGGCGCCGCCGCCCCGTGCGTGACCTCGGCTTCGTCGGCTTCCTCGGGCTGCTGCTGATCTTCGGGATGCGGCGGCCCTTCCTGGCCGTGCTCGGCTATGTCTATGTCGACATCGTCGCGCCGCAGCGACTGTCCTATTATCTGCTGAATTCGGTGCCGCTGTCGCTGATCTTCTTCGCGGTCGCGCTCATCGGCTGGATGGCGGTCGACGACAAGCGCGACACGCGGCTCTCGCCCCGCCAATTCCTGCTGATCTGCCTGCTGGGCTACGCCGCCTGCACCACGCTCGACGCCGATTTTCCGATCGAGGCCGCGGAGAAATGGGGCTGGGTGTGGAAGAGCCTGGTGTTCGCGATCTTCCTGCCGTTCACGCTGCGCACGCGGCTGCGGATCGAGGCGCTGCTGCTGTTCATGATCCTGTCGGCCTCGTCGATCATCGTGGTCGGCGGCATCAAGACGATGTTCTCGGGCGGCGGCTATGGCTCGCTCAACCTGATGGTCGACAACAACAGCGGGCTCTACGAGGGCAGCACGATCTCGGCGGTGGCGATCGCGATCATCCCGACGATCCTATGGCTGGCGAAATACGGCACCGTGTTCAGGCCGGGCTGGACGACGCGCGGCTATGCCTGCGCGCTAGTGTTCGCCTGCCTGCTGATCCCGATCGGCACCGAGACGCGCACCGGCCTCATCTGCATCCTGCTGGTGGCGCTGATGATGCTGCGCGATAGCCGGCGACGGATGCTCTACATCGGCTTCGTCGCGGTGGCGGCGCTGGTCGCGGCGCCGATGCTGCCCAAGAGCTTCACCGAGCGGATGGGCACCATCCAGAACTATCAGGGCGATGCCTCCGCCAGCACCCGGCTGGCGGTGTGGCAGTGGACCTGGGGCTATGCCAAGGAACATCCGCTCGGCGGCGGCTTCAACGCGTACCTCCAGAACAAGGTGACGATCGACCTCAAGTCGATCCGGACGAGCGGCGACACCCAGGCCGTCACCGACACCACCCAGCAGGATGCGGGGCGCGCCTATCACTCCGCCTATTTCGAGATGCTGGGCGAGCAGGGCTTCCCGGGGCTCGCGATGTGGCTGGCGCTGATGCTGGGGGGAATCTGGCGGATGGAAGTGCTGCGCCGGCGCTTTCGCCAGGCGCCGCCCGCGCAGGCGTGGATCGCGCCGCTCGCCACCGCGCTCCAGCACGGCCAGATCATCTACATGGTCGGCGCGGCGTTCGTCGCGATCGCCTTCCAGCCGTTCATCTACATGCTGCTCGCCGCGCAGATCGGCCTCGACGGCTATTGCGCGCGCACCTTCCGGCGGGAGCGCGCGCCGATGATCGTCCGGCGCCCAGCTCCCGCCGCCGCATAGCGACATGGTCCGGCCGCAGCTTCGCGCGCTGACGGGCCTGCGCGGGATCGCGGCCTGGTTGGTGGTGTTCTACCATATCCGCACCGCCTGCCTGCCGAGCATCGGCCCGACCATGTTCGCGATCCTGGCCAGGGGCTATCTCGCGGTCGACCTGTTCTTCCTGCTGTCCGGCTTCGTGCTGTGGCTCAACTCTGCCGAGCGGCTGCGCGCCGGCGGCGGCGGCGCGGCGGCGCGCTTCATGGTGCGGCGGATCGGGCGGCTGTGGCCGCTGCACGGCGCCGTGCTCGGCTTCACGCTCGGGATCGCGCTGGTGCTGCGAGCCACGGCACGCGACGCCAGCGGCTTCCCCTGGGCGACGCTGCCGCTGCATGCGCTGCTCGTCCAGAACTGGGGCTTCACCCACGCGCTCGACTGGAACGTGCCGGACTGGTCGATCAGCACGGAGCTCGCCGCCTCGCTGCTGTTCCCGCTGATCGCCTTCGCCGACTGGGAGCGGCGCCGCACGACGGCGCTGGCGGGCGCGCTCGTGCTGCTGGCGGCGCTGCTCGCCGCGCTGTTCGCGAGCCGCGGCGGCGGCAACCTCGGCTTCGACATCATCCGCCTCGGGCTGCCGCGCTGCCTGATCGAGTTCACCGCGGGGACGATCCTCTGCGCGCTCTGGCGGCGCTGGCGCGGGCGGCGCCATGCCGGCGGGATCGCGCTCGGGCTGGCGGCGCTGCTGCTCGGCGGCGCGGCGGCGGGGCTTGCCCGCGAGACGCTGCTCGTGCCGGCGGGCTTCGCCGCGCTGCTGATGGGGATCGCCATCGCGGAGGCGCGCAATCCGCTCGGGGCCGCGCTGCCGCACTGGCTCGGCGAACGCAGCTATGCGACCTATCTCGTTCATTATCCGCTGTTCTTCGCGTTCAAGCTGGCGTTCGTGCGCGATGCCTGGGACGTGCCGCTCTGGCAGCTCGGGCTGTTCCTGGCCGGGCTGCTGGCGGTCTCGGCGGCGCTGCACGCGTGGGTCGAGCTGCCGGCGCAGCGCGCCGTCGGCCGGCTGGCACGGCGGCGCGCGACGGCGCCCGCCCGGCTGCTCGACGCCTGAAGCATCATGACCTCGCATCGCACCACCGCGAAGCGATCCGATGGCACTTCATCCGACCCCAGGAACGATCGCGCGGCGAGCGGCGTTCACCTCGCCATGCTCCGCCATGTCGACGACGATCTGCCCGGCATCACCCGCAGGAAGGCCGGGCGCGGCTGGGCCTATCACGACGCGCGGGGCCGGCGCATCGCCGACCGCGCCGAGATCGACCGGCTCAATCGCATCGCCATGCCCCCGGCCTATCGGAACTGCTGGTTCTGCCCCAGCCCCGAGGGCCATATCCAGGCGACCGGCTATGACGACAAGGGCCGCAAGCAATATCGCTATCATGTCGAGTTCCGCGCCGCGCAGGAGGCGGAGAAATACGGCGGCTGCGCGAGCTTCGGCCGCGCGCTGCCGCTGCTGCGCCGGCAGGTGGAGAGCGATCTCGCCCGCCGCTCGCTCGACAAGCGCACCGCCGTCGCCGCGATCGTGCGGCTGCTCGACCTGGGGCATGTCCGCGTCGGCAGCGAGGGCTATGCGAGAGCCAACCAGAGCTTCGGCGCGACGACGCTGCGCGATCGCCACGCGCGGATCACGGGCAGCCGGCTGAAGCTCGAATATCGCGGCAAGTCCGGCCAGATGCAGCGGCTGACGATCGAGGACAAGCGCCTCACCCGCCTCGTCAAGCGCTGCCAGGATCTGCCCGGCCAGCACCTGTTCCAATATCTCGACGACGAGGGCAAGGCGCACCCCGTCACCTCGTGCGACGTCAACGACTATATTCGCGAGGCGACCGGCACCGCCTTCACCGCGAAGCATTTCCGCACCTGGGGCGCGAGCGTGATCGCCTATGCGGCGCTGGTCGAAGCGGCGCCGGGCGGGCTCAGCCTCAAGGCGATGCTGGCGCCGGTCGCCGCCGCGCTCGGCAACACGCCGGCGATCAGCCGCAAATCCTATGTCCATCCGGCGCTGATCGACATCGCGCGCGCCGGCGGCCTCAAGGGCGAAGGCGGCATCCGCCTGCCGCGCGCGACCCGCTTCCTCAAGCCCGCCGAACGCGGCCTCATTGCGTTTCTGGGCCTGCTCGCCGAGGTAGCGGAAGAGACCAAGCAGGCCGCCTGACCGCATGCCCCTTCCGAAGACCGCCCCGCCCGCCCCGGCCCAGCCGCTCTGGGCCGGTAACGCGCCGTCGCTCCAGCACCAGACCCACCTGCTGATCGCCGAGACCGGCCGGTGGGTCGCCGACAACAGCCTCGGCATCCTCGTCTCGGTCGGCATCGCGTCCGCCATCGTGCTCGCGCTGCTGGGGGTGAAGTCGCTTGGGCGACGGCTCTGCCGGGCGGGGCGCGGCGGGCATTGGCGGACGATCGTGGGCCGCATCCTCGCGCGCACGGGCGTGTGGTTCTGCATCATCGCCGCGGCCCGGCTGGTCGAGGGCTATGCCAAGGCACCGCCGGCGGTCGACCGCACGCTCGGCTTTCTGTTCACGGTTAGCTTCGCCTTCCAGGCCGCTCTGTGGATGCGTGAATTCGTGCTCGGCGCGATCGAGCACAAGGCGGACCAGGATCATGATTCGCTGGGCTCGGCGCTCGGCATCATCCGGCTGCTGGTGAGCTTCGCGCTGTTCGCGATCGCGACCGTGCTGGTGCTCGACAATGTCGGCGTCAACGTCACGGGGCTGGTGGCGGGCCTGGGCATCGGCGGCATCGCCATCGGCCTCGCCGCGCAGGGCATCTTCGCGGATCTGTTCGCGGCGATGGCGATCATCTTCGACAAGCCGTTCCGCCGCGGCGACGGCATCCAGTGGAACACCACCACCGGCACGGTCGAGGCGATCGGGCTCAAGAGCACGCGGGTGCGCGCGATCACCGGCGAGCTCGTCGTCATCGCCAACCGGAACCTGCTCGACAAGGAGCTGCACAATTTCGCGCGGCTCGACCGGCGCCGCAACGTGCTGGCGATCGGCATCACCTACCAGACGCCGCCGGAGACCTGCGCGCGCGTGCCCGAGATGGTGAGGGGGATCGTCGAGGCCCAGGCGAAGTGCACGCTGGTGCGCTGCGGGATGACCGGCTTCGGCGCCTCCAGCCTCGATTACGAGGTGCAGTTCGACGTCCACTCCGAGATCTATGACGAGGTGTTCGCGGCACGCAGCGCGGTCTGCATCGCCATCCTCGACGCGTTCAACCGCGCCGGCATCGCCTTCGCCTATCCCACCACCGTGACGATGACGGCGGGGGCGGACGGGAAGGTGGCGGCGGCGACCTGAGCCGATCCCATCCGTCATTCCCGCGCAGGCGGGAATCCAGCTTCCTGGGTGGCGTTGAAGGAAGCTGGATCCCCGCTCTCGCGGGGATGGCGATCATGGTTCAGGCCGCCGCATCCGCCTTGGTCATCGCGAAGATGCCGGTGGCGTTGCCGCTGTCGAACTTGAGGTCGAGCCCGCCCTCGGGCCCGGCATCGCGGGTGATGAACTCGTAGAAGGAGCCCGGCACCTCGCGCGCGACGATGCCGCCGTCCGCATCGACGAACTCGCGACGGACCGGATCGGCGCGGAACGCGGTCTGGCGGACGCGGCCGCTGGCGGAGACCTCGATGCGGTCCTTCATCGGCCGGCCGAGCGCCTTCTGCCGCGCGGCGAGCGCGTCGACATCGGCGACGCGATCGGTGGCGTGGTTGAAGGCATTGCCCTCGGTCGCGATCCACGCCGCTTCCGCCGAGGCGGCGAGCAGCACCTCGTAATCGGCCAGCGCCGGCATCCCGTGCTGCCGGGAGAAGGCCGCGACGAGCGTCGGCAGCGCGGCGGCCGCGTCGGCGAACGGCACCGCGCCACCGGCGGCGAAGCGCGCGAGCACGCCCGCCGCCGCGCCGTCGACCGGATCGCGCGACGTACCGAACACGCGCGCCGCCGCCTGCCCGAACACATCGTCGAAACGATCGACATGCAGCTCGCTCACGAAGAACTGCGGGATCGTCTCGGGGAAATCGGCCTGCGCATAGGCGCGGCCGGTCATCTTCAGCGCGGGCAGCGGATAGGTGCCGACATGAGCATAGCCGAGCGGCTCGAGGATGCGCCGGAACGCCGCCTCGCCGCCGGGCAGCGCGCCGGTCGGCCCCTCGGCCATCAGGATGGTGCGCAGCGCGCCATGATCGAAGCGGACCTGCCCGCCGCCGGCACGGACATCGGCGACATAGGCGGCCGCGGTCGGCACGCGCGCGAGCAGGTCGCCGAACAGGCAGATGTTGAGCGCCATCGCGAAGGCGGCGCGGGAGACGCCGCCGTCCCGCTCGGCGGCGAGCGCGGGATCGATCGCGAGCATGGCGAGCCCATCGTCCGCCGCCCCGCGCCCGATCGCCGCCGCCGCCAGTTCCGCCACCACGCCCGCCATGCGCCGTCCCTCGTCGAGTCCCGTCGGCCAGCCATATAGCGCCTCCCCGGCGGCGCACCACCGCGGCGGTGGACAGCGCGATGGGGCGTGAATAGACCACACCCGCCGCATCCGCAGCGGCGCATGACCGAGGGACGTCATCCATGCAGAAGCCGCTCCGCCGGACCCGCGCGGCGTTCCTCTGGGCGATCCTCGCGCTCGCCGCCACGCCGGCGCTGGCGGCCGAGACCAAGGTCGCCGTCGCCGCCAATTTCACCGAGCCCGCCAAGGACATCGCCGCCGCCTTCCACCAGGCGACCGGCGACACCGCGACGCTGAGCTTCGGCGCATCCGGCCAGTTCTACACCCAGATCAGCCAGGGCGCGCCGTTCGAGGTGTTCCTCTCGGCCGACGCGGACCGGCCGGAGAAGGCGGAAAGCGAAGGCCTCGCGGTGCCCGGCAGCCGCTTCACCTATGCGATCGGCAAGCTGGTGCTCTACTCGGCCGATCAGACGATGGTCGACGGGCGCGGCGCGGTGCTGAAGGTCGGCACCTTCAACAAGCTCGCGATCGCCGATCCGGCCGCCGCGCCCTACGGCCTCGCCGCGATCCAGACGATGCAGGCATTGGGCGTGCTGGCGAGGATCCAGCCGAAGATCGTCAAGGGGAGCTCGATCACCCAGGCCTATCAGTTCGTCTCG
>CAXTPE010000147.1:0-6842 GCA_964245925.1 uncultured Sphingomonadaceae bacterium
TGGGGATCGCCACCGTCGCGGTCTATTCGGACGCGGATGCGCGCGCGCCGCATGTGCTCATGGCGGACGAGAGCGTGCGGCTCGGGCCGGCGCCGGCCGCCGAGAGCTATCTCGTGGCCGAGCTGATCCTGCTCGCCGCGAAGGAGACCGGCGCCGACTGCATCCACCCCGGCTACGGCTTCCTCTCGGAGCGCGAGAGCTTCGCGCGCGCCTGCGCGGACGCCGGCATCGCCTTCGTCGGCCCGCCGCCGAACGCCATCGCGGCGATGGGCGACAAGATCGAATCGAAGAAGCTCGCCAAGGCCGCCGGCGTCAATGTCGTCCCCGGCTTCCTCGGCGACATCGCCACCACCGACGATGCCGTGAAGATCGCCGGCGACATCGGCTATCCGGTGATGATGAAGGCGTCGGCGGGCGGCGGCGGCAAGGGGATGCGGCTGGCGTGGAGCGAGCAGGATGTCCGCGAGGGCTTCGAGGCGACCAAGCGCGAAGGCCTGGCGAGCTTCGGCGACGATCGCGTGTTCATCGAGAAGTTCGTGCGTGACCCGCGCCATATCGAGATCCAGCTCCTGGGCGATCAGCACGGCAACATCGTCTATCTGAACGAGCGCGAATGCTCGATCCAGCGGCGGCATCAGAAGGTCGTCGAGGAGGCGCCGTCGCCGTTCGTCACGCCGGCGATGCGCAAGGCGATGGGCGAGCAGGCGGTCGCTCTCGCGCGGGCGGTGGGATATTATTCGGCGGGCACGGTCGAGCTGATCGTTTCCGGCGCCGACACCACCGGCCAGGGCTTCTACTTCCTCGAGATGAACACGCGGCTCCAGGTCGAGCATCCGGTCACCGAGTGCATCACGGGGCTCGATCTGGTCGAGCAGATGATCCGCGTCGCCGCCGGCGAGCCGCTGGGCTTCACCCAGGACGAGGTGAGGCTCGAGGGCTGGGCGATGGAGACGCGGGTCTATGCCGAGGATCCCTATCGCGGCTTCCTGCCTTCGACCGGGCGGCTGGTGCGCTATCGCCCGCCGCCGGCGCTGGGCGGCGTCAGGGTCGATACCGGCGTCGTCGAGGGCGGCGAGATCTCGATGTTCTACGATCCGATGATCGCCAAGCTCATCACCTCCGGCACCACCCGCGAGGCGGCGATCGATCTCCAGATCGAGGCGCTCGACCGCTACGAGATCGACGGCATCGGCCATAATATCGATTTCCTCTCCAGCGTGATGCAGCATCCGCGCTTCCGCTCGGGCGCGATCACCACCGGCTTCATCGCCGAGGAATATCCGGAAGGCTTCGCGGGCGCGCCGATCGAGCCGACGCTGACGCGCAACCTCGCCGCGATCGCGGCCTCGATCGCGTGCGCGCAGGCCGATCACGCCGCGCGGATCGACGGCCAGCTCAACGGACCGCAGCCGGCGCCGTGCGACTGGGTGGTGCGGCTCGATGGCGCCGAGCACCATGTCGAGATCGAAACCGGCTCGGTCGTGGTCGACGGCGAGGGGCTGAGCCTGGATGCGCCGTTCACCCCGGGCCAGCGGCTGATCGAGGCCGAGATCGACGGGCGGCCGCTGAGCGTGCGCGTCGCGATCGGGCGCGGGCGGATGCAGCTGACCGCGCGGGGGCGCGGCCACGACGTGGTGGTGCTGCGCCCGCTGGTCGCGACGCTCTCGCGCTGGATGATCGAGAAGCCCGCGCCGGACCTCTCGCGCTTCCTCGTCTCGCCGATGCCGGGGCTGCTCTCGCGGCTGGACGTCGGGCCAGGCGAGAAGGTCGAGGCGGGGCAGCCGCTGGCGGTGGTGGAAGCCATGAAGATGGAGAACATCCTGCGCGCGCCGAAGGCGGCGACGGTGGCGTCGGTCTCGGTCGAGGCGGGGGATAGCCTCGCGATCGACCAGGTGATCCTCGAGTTCGAGTGAGGCAGCCGGCGCGGCGTTCAGCCCGCGTCGTCGGCGATCCGCCCGTTTTGGAAATCGATCACGCGGAGATCATTGGCCGGTCGGTTGTCCTCCAGCGAGCGAAGCAGGGCATTGTCGGCAAGCTTCGGGCATGCTGGTGAATTTCCGCCCAGGTCGCCGCTCGCGGCCGGGCGGGGCGTTAACCCGGCGCCATGGCCGATGCGCTAGAACATGGGCATGACACCGCAGCGCATCCATCTCGTCGCCGCCGCGCGGCCCAATTTCATGAAGGTCGCGCCGCTCTGGCATGCGCTCGCCGCCGCGCCCGATTTCGTGCCCATGCTGATCCACACCGGCCAGCATTACGACGCCAACATGTCGGACGCGATCTTCGCCGATCTGTCGCTGCCGCCGCCCGATCATCATCTCGGCGTCGGCTCGGGCAGCCATGCCGAGCAGACCGGGCGGGTGATGATCGCCTATGAGCGGATCGCGCTGGCCGACCGGCCCGAATGGCTGATCGTCGTCGGCGACGTCAACTCGACGCTTGCCTGCGCGCTGGTCGGCACCAAGGCGGGCATCCCGGTCGTCCATCTCGAGGCGGGCCTGCGCAGCCGCGACCGGGGCATGCCAGAGGAGATCAACCGCCTCGCCACCGATGCGATCTGCGACGTGCTCTGGACCCCCTCGCCGGATGCCGACGCCAACCTCGCCGCCGAGGGCGTGCCGCCCGGGCGGGTGAGCGCGGTCGGCAACATCATGATGGACAGCTACGAGCTGGTCCGCCCCGCCATCGCGGCGGCGGCGGTGCCGGCGGAGATGGGGCTCGCCGGGCGGCGCTATGGCGTCGTCACGCTGCATCGCCCGTCGAACGTCGACGATCCCGCGCGGCTCGCGGGGCTCGTCGCCGCGCTGGAGCGGGTGCAGCACCGGCTGCCGCTGGTCTTTTCGGTCCATCCGCGCACCGCCGGCCGGCTCGCCGCCGCCGGGCTGGATGCGCGGCTGACCGCCGCCGGCGTGCGGCTCGTGCCGCCGCAATCCTATGTGCGTTTCCTGTCGCTGGTGTCCGGCGCGGCCGCCGTCGTCACCGATTCGGGCGGCATCCAGGAGGAGACCACCTATCTCGGCATCCCCTGCCTGACGCTGCGCGACAATACCGAGCGGCCGATCACGATCGGCGAGGGCACCAACCGGCTCGTCACCGCCGCGACGCTTGACGGCGCGCTGGCGGACGCGCTCGCCCAGCCGCCGTCGGCGCGGCGCCGGCCGGCGCTGTGGGACGGGCGCGCCGCGGAACGCTGCCTCGCGGACCTGCGCGCGCGCCGCTGAGAGGCGACACGTCCGGGCGCTTGCGCTATGGCGTCGCGGATGGCCACGCCGACCCCCGGGCTCCCCACCCGCGAGCAGATCCTCCGCTTCATCGAGACGAGCGACCAGCCCGCCGGCAAGCGCGAGATCGCGCGCGCGTTCGGGCTGCACGCGCAGGACAAGATCCTCCTCAAGGCGCTGCTCAGGGACATGGCCGACGAGGGGCTGATCGACTCGGCACCCGGCCGCGCCTTCCACAGGATGGGCGGCGTGCCGAAGGTGACGGTGCTGCGCGTCGTCGATGTCGAGGGCGATGGCGTGGTGGCGGTGCCCGAGCATTGGGAGACGGAAGGGCCGCCGCCCCGGCTGCGCGTGGTCGAGCGCAAGGGCGGGAGCGCGCTGGGACCGGGCGATCGCATCCTCGCGCGCACGGAAGAGGCGGGGCGGGGCTGGCGCGCGCATCCGCTCAAGACGCTGGCGCGCGGCGAGGAGCTGGTGCTGGGCGTCGTGCGCGGGGAGGGCGAGCGGCTGTGGCTGCGGCCCGTCGACAAGCGGGAGCGGCGCGAGCTGCCGATCTCGGATGTCGGCGAGGCGAAGATCGGCGATCTTGTGCTGGCGGAAAAGACCGGGCGACCGCCGCGCATCTCGGCGCGGGTCACGCAGCGGCTGGGCGATCCGTTCGCGGCACGCAGCTTCAGCCTGATCGCGATCCACAGGCACGGCATCCCGGACGTGTTCCCCGACGGCGCGATCGAGGAAGCGGCGGCGGCGGCGCGGCTGCCGCTCGGGGAGGGCCGCGAAGACCTGCGCCACCTGCCGATCGTCGCGATCGATCCCGCCGACGCGCGCGATCACGACGATGCCGTCTGGGCGGCGCCCGACGACGATCCCGCCAACGCGGGCGGCTTCCGCGCGATCGTCGCGATCGCCGACGTGAGCTTCTACGTGCGGCCCGGGAGCGCGCTCGATCGAGCGGCGGCGAAGCGCGGCAACAGCGTCTATTTCCCCGATCGGGTCGTGCCGATGCTGCCGGAGCTGCTCTCGGCCGACATCTGCTCGCTGAAGGCGGGCGAGGATCGCGCCGCGCTCGCCTGCCATCTGGTGATCGGCAAGGGCGGCAAGCTGCTGAGCTGGCGCTTTTCCCGCGCCACCGTGCGGATCGCGGCGAACATCGCCTATGAAGATGCGCAGGCGGCGATCGACGGCACCCTGCCGCACCCGCTGCTGGAGACCGCGCTCCGCCCGCTCTGGGCCGGCTGGGCGGCGCTGGCGAAGGCGCGGGCGGCGCGCGAGCCGCTCGATCTCGATCTGCCGGAGCGCCGCGTCGTGCTCGACGAGCAGGGCCGCATCCTCACCGTCGCCGCGCGCGAGCGGCTCGACGCGCATCGGCTGATCGAGGAGTATATGATCGCCGCCAACGTCGCCGCCGCCAAGGCGCTGGAGGCGAGGAAGGCGCCGGTCATGTACCGCGACCACGAGCCGCCGAGCCGCGAGAAGCTGGTCGCGCTCAAGGAATATCTCGAGACCTTCGGCGTGGAGTTCGCGCTGGGGCAGGTGGTGCGTCCGGCGACGTTCAACCATGTCCTCGCCCGCATCGGCGAGGCGGACTTCCGCCCACAGGCGATGGAGCAGGTGCTGCGGACCCAGACCCAGGCCTATTACGGCCCGAGAAACGCCGGGCACTTCGGGCTCGCGCTCGGCAGCTACGCGCATTTCACCTCGCCGATCCGCCGCTATGCCGATCTGCTCGTGCATCGCGCGCTGGTCGGTGCCTGGGGGCTGGAGGCGCCGGTGGCCGCGACGGCGCTGCGCCGGGACGGCGTGCGGCTGCCCGCCGAAACCGCGCTGACCCCGGCGGAGGCCGCGGCGATGGAGAAGCTCGGCGAGACGATCAGCCGCGCCGAGCGTCGCGCGATGGAGGCCGAGCGCGAGACGGTCGACCGCTATGTCGCCGCCTATCTTTCGGCGCATGTCGGCGAGATCGTCGATGCGCGGATCACCGGGGTGCAGGGCTTCGGCTTCTTCGCCACCGTCGAGGCGCTGGGCGGCGACGGGCTCGTGCCGGTCTCGACATTGGGGCCGGAATATTTCCGCTACGACGAAGCGGCGCAGACGCTGACCGGCGAGGCCAGCGGCGACAGCTTCGCGCGCGGCCAGCGGCTCAAGCTCCGCCTCGCCGAGGCCGATCCGGTGACGGGCGCGCTGCGCTTCGAGCTGCCCGAGGGCGCCGGCGTCCGCCCGCGGCCGATGGCGGCGCGCAAGGATCGCCGCCCGGTCAACCGGCGCGGACGGCCGGGCAACATCCGTCACCAGGGGGCGAAACGATGATGATGCCGTCACCGACCCCGCGCCGCCAGCAGATCGGACGGCTGGTGCTGGCGCTCGTGCTCTTCGCGCTCGGGCTGTGGATCGTGCGCGGCTTCCTGCCGGCGCTGGCATGGGCGGGCGTGATCGCGATCGCGGTCGAGCCGCTGCGGCTGCGGATCGTCGCGCGCTGGCCCTCGCTGGGGCGCGGCGGGCTGCTGCCGGCGCTGATGACGCTGGCGATCGGGCTGCTCGTGCTGGTGCCGGTCGGCTTCGGGATCGCGCAGGCGGCGGCGGAGGCGCAGGACGTCTCCGGCTGGCTCGTCGCGGCGCGGCAGGGCGGCGTGCCGGTGCCGGAATGGGTGACCGCGCTGCCGTTCGGCGGCCCCCAGGTGACGCGCTGGTGGCAGGAGCATCTCGCCACCGCGCAGGCCGCCGAGCTCCAGCTTCGCATGATGAACGCGCGGACCATCCTCTATCACAGCCGGCTGGTCGGCTCCGGGCTGATCCGGCGCGTCGTCACTTTCGCCTTCACGCTGTTCGCGCTGTTCTTCCTGCTGCGCGACGGATCGCTGATCGCCGCCCAGCTCCGCGTCGCGGGCGCGCGGCTGCTGGGGCCGTCGGGCGAGCGGATCGGGCATCAGGTGATCCAGTCGGTGCGCGGCACGATCGACGGGCTGGTGCTGGTCGGCATCGGCGAGGGGCTGGTGATGACGGTCGCCTATCTGCTGGCGGGCGTCTCCCATCCGCTGCTGCTCGGCGCGGCGACCGCGGTGGCGGCGATGATCCCGTTCGGCGCGGCGCTGATGTTCGGGATCGCGGCGGTGCTGCTGGTGGCGCAGAGCGCGGTGACGGCGGCGATCGCGGTGGTGCTGTTCGGCTTCGTGGTGGTCGGCGTGGCGGATCATATCGTCCGCCCGGTGCTGATCGGCGGGGCGACGCGGCTGCCGTTCCTCTGGGTGCTGATCGGCATATTGGGCGGGGTCGAGAGCTTCGGGCTGCTCGGGCTGTTCGTCGGGCCGGCGACGATGGCGGTGCTGGCGATGCTCTGGCGCGAGTTCCTCGCGGGGCGGGGCGCGGCGCCGGCTACAGCTTCGGCAGGGTGACGCCGCGCTGCGACATATATTTGCCGGCGCGATCGGCATAGCTCACCTCGCACGCCTCCTCGCCCCTGAGGAACAGGAACTGGCAGGCGCCCTCATTGGCATAGACCTTGGCGGGCAGCGGCGTGGTGTTCGAGAATTCGAGCGTGACATGCCCCTCCCAGCCCGGCTCGAGCGGGGTGACGTTCACGATGATGCCGCAGCGCGCATAGGTCGATTTGCCGAGGCAGATCAC
>CAXTPE010000148.1:0-6842 GCA_964245925.1 uncultured Sphingomonadaceae bacterium
ACCGCGATGCGGCCGTTCGACGTCGCCGGCGGCTTCCGGAGGCTGTCGCCGGTGCCGTGCATCTGGACGCGGGCCTTGATCGAGCCGGTGGTCCCGGCGTTGAACACGCCCGAATTGCGGAAGAGCTTGCCCAGCGGCGTCGGCGAGAGGCGGATGTCGTAATCGGTCAGCACCTCGCGACCGCGCGCATCGATGGCGATGTCGGCGGCGAGATGGCCGCCGGAGACATCCATCGTCATCGGCGAGAGCTTCATCAGCCGGTGATCGAGATCGAAGGTCGCCGTGAGGTTCGACAGCGGCACGTAGCGCTGCTTCACCTCGGCGACGCGATAGAGGATGTGCGAATCGAATCTGTCGAGCGCATCGATGCGCAGCGGCGCGTCCGGCAGGATGCGCGGATGGCCGGCGGCCGGGCCCTGCGTCGTCGCCGCCGCGACCGCGCCCTTGGTGGCGATCGCGTTCGGATCATAGCCCATGAACGGTGCCATATCGATCATGTCGACCGAGCGGCTCTGGAGATCGCCGTCGATGCGCAGCCGATCGTTCGGCAGCGAGATCGTCATCGCGCCTTCGAGATCGCTGTTGCCGAACATGCCGGTGATATGGATGAAGCGCCACTCGCCGCCGACCTTGGTGGTGTCGCCGGCGAAGTGGTAGCCGCGCGTATCCGGCACCGCGACGCCAAGGAAATCGAACAGATAACGCAGGTTCGGGCCGCGCACGCGGGTCTTGAGGTCGGCGCCCTCGATCTGGGTCGCGGCGGGCAGCGTGCCGGCGACGTCGAGCAGCGTCGGGCCGGACCTGGCATGGAGCTCGAAGCCGGTCTTGCCGAAGGTCACGGTCGAATTGGGCGTGGTGAGCGCGCCATACATGGTGAACGGCTTGCCGCGCATCGTGCCGTCGCCGGTATATTTGACGTCCTTTTCGGCGACCTGGCTGTGGGCGGAGTTGACCGTGTCGACCTTGACGTTCGCGGTGATGAGCAGCGCCGGATCGACGTAGCGCACCGTGGTGCCGGTCACCACGCCGCGCTCGATCACCGGCCACTGGAAGGGCGCGCCCTTCTGGTTGGGATCGCCGAACGTCCAGGTATTGCGGCGCTGCTTGTCCCACTCGGCATCGACATTGGCGCCGTCGAGCACCAGCGTCTCGATGCGGCGCTTGCCGAAGATGAGCGGGAGCGTCTTGACGCGGGTGTCGATCAGCTTCGACTCGAAGAAATTGGGTTTCGGCGCCCAGGCCGGGTTGGAAACCGTCAGCCCCTGCGCGAGGAAGTGGACGTCGATCGGATCGAGATAGAACTGGAAGTCCCCCGCCACCCGGATCTGCCGCTCGGACATGCGGCTGGCGAAGCGCTCGAACGTCGGCTTGAGGAAACGCCCTTTGGTAATGAACAGCACCAGCCAGGCGAGCAGGACGATGCCGACGAAGGCGGCCAGGATCGCGACGCCGATGGCGAGCGGCCCGCCGGCGCTCCGCTTGCGCATGAGCGGGGTTGCGTGCGCGGGCCGGATGGTTTCCTCTTTCGTCACGATACGATCCAACGGATCGTTGCGGGTCCGGTTCCGTCGCCGGCGCTTGCGTGCCGGGCGAGCCACCCCTATAGGCCCCGCTCGATCGAGGGATCGCCCGGCTCATCAGGGCTGCCGTGGCGCGTCTGCAATCGACCGGGCCACATCCGGCCCATCCGAGGAGTCGAAAATGCCCAAGCTCAAGACGAAGAGCGGCGTCAAGAAGCGCTTCAAGTTTACCGCATCGGGTAAGCTCAAGCACGGCGTCGCCGGCAAGCGCCACCGCCTGATCTCGCATAATGCCAAGTATATCCGCCAGAACCGCGGCACCGAAGTTCTCGCCGAGGCCGATACGGCCCGGGTGAAGCTCTGGGCGCCCTACGGCCTGAATTGAGGGAGGCGTAGATGGCACGCGTCAAACGGGGTGTCACCACCCGCGCCAAGCACAGCCGGATCCTGGATCAGGCAAAGGGCTATTACGGCCGCCGCAAGAACACGATCCGCATCGCCCGCCAAGCCGTCGAGAAGGCCGGGCAGTACGCCTATCGCGACCGCAAGGTAAAGAAGCGCTCGTTCCGGGCGCTGTGGATCCAGCGCATCAACGCGGCGGTGCGCACCGAGGGGCTGACCTACGGCGTGTTCATGCATGGGCTGAAGCTCGCCGGCGTGGAGCTCGACCGCAAGGTGCTGGCCGATCTCGCGATGCACGAGGCGGATGCCTTCTCGGCGATCGTCGCGCAGGCGAAGGCGGCGTTGCCCGAGGGCGCGAGGGTGGCGGCCTAGTCTCCTTCCTCCGTCATTCCCGCGCAGGCGGGAATCCATAAGCTCGAACGTCTGAGAATATGGATTCCCGCCTGCGCGGGAATGACGGCGGGAAACAATGACCGACCTCGATCGCCTCCTCCCCACCATCGCCGCCGCGCCCGATCTGGCGGCGCTCGAGAATCTGCGCGTGCAGGCGCTCGGCAAGCAGGGGTCCGTCACCGCGCTGCTCAAGACGCTGGGGCCGATGCCGTCGGAGCAGCGCCAGCGGGAAGGCCCGCGCATCCACGCGCTGCGCGAGGCGGTGACGGCGGCGATCGCGGACCGCCGGGCGGCGCTGGAAGGCGCGGCGCTCGACGCGCGGCTCGCCGCCGAACGGCTCGACCTGTCGCTGCCGGTGCAGACCGGGCCGCGGGGATCGGTCCACCCCGTCGCCCAGGTGATGGACGAGCTCGCCGAAATCTTCGCGGACCTGGGCTTCGCGGTCGCCACCGGCCCAGAGATCGAGGACGACTGGCATAATTTCACCGCGCTCAACATCCCCGCGACGCATCCCGCGCGCGCGATGCACGACACCTTCTATTTCGACCGTACCGACGCCGACGGCCGGAAGATGCTGCTGCGCACCCACACCTCGCCGGTGCAGATCCGCACCATGACGAGCCAGCCGCCGCCGATCCGCATCATCGCGCCGGGCCGCACCTACCGCTCGGACAGCGATGCCACCCACACGCCGATGTTCCACCAGGTCGAGGGACTGGTGATCGATCGCGGCATCCATCTCGGCCATCTCAAATGGACGCTCGAGACCTTCGTGAAGGCCTATTTCGAGCGCGACGACATCGTGCTGCGCTTCCGCCCCTCCTATTTCCCGTTCACCGAGCCCTCGGTCGAGGTCGATGTCGGCTACACCCTCGAGCGCGGGCGGCGCGTGGTCGGCGGCGCGTCGCCGGACGGCTGGATGGAGATCCTGGGCTCCGGCATGGTCCATCGCAACGTGCTGGCCGCCTGCGGCATCGATCCCGGCGAATGGCAGGGCTTCGCCTTCGGCTGCGGGATCGATCGGCTGGCGATGCTCAAATATGGCATGGACGACCTGCGCGCATTCTTCGATGGCGACCTGCGCTGGCTGCGCCACTACGGCTTCGCCGCGCTCGACGTGCCGACGCTCTCGGGCGGGGTGGGTGCATGAGGTTCACGCTCTCCTGGCTGCGCGAGCATCTCGATACGGATGCCGACGCCGGCGCCATCGCGGACATGCTCACCCGCATCGGGCTGGAGGTGGAGAGCGTCGCCGATCCGGCCGCGGTGCTGGCGCCGTTCCGGATCGCGAAGGTGCTGAGCGCCGAGCGGCATCCGCAGGCCGACAAGCTGCAAGTGCTCATCGTCGACGCGGGAGACGACCCGTTGCAGGTGGTCTGCGGCGCTCCGAACGCGCGCGCCGGGCTGGTCGGCGTGTTCGGGCCGCCGGGCTCCTATGTGCCGGGTTCGCAGATGACCTTGAAGGTCGCCGCGATCCGGGGCGTCGAGAGCAACGGCATGATGTGCTCGGTGCGCGAGCTGGAGCTCGGCGAGGAGCATGACGGCATCATCGAGCTTCCCACCGACGCACCGATCGGCGCGGGCTATGCGGCCTGGGCGGGGCTGGACGATCCGCTGTTCGAGGTCGCGATCACCCCCAACCGGCAGGACTGCATGGGCGTGCGCGGCATCGCCCGCGATCTCGCCGCAGCCGGCCTCGGCACGCTGAAGCCGCTCGCGCTGGACCCCGTCGACGAGGCCGGCGACTGCGCGGTGGGAGTCGCCACCGACGATCCCGAGGGCTGTCCCGCCGTCTTCGCGCGGAGCGTCGGCGGCGTCGTCAACGGCGCCTCGCCCGGGTGGATGCGGCGGCGGCTGGAGGCGGTGGGGCAGCGGCCGATCTCGGCGCTGGTCGACATCACCAATTACCTGATGATCGATCTCGGCCGCCCGGCGCATGTCTACGACGTCGCGAAGCTGTCGGGCGGGCTCACCGCGCGCAAAGCGCGCGACGGCGAGACGGTGCTGGCGCTCAACGGCCGAAGCTATGCGCTCGATGCGTCGATGACCGTGATCGCCGACGATGCCGAGGTCCACGACATCGCCGGGATCATGGGCGGCGAGCACAGCGGCGTCGCGGACGCCACCACCGACGTGCTGATCGAGATCGCCTGGTTCGCGCCCGAGCGGATCGCGCGCACCGGCCAGGCGCTCGGCCTCACCTCGGACGCCCGCCAGCGATTCGAGCGCGGCGTCGATCCGGCGTTCCTCGAAGACGGGCTGACCGCCGTCACCAACCTCGTCCAGCGCCTCTGCGGCGGCACGGCGAGCCGGACGATCCGCGCCGGCCGGCCGCCCGCCGAGGCGCGGACGATCGCTTACAACCCGGCGCTGTGCGCGCGGCTCGGCGGGCTCGCCGTCGCACCGGCGCGGCAGGCGGCGATTCTCGCGCGGCTCGGCTGCTCGGTCGCGGACGACTGGACGGTGACCGTGCCGACCTGGCGCCGCGACATCGACGGACCGGCCGATCTCGTCGAGGAGGTGATCCGCATCGAGGGGCTGGACCGCGTGCCGGCGACGCCGCTCCCCCGCGCGGAAGGCGTCGCGCGGCCGACCGCGACGCCGGCGCAGCTGCTCGAGCGGCGCGCGCGCAGGGCGGCGGCCGCGCGCGGCCTGGACGAGGCGGTGACGTGGAGCTTCGTCTCGGAGAAGGAGGCGCAGGCGTTCGGCGGCGGCGCCTGGACGCTCGCCAACCCGATCTCCGAGGAGCTGAAGGTGATGCGGCCCTCGCTGCTGCCCGGCCTGCTGGCGGCGGCGCGGCGCAACCTCGACCGGGGCGCGGGCGGCGTGCGGCTGTTCGAGCTCGGCCGGCGCTATCTGGAGGACGGCGAGCGGCCGACGCTCGGGCTGCTCATCGCCGGCGACATGGACCCGCGCGACTGGCGCGCAGGCCGCGCGCGCGCCGCCGACGCGTTCGACGCCAAGACCGAGGCGATCGCGATCCTCGCCGCCGCCGGCGCGCCGGTCGACCGGCTCCAGCTTGTCGATAACGGCGGGCCGGCGTGGCATCCGGGGCGCTCGGGACGGCTCGGCCTCGGCCCCAGGGCGATCCTCGCCGCATTCGGCGAGCTGCACCCGGCGACGCTCAAGGCATTCGACATCGACTTGCCGGTGGTCGCCGCCGAGCTGTTCCTTGAAGCGATCCCGCAGAAGCGCTCGGCGGGGCGGGCGCGCGGCGCCTACACGTCACCGGCGCTCCAGCCGGTGACGCGCGACTTCGCCTTCCTGGCGCCCGCCGAAATGCCCGCCGACGCGCTGCTGCGCGCGGTGCGCGGCGCCGACAAGGCGGCGATCACGCAGGTCGCGCTGTTCGACATGTTCACGGGCGCGGGCATTCCCGAGGGGCGCAAGTCGCTCGCCGTGGCGGTGACGCTCCAGCCAGGCGAGCGCAGCTTCACCGAAGAGGAGCTGGCGGCGATCTCCGACCGGATCGTGGCGGCGGCCGGCAAGACGGGCGCGACGCTGCGGGGGTGAGCGGCACACCCGACAGCCGTTCGTGCCGAGCGCAGTCGAAGCATATGCGCGGCGCTTGCCCTTCGACTTCGCTCAGGGCGAACGGAGGTGGTATTTGGCTCTGGATCATCGCCGGATCAGGAACACCGCATGCTCGGCGCGGAAGTTGGCGGCGGCGGCACCCGTCTGGCGGTCCCCGCTAAGGAACCAGGCGCCTTCGGTGGCGATGCCGCGACCGCCCAGGAAGGCGCGGAAGTCGTCGATGGTGAGGTGGTGGATGTTGGGGGTGGCGTACCACGCCACCGGCAGCGTGCGCGTCACCGGCATCCGCCCGCCCCACAGCAGCGAGGCGCGCACCCGCCAGTGCGCGAAATTGGGGAACGACACGAACACGCGCCGCCCGATCCGCAGCAGCTCGTCGAGCACGCGATCGGGCGCGCGGGTGGTCTGGAGCGTCTGGCTGAGGATGGCATAGTCGAACGCGTCGGTAGGGTAGCCGGCGAGATCGGTGTCGGCGTCGCCCTGCACGATCGAGAGGCCGCGGGCGACGCCGGCGGCGACGTTGCCGCCGTCGATCTCGATCCCGCGCGCGTCGACCGCCTTGGCGTCGCGCAGCTCCGCCATCAGCTCGCCGTCGCCGCAGCCGACGTCGAGGATACGCGAGGACGGAGCGACATGATCGGCGATGATCGCGAGATCGGGACGCAGGCTCATGCCGCCGATGCCAGGATCATGCGCCCGCCCTCAGGAATCCGTCGACCACGCGGAACAGTTCCGGCACGTCGAGCAGGAAAGCGTCGTGGCCGAAGGGCGAGGACAGCTCGACGAAACTCGCCTGCGCGCCGGATGCATTGAGCGCGTGCACGATCGCGCGCGATTCGGCGGTCGGGTAGAGCCAGTCGGTGTCGAACGAGACGAGCAGCACGCGCGAGCGGGTGCCCGCGAACGCATCGGCGAGGCGACCGCCATGCTCCTCGGCGAGATCGAAATAGTCCATCGCGCGGGTGATGTAGAGATAGGAATTGGCGTCGAAGC
>CAXTPE010000149.1:0-6778 GCA_964245925.1 uncultured Sphingomonadaceae bacterium
GGGTGACGATGGCGCGCGCGATCGCGACGCGCTGCTGCTGGCCGCCGGAAAGCTCGGACGGCGTATGGTCCCACCAGTCGGCGAGGCCGACCTTGTCGAGCGCCGCCATCGCGGTCTCGCGCCGCGCCCGCTTCTCCTCGCCGCGATAGAGCAGGGGCAGCTCGACATTCTCGAGCGCCGAGGTGCGCGCGAGCAGGTTGAAGCCCTGGAAGACGAAACCGAGATAGCGCCGCCGCAGCAGCGCGCGCTGGTCGCGATCGAGCCGTTCGACATGATGGCCGCGGAACAGATATTCGCCGGTCGACGGCACGTCGAGGCAGCCGAGGATGTTCATGGTGGTGGACTTGCCGCCGCCCGACGGGCCCATCACCGCGACGAACTGCCCGGCCGCGATGTCGAGATCGACGCCCTTCAGCGCCTGGAACGCGGCCGACCCCTCGCCGAAGCGCTTGGTGACGCCGCGCAGCGAGATGAGCGGGGCGGTTGCCGGCATCACCCGTCCGATCCCGCCGCCGCGAGCTGGCCGGTGATGACGCGCTGGCCGGCCTCGAGATCGCCGCCGGTGATCTCGGTCATCTGGCCGTCGGACTGGCCGACCGTCACCCGCACGCGCTTCGGCTTGCCATCCGCGCCGACGACATAGACCGCCTGGCGGCTGCCCCGCCCGATCGAGGCGGTCTTGCCCGCCCCGCCGCCGCCACCGCCCGCGCCGCCCCGCCGTCCCATGCGCGGGCTGGGGACGAGCGCGCTGGTGATGCCGCCGCCGGAGCCCGCGCCGCCGCCCTTGCCGGCGCGCGCCGGATGGAAGCGCAGCGCCGCGTTCGGCACCAGCAGCACGCCCTGCTTGCGGGCGGTGACGATGTCGGCGGTGGCGGTCATCCCCGGCTTCAGCAGCAGGTCGGGGTTCTGGACCTGGAGCGCCGCGGTGTAGGCGATCACGCTGGTGGTCGACGAGCTGACGGTGGTGCCCGCGCTGTTGATCTGCGGCGAGGCATTGGCGCCGACATCGACGCGGGTGACGCTCGCCGGGAAGGTTCGCCCCGGATAGGCGTCGACCGTGAAGCGCGCCTGTTCGTCCGCATGGACGTCGCCGACGTCCGCCTCGTCGACCTTCACCTCGAGCTTCATCTGCGAGAGATCCTCGGCGATGGTGAACAGCGTCGGCGTGCTGAACGAGGCGGCGACGGTCTGCCCCGGCTCGACCTGGCGCGAGAGCACGACGCCATCGACCGGCGAGTAGATCACGCCCTTGGAAACATTGGTGGTGTTGGTCGAGACCTGCGCGCGCGCCTCGCCGACCCCGGCCTGCGCCGCCTGCACGTTGGCGAGCGCCCGCGCGTAATCGCCCTTGGCGACGTCCAGCTCGGTCGCCGACGGCACCTTGCCGCCGGACAGGCGCGAGACCTCGAGATAGCGGTCGAGCGTCGCCTTGCTCTGCTGCGCGGTCGCGCGGTTCTGCGCCACCGTCGCGGTCGCCTGGGCGAGCGCGGCCTGGCTCTGGGTCAGCGCGTCCCTGAGCTTGGAGAGATCGAGCCGGGCGAGCACCTGGCCCTTGCGCACCCGGTCGTTGTTGTTGACGTAGACGCCCTCGACCGTGCCGGACTGCTCGACGCCGACATTGACCTGGGTCGTCGGCGCGAGATTGCCGGTGGCCGAGACGGTGACTTCCAGATCGCCGCGCGTGGCCGCCACGGTCGCATAGGCGGTCGGCGCGGCGGCCGAGAAGAACAGCGTCCAGAGCAGGTACAGCAGCAGCGCGGCGCCCAGCGCCACGCTGATCCACTTGAGGAGCTTCGCGCGCCGCGTCGTCGACTGCACGCCGAGGAAGGCGTCGATCTCCGCGGCGTTGGTGGCGGCGCTGGTCTGCTGGTCCATCATGGTCTCGCTGTCGATGCCGGGATGCTGGCGAGCGCATGCGCGGGCGCTCCGGACGTATCGGCAAGCAGGCTCGCCGGCGCCTTCGATGTACCGGCGAGCAGGCTCGGCGGTTGGGGCGCCGCCTGCCAGCCGCCGCCCAAGGCCTTGTAGAGCTGGATGAGCGCGGTGGCGCGGTCGCCGCGCGAGGCGGCGAGCGCGTCCTGGCTGGAGAGCAAGGTGCGCTCGCTGTCGAGCAGGCCCTGGAAGTCGATCAGCCCCGCCTGATACTGGCTCGCGGCATACAGCCGCGCATTGCCCGCCGCCTGCGCCGCCGCGGCGAGATCGACCTGGCTGCGGTTCGCCGCCGCGAGCGCGACCAGCGCGTTCTCGACGTCGCCGAGCGCGGTCAGCACCGCCGCGCGATATTGCGCATAGGCGATGCCGGCGGCGGCGCGCTGGCTCTCGATGCGCGCGCGGATCGCGCCGCCCTGGAAGATCGGCGCGCTGATCGCGCCGACGATGGTGCCGATCGCATCCGAGGCGATGTCGCCGATATGCCCGCCCGATCCGCCCAGCGAGCCGGTGAGCTGGAGCGCCGGATAGAGCGCGCTTTCCTCCACCCCGATCCGCGCTGTCTCCGCCGCCAGCGCGCGCTCGGCGGCGCGCACGTCGGGGCGGCGCGCGATGACGTTGGCCGGCACGTCGGCGGCGAGCGCGGCCGGCGCGAGCGGGATCGGGCGGACCGGATCGAGCAGCGCGGCGGCGGCGCCCGGCGCCTCGCCGATCAGGATGGCGAGGGCATTGGCGTTCTGGGTGAAGCTGCTCTGGAGCGCGGGAATGTTGGCCGAGGTTTGCGCGCGCAACTGCCGCGCCTGCTCGAGATCGAGCGCGCTCGCGAGCCCCGCCTGCACCCGCCAGCCGACGATCCGCAGCGTCTCGTCCTGAGCGGCGAGATTGGCGCGCGCGATCGCGAGGCGCGCCTGCGCCTGGCGCGCCGCGACATAGTCGGTCGCGACCTCCGCGACGACGCTGCGCTGGGTGTCGTGGAGGCTTTCCTCGCTCGACTGCCGGTCGGCGCGCGACGCCTCGATGCTCCGCCGCACGCCGCCGAACAGATCGGCCTCGTAGGAGGCGTCGAAGCCCGCATCGAAGCGGTTGGCATCGCCGCCGCCGCTGGTGGTGATGATCGTGCCGCCGGCTCCGGAACCCGTCGTGGTCGTGCCGGTGCCGGTGCCGGTCGTCGTCGTGCCGCTGCCGGGCGTGGTGATGATCGTCGTGCCGCCGCCGCCCCGCCGGTAGGCGCGCGTCGCCGAGCCGGACACGCCGAGCGTCGGGAACAGCGCGGCGCGGGCGCCCCGCGCCGCCGCGCGCGCCTGGCGCACGCGCGATCCGGCGACGTCGATGTCCAGATTGGCGGCGAGCGCGCGATCGACCAGCCAATCGAGCGCCGGATCCTGGAACAGCGTCCACCAGCGTGCGAGATCGGCCTCCGCGACCATCGTCTCGACGGGCGCCGCGAACCGCGCCGGCACCCGCAACGCCGCGCCCGAGGGCGGCGCATAGTCCGGGCCGACCGCGCAGGCCGCGACCGCCAGCAGCGCGAGCGGCGCCGAGCGGCATATCGACCGATGCATCGCCGTCATCCCATTCCTTCGCGCGCACGCCCGCCGATCCGGCACTGCCGCATCGCGGCTTGCCGACGGCTTAACGGTTCCTTGGCGACGCTGCTGCACCGCGGCTTAAGCCGCGTGCGCCATGGTCGGTTCCGTTCTCATGGGCGAGGAGGCGGAATGGACGCGAAGCTGGGCATCTGGGTGCCGCTGGCCCAACGCCGCGCGGCGCGGCGGCGGATGACCGCGATCGCGGGCTTGAGCGAGCGCGGCGCGGAGGGCGGGGGCGGCATGGCGGTGATCGTGCGCGATCTCGCGCCGGAAGGGTTCGGGGTCGATCTCGGCGAGCCGCTGCCGCCCGGCACGATCGTCTGGCTGCAACTGCCGGGGCTGACCGGGCTCAACGCGCGGATCGTCTGGCAGGAGGGGCGGCGGCATGGCTGCGAGTTCCTCGCGCCGATCTCGTCGGCGGCGTGCGACGGCGCCATACGCGCGGCGCAGGCGGCGATGTCCGGCTGACGGCGTGGCCTGCGGAACAGCGGCGCCCGCGTCGCGTTCGCGGGAGCGATGCATGCCGGGGACGATTATCTGATCTTCGGGCCGGGCGACGTCGATCTCGCCCGTTCCCCGCTGCGCCGCGGGATCGCCGAGCCGACCTATGTGCTCGGCGCCTTCAACCCCGGCTTCACACGGCTGCCGGGCGGCAATCTGTTGATGATGGTGCGGATCGCCGAGGCGCTCGGCCAGCCGGTCGATGGCGATGCGGTGCGCGCGATCCGCTGGACGGCGGACGGTTATGTGCTCGACCGCCATCCGCTCGCCGGCGTCGACATGACCGATCCGCGCCAGTTCCAGCTCCGCAGCTCGCGCCATCGCATGCTTGCGCTCACCTCGCTCTCCTGGCTGCTGCCGGTCGAGCTGGACTCACACGCCCGCGAGATCGTCGCCGTCCATTATGACCGCGCGATCGCGCCGGTCGCTCCCTACCAGGACTATGGCATCGAGGACGCGCGCATCAGCCTGATCGACGGCACCTGGTATATGACGAGCTGCTCGGTCTCCGCCGAACGCCACTGCACGACGCTCCACAGCTCGCCGGACGGGCGCGACTGGACGCCGCGAGGCATCGTGCTCGATCACCAGAACAAGGACATGCTGCTCTTCGAGGGCAAGGTCGGCGGACGCTTCGCGGCGCTCACCCGCCCGCTCGGCGAGGTCTATTTCGCCTATCCGCGGGAGAGCCCCTGGGCCGGCGGCCCCTCGATCAACCTCGCCGTCTCGCCGGACGCGCTGCACTGGCGGCCGCTGGAGGCGCCCGGCCTGCGCGCGCGCAAGGGATCGACATCGGCGATGAAGATCGGCGGCGGCGCCCAGCCGATCCTCACCGATGCGGGCTGGCTGGTGATCTACCACGGCGTCGAGCCGCGGGGCGCGGTCGGCATCTACCGCAGCTTCTGGGCGCTGCTCGACCGCGACGATCCCGGCCGCATCCTGCGCATCGAGGACGAGGTGCCGCTGCTCGAGGCTGATCCGGCGCTCACCGCCGCCATCGCCCACCGCATGTACCTGCCGACGCCGGTCGTGTTCACCACCGGCATCGTCGATGCCGGCGACAGCTACATCCTCGCGAGCGGCGAGGCCGATCTCGCCTGCCGCATCACCCATGTTCCGAAGAGCCGGTTCGCATGAGCGAGTGGTGGAAGACGGCGGTGATCTACCAGGTCTATCCGAGATCCTTCCAGGACAGCGACGGCGACGGCATCGGCGACCTTCGGGGCATCCGCGCCCGGCTCGGCCATCTGGTCGCGCTCGGCGTCGATGCGCTGTGGATCTCGCCGATCTATCCCTCGCCGATGGCCGACTTCGGCTATGACGTCGCCGACTATACCGACATCGACCCGCGCTTCGGCACGCTCGCCGATTTCGACGCGCTGCTGGCGGATGCGCACGCCAGCGGGCTGAAGCTGCTGCTCGATTTCGTGCCGAACCACTCGTCGGATCGCCATCCGTGGTTCGTCGAGAGCCGCTCCTCTCGCACCAACCCGAAGCGCGACTGGTATATCTGGCGCGACGCGGCGGCCGGCGGGGGACCACCCAACAACTGGATCAGCGATTTCGGCGGCCCCGCCTGGGCGTGGGACGAGGCCACCGGGCAATATTACGGCCACGCCTTCCTCAAGGAGCAGCCCGACCTCAACTGGCGCAATCCCGGGCTGCGCGCCGCGATGCTCGACGCGATGCGCTTCTGGCTCGATCGCGGCGTCGATGGCTTCCGCATCGACGTGCTGTGGCACATCGTGAAGCATGCGGGCTTCCCCGACAATCCGGCCAACCCGGACTGGCGCGAGCGGCTCGGCGAGATGCACCGCGTGCTCCAGACCCGCTCGACCGACCAGCCGGAGGTCCACGCAATCGCCGCCGAGATGCGCGCCATCGCCGACGCCTATCCGGGCGACCGCCTGCTGATCGGCGAGATCTACCTGCCCTACGAGCGGCTGATGGCGTATTATGGCAGCCCCCAGGTGCCCGAGGTGCAGCTTCCCTTTAACTTCGAGCTGATCGCGGCGGACTGGAACGCGCCCACCATCCGCCGGCTGATCGCGGACTATGAGGCGGCGCTCCCGCCGGGCGGCTGGCCGAACTGGGTGCTCGGCAACCATGATCGCCAGCGCATCGCTGCCCGTGTCGGCGAGGCCCAGGCGCGCGTCGCGGCGATGCTGCTGCTGACGCTGCGGGGCGTGCCGACGATCTATTATGGCGACGAACTCGGCTTGAGCGATGTCGCGATCCCTCCGACACGCGTGCGGGATCCGCGCGAGCTGCGCGAGCCGGGCCTGGGGCTCGGGCGCGATCCGGTGCGCACGCCGATGCCGTGGGATGCTTCGCGCCACGCGGGCTTCACGGGCGGCGCGCCGTGGCTGCCGCTCAACGCCGACTGGCGGGCGCGCAACGTCGCCGCCCAGGCGGCCGACCCGGATTCGATGCTGACGCTCTACCGGCACCTGCTGGCGCTGCGCCGCGCGCACCCGGCGCTGGCGCTGGGAGAGATCGGGCTGCTGGAGACCGAAGGCGACGTGCTCGCCTATGAGCGGCGGCTGGGGAAGGAGCGGATCGTGGTGGCGCTGAACCTTGGCGGCAGCGAAAGCGGGTGGATGCCGGAAAAGGGCCGCCACCGTCGCCTGCTCTCGACCACCCGTCATCCCCGCGAAGGCGGGGATGACGATGATGTGAGCATTCTCGCCCCGCACGAAGGCGTCGTCCTCCTGCTGGAGCCGGGCGCATGAAGGTCGCCATGCTCGCGCCGATCTCGT
>CAXTPE010000150.1:0-6730 GCA_964245925.1 uncultured Sphingomonadaceae bacterium
GTCGGGAAGGCGCTGCAGCTCGGCGCGGCACGGCACGCACCAGCTCGCCCAGAAGTTCACGAGCACGACATGGCCGCGCGAGCCGGCGATCGAGAAGCGCTCGCCGGCGATGGTGCGGCCGGCGATCGCCGCCGGATCGGCGGGACGCGCGGCGGCCGGCGAGGCGCACAGCAGCAGGAGCGCGAGGAGGCGGCGCGGCATGCGCGCTTCATCGCGTCGGCAAAGCACAAAGTCACTGGCAATCGCGCGGGGAGCGGCCCATCTTCATGCCAGTCTCCAGCGCCGACAAGGACCGAATGAGCCGCAAGCCCGTCCCCGCCCAGCCCGGCGACCGCGCCCGCCTCGAGGTGGTGTTCGACAAGCCGCAGTTGCTCGGCGCGCTGTTCGGCCATTTCGACCAGAATCTCGTCGCCATCGAGAACCGGCTCGGCGTCTACATTTCCGCGCGGGGGCAGCGCATCCAGATCGAGGGGCAGGCCGAGCAGGCCGGCCGCGCGCGCGACGTGCTGACCTCGCTCTACAACCGCATCGCGCACGGGCAGGACATCGATGCCGGCGCGGTCGAGGCGCTGATCGCGATGTCCGCCGAGCCGACGCTGGCGGGGATCGTGCGGATGGATCAGGGGGCCGCCCCGCAGATCATGATCCGCACCCGCAAGAAGACGATCGTCCCGCGCTCGCCCACCCAGATCCGCTACATGGAGGCGCTGGGACGCGACGACATCATCTTCGCGCTCGGCCCGGCGGGGACCGGCAAGACCTATGTCGCGGTCGCGCAGGCGGTGCAGCAGCTCATCGCCGGATCGGTGCAGCGGCTGATCCTCTCGCGGCCGGCGGTGGAGGCGGGCGAGCGGCTCGGCTTCCTGCCGGGGGACATGAAGGAGAAGGTCGATCCCTATCTCCGCCCGCTCTATGACGCGCTCTACGACATGCTGCCGGCCGAGCAGGTCGAGCGGCGCATCGCCAGCGGCGAGATCGAGATCGCGCCGATCGCCTTCATGCGCGGGCGCACGCTGGGCGACGCCTTCATCATCCTCGACGAGGCGCAGAACACCACGCCCGCGCAGATGAAGATGTTCCTCACCCGCTTCGGGCAGAACAGCCGGATGGTGGTGTGCGGCGATCCCCGCCAGGTCGACCTGCCCGACATCGGCAAGTCGGGCCTCGCCGACGCGGTCGGCCGGCTGGAGGGGATCGAGGGGATGGCGACGATCCGCTTCACCGCCGCCGACGTGGTGCGCCACCCGATCGTCGGGCGGATCGTCCAGGCCTATGAGGGGCCCGATGCCTAGCCATCCAGCTTCGCCATCCGTTCGTGCCGGGCGCGGTCGAGGCGCGGCCGCGAGCACATGCCCCTCGATCGCGCGCGGGGCGAACGGGCGCGGGATCGTCCATGCTTGACGTCGAGACCGCGGTGGACGCCGCCGCCGGCTGGCCCGAGGCCGACTGGGAGGCGCTCGCCGCCCGCGCCGCCGAGGCCGCGCTCGCGCAGAGCCCGTACCGGCCGCTGCTGACCAAGCAGGTGACCGCCGAGGTCTCGGTGCGGTTCGCGGGCGATGCCGAGGTTCGCGCGCTCAACCGGGGTTATCGGCACAAGGACAGGGCCACCAACGTGCTCTCCTTCCCGATGGTGCAGCGCGACCTGATCGAGGGGCTCGCCAATTCCGACGACGGCGCGGTGCTGCTCGGCGACATCATCCTCGCGGCCGGCGTCTGCGCGGCGGAGGCGGCGGAGAAGACGGTGAGCGTCGAGACCCACGCCACCCATCTCGTCATCCACGGCATGCTCCACCTGCTGGGCTACGATCACGACGACGGCGAGGCCGAGGCCGAGCATATGGAAGAGCTGGAGCGGGCCGCGCTCGGCCAGCTCGGCATCGCCGATCCCTATGCGGTGAGCGAGAGCTGAGACGCGCTCCCGCCCGTCCCGCCTTCATCCGAGGCAAGAAGCTGGATCCCCGCCTCGCGGGGATGACGGTTCGATACTTCTTCCTTATACCGTCGGTCGACAGGGGTAGATTCTCTCGCGATGCCGGACGATTCCAGTAGCAGGCCCGCCGATGCCGGCGGGCGCTTGTGGCGGGGCTTGCGGGGCCTGCTGTTCGGCGAGGACGCCGAGCCGACGCTCCGCGACCTGCTCGAGGAGACCATCGACGAGCATGAGGACGACGCGCCGGTAAAGGGCGACCTCTCCCCCGTCGAGCGGCAGATGCTGCGCAACCTGCTCGGCTTCGGCGAGGTCTCGGTGCGCGACATCGCGGTGCCGCGCGGCGACGTCGTCGCGATCGACGAGGCGGCCAGCTTCGAGAGCCTCGTCGCGCTGTTCGCGGAGGCCGGGCACAGCCGCATGCCGGTCTATCGCGACACGCTCGACACCGTGATCGGCATGATCCACGTCAAGGACGTGTTCGCGATCCTGGCGCTTGGGCAGGCGCCGCCGCCCACGCTCGCGCCGCTGATCCGCGAGCCGCGCTACGTGCCCGAATCGATGGGCATCCTCGAGCTGCTCGCCGAGATGCGCGCCACGCACACCCATCTCGCCATCGTCGTCGACGAATATTCGGGCACCGAGGGGGTGGTGACGATCGAGGACATCGTCGAGCAGATCGTCGGCGAGATCGAGGACGAACATGACGAGGAGAGCCCCGAGCTGCTCGTCGCGCTCGCCGACGGCATGTGGGACGCCGACGCGCGCGCCGACCTCGACGAGGTCGCCGCGACGGTCGATCCCAGGCTGGGCGAGGTCGAGGAGGATGTCGACACGCTGGGCGGGCTCGCCTCGGTGCTGGCGGGGCATGTGCCGAAGCCGGGCGAGTTCGTCGCGCACGCCAGCGGCTGGCGGCTGGAGGTGACCGGCGGCGACGCGCGCCGCGTGACCCGGCTGCGGCTCCACCCGCCAGCCATGGAACCCGCCGACGAGGGGTGAGGTTCTAACGCGTGAGGCGGGATGGATGCCGCGAGAGGACCATCGATGACACGCAAGATCGCATTTCCGGCGACGCTGATCGCCGCCGCCATGCTCGCCGGCTGCGGGCAGAAGGCCAGGCTCGACGTCACCGCCGGCATGGGGCCGCACCCGGCGCTGCCCGCGCCGGAGAAGAGCCTGTTCCCCACGCTCAACATCGCCAAGGCGATCGGCTGGCAGGGCGGCGCGATGCCGACCGCGGCGCCGGGCCTCGCCGTCAACGCCTTCGCGGACGGGCTCCAGCATCCGCGCTGGCTGCTGCCGCTGCCCGACGGCGACGTGCTCGTGGCGGAAACCGACGCGCCGCCGAAGCCCGACGATGCGAAGGGCATCCGCGGCTTCATCCAGAAGCTGGTGATGAAGGCCGCCGGCTCCGGCAGCCAGCCATCGGCCAACCGCATCACGCTGCTGCGCGACACCGACGGCGACGGCAGGGCGGACATGCGATCGGTGTTCCTGTCCGGGCTGAACTCGCCCTATGGCATGACGCTCTCCGGCGACACGCTCTACATCGCCGACACCGACGCGCTGCTGAAGCTGCCCTATGTGCCCGGCGAGACGAAGGCCGGCGCCAAGCCCGTCAAGCTCGTCGACCTGCCCGCCGGCACGATCAACCATCACTGGACCAAGAACGTCATCGCCAGCGCCGACGGCACGAAGCTCTACGTCACGGTCGGCTCGAACAGCAATGTCGGCGAGAACGGCGAGGCGGCCGAGCAGGGCCGCGCGGCGATCTGGGAGGTCGACGCCAGGACCGGCGCGCACCGGCTCTACGCGGTCGGCCTGCGCAACCCCAACGGCATGGGCTGGGAACCGCGCACCGGGACGCTCTGGACGGTGGTCAACGAGCGCGACGAGCTGGGCTCGGACCTCGTGCCCGACTATCTCACCAGCGTGCAGTTCGGCGGCTTCTACGGCTGGCCCTGGCAATATTGGGGCGACCATCCCGATGCCCGCGTCAAATTCGCCAAGCCCGACGTGCTCGAGGACGCGACCGTGCCGGATTACGGCCTGGGATCGCACACCGCCTCGCTGGGCCTGAGCTTCGCCGCCGGCGAGACGCTGGGGCCGGCCTATGCGAACGGCGCCTTCATCGGCCAGCACGGCTCCTGGAACCGGAGCCCGCGCTCCGGCTACAAGGTGATCTTCGTGCCGTTCGCGAACGGCAGGCCCGTCCCGAACGCCAAGCCGTCGGACGTGCTCGCCGGCTTCCTCACCGCCGACGGCAAGGCGCAGGGCCGCCCGGTCGGCGTGGCGATCGACGGCAAGGGCGATCTGCTGGTGGCGGACGATGTCGGTGGCAGGGTCTGGCGGGTGAGCGCGGGCGCGGCGGCGGCGGGAGCCGGCGCGAGGATCGCGATGCGCTGAGCTTGCGGCGCGCGCCCGCGTCCGCCACGGCGGCGCGATGGACGGTGCACTCGTGCTCGGGGCGGTCGCGCCGGTGTTCGCGCTGATCGGCGCGGGCTATGTGTTCGCGCGGCGGCTGCGGCTCGGCGACGAGGCGGTGGCGCCGCTCAATGCGTTCACGCTGCGACTCGCGCTGCCGGCGCTGCTGTTCGCGAGCCTCGCGACGACGACGCCGCGCGAGATCTGGCAGCCGGGCTTCCTGATCGCCTTCTCGGCCGGCATGATCGCCGCCGCGCTCGGCGGGATGTGGATGCCGCGCCGCGCGCCCGCCGCGCTGCCGGCGCGGGTGATCGACGGGCTCGCCGCCGGCTATGCCAATACCGCCTTCATGGGGATACCGCTGCTGGCCGCGCTCGGCGGGCGGCTCGGCGGGCCGGGCGCGGTGTTGCCGGCGGTGCTCGCCTCGATCCTCACCGTCTGCCTGCTGTTCGCGGTCGGCTGCGCGCTGATCGAGATCGACCTCCACCGGCACCGCCCGCCCCGCGTCGCGATCGCGCATGTGCTCGCGGCGCTGGCGCGCAACCCGCTGATCGCGGCGCCGGTCGCGGGCGCGCTGTGGAGCGCGCTCGGGCTCGGCTGGCCGGCGCCGCTCGCGCGCTTCACGGACCTGCTCGGCGGTGCGGCGACGCCGGTGGCGCTGGTGACGATCGGGATGTTCCTGGCGCAGCCGTTCCTGGCGCAGCCGCGCGGGGCGCGCGCGGCGGGCGCGGCGGGCGGGCTGTGGCCGGTGGTGGCGCTCAAGCTGGTGGCGCAGCCGGCGGTGACGGCGGCGGTGGCGCTGTGGGTGGTGACGATGCCGGTGGCCTGGTCGAGCGGCGCGATCCTGATGGCGGCGCTGCCGACCGGCACCGGCCCGTTCATGGTCGCGCGCCTTTATGGTCGCGAGGCGGCGCTCGCGGCGCGCGCGACGCTGGTGACGACGCTGCTGTCGGTGGTCACGGTATCGGTGCTGGCGGCGGTGCTGCCGCGTTAGTCTGTCGCGAACAGCTTCGATGGATCGCGGAAGGCCTTGAACTCCAGCGCGTTGCCGGAGGGATCGTGGAAGAACATCGTCGCCTGCTCGCCGGGCCGGCCGGCGAAGCGGATGCGCGGCGCGATCCCGAACGCCGTCCCCGCCGCCGCCAGCCGCCCGGCGAGCGCGTGCCAGTCGTCCCAGCCGAGCACGACGCCGAAATGCGGCACCGGCACGTCGTGGCCGTCGACGGCGTTCGACGTGGCGGCGGGCGCCATCGCCGGATCGAGATGCGCGACGATCTGGTGGCCGGCGAGATCGAAATCGACCCACGCCGCGCTGCCGCGCCCCTCCGCGCAGCCGAGCACGCCGCCGTGGAAGGCGCGCGCGGCGGCGAGATCGTGGACCGAGAAGGCGAGATGGAAGGGCTGGAGCGGCATCCTCGCGACATAGCCCGGACCGTCGTCGCCGCGAAGGCGGGGATGACGCAGCGGGAGTTGGCGCGGGAGACGCGAAGCGGCTAGGCGGCGCGCGTGCCGTTCCTCCTCGCCCTCCTCGCCGGGCTCGTCTCGGCGACCGCGTTCCAGCCGCTCGACCTCTGGCCGCTGATGTTCGTCGCCTTCGCGGTGCTGATCCACCTGCTCGGCCGCGCGGAGCGGCCGCGCGACGCCGGCGCGATCGGCTTCTGCTTCGCCTATGGCCAGTTCGCGCTCGGGCTGAACTGGATCGCCACCGCCTTCACCTTCCAGGACGCCATGCCGGCCTGGCTCGGCTGGCTCGCGGTGCTGCTGCTCTCGGTCTATCTCGCGGCGTTCCCGATGCTGGCCGTCGTCGCGGCGTGGTGGGGCACGCGCGGACGCGGGCCGGCGGTGCTGACGCTCGCGCTCGCCGGCGGCTGGATCCTCGCCGAGCTGGCGCGCGGCCGCGTCTTCACCGGCTTCCCCTGGAACCCGCCCGGCGCGGTCTGGCTGGCGCTGCCGACCGCGCAGGCGGCGCGGCTGATCGGCACCCACGGGCTGACCGCGCTCGCGGTGGCGACCGGCGGCGGGCTGCTGCTGCTGGCGCGGCGGCGCTGGATCGCGGGCGCGCTGCTGGCGAGCCCGCTGCTGCTGGGGCTCGCCGCGCTGGCGGTGCGAACCGCGCCGACGCCGGTGCTGCCCGGGCGGCTGCTCCGCGTCGTCCAGCCGAACATCGGCCAGGACGTCAAGAACGATCCGGCGGCGGCGTTCGCGCATTTCCGCAGGCTCGCGCGACTGTCCGGACGGCCCGGGCCGACGCCGCGGCTGCTGCTCTGGCCCGAGGCGGCGACCGAATATTATCTCGAGCTCGATCCCGGCGCGCGCGACGCGATCGCGGCGCTGCTCGGCCCGCGCGACGCCATGATGCTGGGCGGCGATTCGCTCATC
>CAXTPE010000151.1:0-6727 GCA_964245925.1 uncultured Sphingomonadaceae bacterium
CTCGCGACGCTCCGCGCGGCCGGCGCCGACATCCGCGCCGGCCGCCGGCTGACCGCGATCGACGAGCGTTCGCTGACCTTCGCGGACGGTCGCGAGGACATCCCGCGGGATGCCGCGATCATTCTGGCAATCCCATCCTGGACGGCGGCCGAGCTGATCCCGGGCCTCACCGTCCCCGATGCGCATCATGCCATCGTCAACGCCCATTTCGCCTGGCGCGCCCCGCCCGGCGCCGAGCGGATGATCGGGCTGATCGGCGGCACGGCGGAGTGGGTGTTCGCCTATCCGGACCGGCTCTCGGTGACGGTCAGCGCCGCCGACCGGCTCTGCGACGAGGCGCGCGAGCCGCTGGCGCGCCGCATCTGGGGCGAGGTGGCGCGCCTCCACCGGCTGCCGCCGGCGCCGCCGCCCTGGCAGCTCGTCCGCGAGCGGCGCGCGACCTTCGCCGCGACGCCGGAGCAGCAGCGCCGCCGGCCGGGCGCGCGCACCCGCCTGCGCAACGTCTTCCTCGCCGGCGACTGGACCGCTACGGGGCTGCCGGCGACGATCGAGGGCGCGCTGCGCTCCGGCGCGCAAGCCGCGCGGCTGGCGATGGGGATGGGGATGGAAGGCGCAGCGTGAACCAGGAGGCCGCATCGCCAAAGGCCGCGCCATCCGGGCTGGACGCGACATCCGCGCTGGACGCGGCGATCGCGCGCGCGCGCGACGCTCTGCTCGGCCGCCAGCGCGACGACGGCCACTGGCTGTTCGAGCTGGAGGCCGATGCCACCATCCCGGCCGAATATATCCTGCTGCGCCACCATCTCGGCGAGCCGGACGATCTCGCGCTGGAAGCGGCGATCGGCCGCTATCTGCGCCGCATCCAGGCGGACCACGGCGGCTGGGGCCTGTTCCACGCCGGCGCGTTCGACGTCTCGGCCAGCGTGAAGGCCTATTTCGCGCTCAAGATGATCGGCGACGACGCCGATCTGCCGCACATGGCCCGCGCGCGCGCCGCCATCCTCGCCGCCGGCGGCGCCGCGGCCGGCAATGTGTTCACGCGCATCCAGCTTGCGCTCTACGGCGCGCTGCCGTGGCGCGCGGTGCCGGAGATGCCGCCCGAGATCATCCTGCTGCCGCGCTGGTTTCCGATCCACATCGCCAAGATGTCCTATTGGGCGCGCACCGTGATCGTGCCGCTGCTGGTGTGCCAGGCGCTCCGCCCGCGCGCGAGGAACCCGCGCGGCGTGCGGATCGACGAGCTGTTCGTTCCCGGCCGCTCGCGCCTGACGCGAGCAAGCAAGGGCAAGCCGTTGTGGCGGCTCGGCTTCGGCGCGCTCGACCTGCTGCTGCGCGCCGCCCGCCCGGTCTGGCCGTCCAGCCTGCGCCGGCGCGCGATCAATGCCTGCCGCGCGTTCGTGATCGAGCGGCTGAACGGCGAGGACGGGCTCGGCGCGATCTATCCGGCGATGGCCAACAGCGTGATGATGTTCGACGCGCTCGGCTGCCCTCCCGAGCACCCGCAGCGCGCGATCGCAAGGGCTTCGGTCGAGAAGCTGCTGATCCGTCGCGGCACCGATGAAGATGGCGGCGAGGTCTATTGCCAGCCCTGCGTCTCGCCGGTGTGGGACACCGCGCTCGCCGCGCATGCGATGCTGGAGGCCGGCGGCGACGCGGCCGAGGCGGCCGCCGCGCGAGCGCTGGCGTGGCTCGGCCCGCGCCAGATCCTCGACGTCAAGGGCGACTGGGCGGTGGCGCGGCCCGACGTGCGGCCCGGCGGCTGGGCGTTCCAGTACGCCAACGATCATTATCCCGATCTCGACGACACCGCGGTGGTGGCGATGGCGATGGATCGCGCGCAATCCTCCGGCGTCGCGGCGCCGGGCAGCTATGACGGGCGCATCGCCCGCGCGCGCGAATGGACCGAGGCGATGCAGAGCGACGGCGGCGGCTGGGGCGCCTTCGATGCCGACAACAGCCATCATTATCTCAACGACATTCCGTTCGCCGATCATGGCGCGCTGCTCGATCCGTCGACGGTGGATGTCGCGGCGCGCTGCGTCTCGCTGCTGGCGCAGCTTGGCGAGGCGCCCGACAGCCGGCGGATGCGCGAGGCGGTCGGCTATCTCGTGCGCGAGCAGGAGGCGGACGGGAGCTGGTGGGGCCGCTGGGGAGTCAACTACATCTACGGCACCTGGTCGGCGCTGTGCGCGCTCAACGCGGCCGGGATCGAGCCGGAGAGCGCGCCGATGCGCCGCGCGGCCGGCTGGCTGATCGGGATCCAGAACGCCGACGGCGGCTGGGGCGAGGGCTGCGAGAGCTATGCGCTCGATCGCACCGGCCACCGCCCCGCCCCCTCCAACCCGTCGCAGACCGCCTGGGCGCTGCTCGGGCTGATGGCGGCGGGCGCGCTCGATCATCCGGCGGTGGCGCGCGGCATCGGCTGGCTGGAGCGGCACCAGGGCGCGGACGGGCTGTGGCCGCAGGAGGCCCATACCGGCGGCGGCTTCCCGCGCGTCTTCTACCTGCGCTACCACGGCTATCCCGCCTATTTCCCGCTCTGGGCGCTGGCCCGCTACCGCAACCTGCGGCGCTCCAATTCCTCGCACGTCGGGTTCGGGATGTGAGCCATGTCGTCGTGGCGACGGGGTTCAACCGCGAGGCGGCCTGTCTGCGCGGGCTGGCGGGCGTTGTCGTTGTGGCGGGTGGCGGCGATCCGGTGGGGTTGCGCGCGAAGATCGAGGCCGCGGCGGCGGGCGCGAGCGGGATCGCCAGCTTCGGCATGGCCGGCGCGCTCGTCGAAGGGTTGCGCGTGGGCGATTGGGTGGTGGCGGATCGGCTGCGCGGCGCGATCGAGCTGGAGTGCGATCCCGGCTGGGCGGCAGCGCTCGCCGCCGCGCTGCCGGGCGCGCGGATCGGCGGCTGCCATGCCGATGGCCGGATGATCGACACGGTCGCCGAGAAGCTGGCGCTGGGCGCACGCCACGGCGCGCTCGCGGTCGACATGGAGAGCCACGTCGCGGGCGCGGCCGCCGCCGAGCGGGGCCTGCCCTTCGCGATCGTCCGCTGCGTCTCCGACGGCGCGCGCCACCTCCTGCCGCACGCGATCACCGTCTCGATGCGCGCCGACGGCGGGGTGGACGCGAAGGCGATGCTCGCATCGCTGGCGGCGCGGCCGGGACAGATGGGCGACGTGGCGCGGACGACCGCCGGCTTCGCGAAGGCGATGCGGGAGCTGAAGCGGGGCGGGGCGCGGATCGGGCCGCGGATGGGACTGCGCGGCTGAAGGATCGGGTTCCGAGCGGATCGGCCGTGACGAACCGATGGGCACGCGAACCATGCAACCGGATCGAATCCGAGCGCGGAGAAGAAGCGGAACTTCGACGCGCCCACCGGATGCCGCCAGCGCCTTGGCGGCGCCTTCTCTCAGCGCCCGATCGACCCATATGTTCAGAATGCCAGGCCAGTGGCCGCGCTGACGGCTGACGGCGCAAGCGACATCTGTCGTGTCGGTCAGGCCGCCCGCTGCACCCGGCTCGCCGCGTCGCCCTGCTCCGTCCTGATCTTCGCCAGTTCGCGCTCGACATGGCTGGAGTGCAGATCCTCCGCCGGCCGGGCATTCGACAGATCGATGTCAGGCGCCATCGGGCCGTCGGTGCGGACGCCCCCGAGGCCGACCGCGAACATCTTCAGCGGGTTGCGGACCGAAGCCGCCGCCGCCGTGCCCTCGAAGCCGCAATGGACCATGCAATCGGCGCATTTCTCGTACTTGCCGACGCCGTACTGGTCCCACTCGGTGCCTTCCATCAGCTCCCTGAAGCTCTGCACATAGCCCTCGCCGACGAGGTAGCACGGCTTCTGCCAGCCGAAGACGGTGCGCAGCGGCATCGACCAGGGGGTGCATTCATAGGTCTGGTTGCCGGCGAGGAAATCGAGGAACAGCGGCGAGTTGGTGAAGCTCCATGCCCTGCCGCCATCGCCCAGCGCGAAGACGTCGCGGAAGAACTGGCGGGTGCGGGTGCGGTTGAGGAAATGCTCCTGATCGGCGGCGCGCTCATAGGCGTAGCCGGGCGAGATGGTGATCTCGACGCCGCGCCGCTTCATCTCGTCGAAGAAGCCGGCCAGCCGCGCGGGGGAGGCGCCCTCGAACACGGTGCAGTTGATCTGGACGCGGAAGCCGCGCGCCTTGGCGAGCTCGATCGCCTCTAGCGCCACCGCATAGGTGCCGTCCTGATCGACCGCGTGATCGTGCATGGCCTGATCGCCGTCGAGATGGATCGACCAGGTGAAGAAGGACGACGGCGCATAATCGTCGATCTTCTTCTTGAGCAGCAGCGCGTTGGTGCAGAAGACGACCAGCTTCTTCTTCGCTATGAAGCCCTTGACGATCCGAGGCATGTCGCGGTGGAGCAGCGGCTCGCCGCCGGCGATCGAGACGGCGGGCGCGCCGCACTCGTCGATCGCGGCCATGCACTGCTCGTAGCTCAGCCGCCGGTTGAGGATCGCATCGGGATAATCGATCTTGCCGCAGCCGGGGCAGGCGAGATTGCAGCGCAGCAGCGGCTCCAGCATCAGCACGAGCGGGAACTTGCCGCCCTTGATGTGCTGGCGGAGCGTGTAGCCGCCGATGCGGGCGATCTGCGAGAGGGGCAAGGTCATGGCGGGATCCTATGCGGCCGCGATCGGGCGGCGGGTGAGGCGGGCAAGCGCGGGCGGCAGGCGAAACTGCACGGTCTCCTCGATCCCGTCCAGTGCCGCGACCTCGATCGGGTGCAGCGCGGCGATCGCGGCGATCACGCTGCGCACCAGCGACTCGGGCGCCGACGCGCCGGCGGTGATGCCGATCGCGGCGGCGCCGTCCAGCCAGCGCCGATCGATCGCGGCGCCGTCGGCGACGAGATAGCTCGGCCTGCCCATCTCCTCGCCGATCTCGCGCAGCCGGTTGGAGTTGGAGCTGTTCGGCGATCCCACCACCAGCAGCACGTCCGCCCGTTCGCACAGCGCGCGCACCGCGCTCTGCCGGTTCTGGGTGGCATAGCAGATGTCGGACACGTCCGGCCCGGTGATGTCGGAGAAACGCGCCTCGAGCGCGGCGATGATCGCGCGGGTATCGTCGACCGAGAGCGTCGTCTGGGTGATATAGGCGACCGGCGCGTCGGGGCCGAGCGGCAGGCCGGCGACCTCGTCGGCGCTGCCGACCAGATGCACCGGCCCGTCGATCTGCCCGAGCGTCCCCTCCACCTCGGGATGGCCGGCATGCCCGACCAGGATGAGCGCGCGCCCGGACGCGACATAGCGCCGCCCCTGCGCATGCACCTTGCTGACCAGCGGGCAGGTCGCGTCGATCACCGGCAGGCCGCGCGCGCGCGCGTCCAGCTCGACCGCGCGGCTCACCCCATGCGCGCTGAAGATCGTCACCGCGCCGGCCGGCACCTCGGAGAGATCCTCGACGAACACCGCCCCCTTGGCGCGCAGCCCGTCGACGACATGCCGGTTGTGGACGATCTCGTGGCGGACGTAGACCGGCGCGCCGGCGCGTTCGAGCGCGCCGTCGACGATCTGGATCGCGCGGATGACGCCGGCGCAGAAGCCGCGCGGCTGGGCGAGCAAGACCTTGACCATCCGACCTCCTTGCCGCCCTTCCATAACCGGGCTTCGCCACCGCCGATAGTGAAACCGCCGCCATGTCGGCGCTCGTTCAGGCGAGGTTGTCGCGCCATGGCCTGAAGGATCATGCGGCGGCGCGGCGATGCCCGGAGGAGACGGAGGTGCGGAAGATGAGGCGGATGATGATGATCGCGGCGGCATCGGCGGTATCGGCGGCGGTGGCTCCCACGCTCGCCGCCACCCTCGCCCCCGCGGCCGCCCCCACGGCCGCCCATGCGCAGGCGGCCGATCCGGCGGCGCGCGCGCGGGCGTATGACGATGCCGTGGTCGCGGTGGCGAAGGCACGCCTCGCCCTCCCCGCCCGCGCCGATGCCTTCGCCAAGATAGTGCGCGACCATTATGACATGGCGGTGATCGCGCAGCTCGTCGCGGGTCCGGCGTGGAGCGGCTGGTCGGCGGCCGCGCGCGGGCAGGTGATCGCGGCGCTGACGCGGCACTCGGCGGTATCGCTGGCGCGCAATTTCGATGGCGCCGCGCCGCGCTTCACGATCGATCCGCGCGTGATCGATCGCGGCGCGAGCCAGCTCGTCACGGTCACGGTCGGCGGCGACACGCTGGTCTATCGGATGCGGCAGGGGCGGATCGTCGATGTGATGTCGGGCGGGGTCAGCCAGCTCGCGCTCCAGCGCGCCGATCTCGCGGCGACGGTCGCGGCGGGTGGCGCGGCGGGGCTGGTGCGGAAGCTCGGGCAGCTCGATGCGGTGAAGTAGCCGAGCGGCCGCGGAGCGGCATGACATCCGTCGAACCGCCGTCCCGTCGTCGTCATCCCCGCGAAAGCCGGAATCCCGCCGCCTTGTCGACGGAAGGAGCCGGACTCCCGCCTTCGCGGGGATGACGGAGGAAGGTGGAAGCCGATGTCGTCCTGCTGCAGGGCGCTAAGGGAGGAAGGGACGATGCCGCTGATCGCCATGCTCGTCGCCGCGCAATCCGTCCCGCTCGCGCCGCCGCCGGCATGCCGCGCGGCCGGGCTGCGGCTGTCGCTCGACGGCCGCGACGGTGATTTCGACGGCATGTCGCATTCGGGCACGGAGCTTTCGATCCGCAACCTCGGTCCGGACTGCCTGTTGCCCGGGCTGCCGAC
>CAXTPE010000152.1:0-6723 GCA_964245925.1 uncultured Sphingomonadaceae bacterium
GCACGCGCTGGATCACGAACATCACGTCGGGGCGGCCGGCGTCATATTCGTCGAACACCAGCGCGGTCGGCGTCTGGATCGCCCAGGGCAGCAGGCCTTCGCGGAATTCGGTGACCTGCTGGCCGTCGCGCAGCACGATCGCGTCGCGCCCGATCAGATCGATGCGGCTGACGTGCGCGTCGAGGTTGATGCGGATGCACGGCCAGTTGAGGCGCGCGGCGACCTGCTCGATATGGGTCGACTTGCCGGTGCCGTGATAGCCCTGCACCATCACGCGGCGATTGTGCGCGAAGCCGGCGACGATCGCCATCGTCGTCTCGGCATCGAACACATAGGCGGGATCGAGGTCCGGCACGCGCTCGTCGGCTTCCGAGAAGGCGGGCACCTCGCCGTCCGAATCGATCCCGAACAGATCGCGCACCTTCAGCATGCGGTCGGGCGCATCGAGCACGGTGGAGCCGCGGGCATCGGGCTGGACGTTCGGTATGTCGGTCATCGGGATTCCTGATCGCGGGCGCGCTGGTGTCGGTAATCGGCGGCGCGCGTCATCGCAACGGGCGCGAACGCCGAGACGTTCCCGGCCGGGCATCAGGCGAACGCGCGCGCGCTCTTGAGCCGGGTGTAGGCGGCGATCACCTGCTGGAGCGCGGCCTCGTGGGCGCGGTCGCCGCCGTTGCGGTCGGGGTGGTAGCGGCGGACGAGCTCGGCGTAGCGCGAGCGCAGCGCGCGCCGATCGGCATCGACCTCGAGCCCCAGCACCGCCAGCGCCTTGCGCTCGGCCGCCGACAGCAGGCGGCCGTCGGCGCGCGGCCGCCCGGCGGGACGGCGGAAGCGGCCGGAGATCGCCTCCAGGGGATCGGCGAAGTCGGACCATTTCGGCGCCGGATCGCCGTTGGTGGCGAACGCCCGGGTCTCGCGCTCCCAGCCCGCATGGGGCCGCTGGGCGTCGCTGATCTCGTCGGGGCTCATGCCGGTGAAATAATTATAGCTGCCGTTGAAGGCGCGGACATGATCGAGGCATAGCCAGCGCCAGCCGCCGGGGCCGTCGGCGCCCGGCCGCGAGCCTTCGCCGGGCGCGCGGAATTCGCCCGGCGCCTCGCAGCCGGCAGCCTCGCAGCGCGTCTCGCCGCTGCCGACGCGGCCGTGGAAGCGGGTGTGCCGTTCCGCTCGCGCGCCTTCCGTCAAACCGCTGACCTCCCCGGAAAAGCGGCTATATAGGAGCGATGCGCGACACTCCCATAGGCCCCGTGGCCGCCGAAATCGCCGCCCGGCTGACCGCCGCGCTCACCCCCACGAAGCTCGCCGTGATCGACGACAGCGCGAAGCACGCCGGCCACGCCGGCCACGACGCGCGCGGCGAATCGCATTTCACCGTGGAGGTGGAGAGCGCCGCCTTCACCGGCGCCGGCCGCGTCGCCCGCCAGCGCCTCGTCAACGCCGCGCTCGCCGAGCTGCTGGCGGGCCGCGTCCATGCGCTCGCGATCCGCGCCTCGGCGCCGGGCGAGACGGCATGAGCGGTCCCGCGCCGGCGGGCGCGGCGGCGCTTCCTTGCCGCTCGGGCCGCGAGCGCCTAAGGCCGCGCGCGTCATGGCCGGGCCGATCATCATCGCCGTCCCCAAGGGGCGCATCCTCGCAGAGGTGATGCCGGTGCTCGCCGCGGTCGGCATCCGACCCGAGCCGGCGTTCGCCGACGAGGAGTCGCGCGCGCTCCGCTTCGCCACCGACCGCGCGGACATCGCCCTCATCCGCGTGCGCGCGTTCGACGTCGCGACCTTCGTCGCGCACGGCGCCGCGCAGCTCGGCATCGTCGGCTCGGACGTGCTGATGGAGTTCGAATATTCGGAGATCTACGCGCCGGTCGATCTCGGCATCGGCCGCTGCCGGCTGTCGGTCGCCGAGCCCGCCGAGCTGGCCGCCGGCGACGACCCGCGCGAATGGAGCCATGTCCGCGTCGCCACCAAATATCCGCATGTCACCCGCCGCCACTTCGAGGCGCGCGGCGTCCAGGCCGAATGCGTCAAACTGAACGGCGCGATGGAGATCGCCCCGGTGCTCGGACTCTCCAGCCGGATCGTCGATCTCGTCTCCTCGGGCCGCACGCTGAAGGAGAACGGCCTCGTCGAGGTCGAGACGATCGCGGAGGTATCCGCGCGGCTGATCGTCAACCGCGCGGCGTTCAAGACGCTGGGCGGGGCGGTCCGCCCGCTCGTCGAGGCATTCCGCGCGGCGGCGGCGGGCCTGCGCGATGCCGCTTAGGCTGGACGCCGCCGCGCCGGGCTTCGCGCACGCGTTCCGCGACCTGGTCGAGGCCCGCCGCGAGCCGGACGAGGACGTCCGCGCCGATGTCGCCGCGATCCTCGATCGGGTCCGGCGCGAGGGCGACGCGGCGGTCGCCGAACTCACGCGGCGCTTCGACTCCCATGATCTCGATCAGGGCGGCTGGAGCATCGGCAAGGCCGAGATGCGGTCCGCGCGCGATGGCTTGCCGCGTGATCTTCATGACGCGCTGGAACTCGCCGCCACCCGCATCACCGCCTATCACGCCGCGCAGAAACCCGCCGACAGCGACCTGACCGATGCCGCCGGGGTCCGCATGGGCGCGCGCTGGCGGGGCGTCGATGCGGCCGGGCTCTATGTGCCGGGCGGGCGCGCGGCCTATCCCTCCTCGGTGCTGATGAACGCGATCCCCGCGCGCGCCGCCGGTGTCGGCCGGCTGACGATGGTGACGCCGACCCCCGGCGGCACGATCAACCCGCTGGTGCTCGCCGCCGCCGACATCGCCGGCGTCGACGAGATCTGGCGGATCGGCGGCGCGCAGGCGATCGCCGCGCTGGCCTATGGCACCGGGCGCATCGCGGCGGTGGACGTGATCGTCGGGCCGGGCAACGCCTGGGTCGCCGAGGCCAAGCGCCAGCTCTACGGGGTCGTCGGCATCGACATGGTGGCGGGGCCATCGGAAATCGTCGTCGTCGCCGACAAGGATAATGATCCCGAGTGGATAGCCGCCGATCTTCTCTCTCAGGCGGAGCATGACCCGACCAGCCAGTCGATCCTCTTCACCGACGACGCCGGCTTCGCCGACGCCGTCGCCGAGGCGATCGAGCGGCAGTTGCCCGAACTCTCGACCCGCGAGACGGCCTCCGCTAGCTGGCGCGACAATGGCGCGATAATCCTCGTGCCCGCACTGGCCGACGCGCCGCCGCTGGTCGATGCGCTCGCGCCCGAGCATCTCGAGCTGGCGGTCGCCGATCCGGCGCCGCTGTTCGCGCGCGTCCGCCACGCCGGCTCGATCTTCCTCGGCCGCCACACCCCGGAGGCGGTCGGCGACTATGTCGGCGGGCCGAATCATGTGCTGCCGACCGGGCGGCGCGCGCGCTTCGCCTCGGGCCTGTCGGTGCTGGACTTCATGAAGCGCACGAGCTTCCTCGCCTGCACGCCGGAGAGCCTTGCCGAGATCGGCCCGGCGGCGGTGGCGCTCGCGGGCGCCGAGGGTCTCCCGGCGCATGCCGCCTCGGTCGCCGCGAGGCTGCGCGCATGAGCGCCGCGAGGCTGTCCGAGCGTGGCCGCGCGCGTTCCGCCGCCCGGCTCGCCGCCGTGCAGGCGCTCTACCAGCGCGAGATGGAGGCGACGCCGCTCCCCAAGCTCCTCAACGAGTTCCACCTCCACCGGCTCGGCGCCACCATCGAGGATGTCGAATATGTCGATGCCGAGGTCGCCTTCTTCGACGATCTGGTGCGCGGCGTCGATGCGCGCCGCGCCGAGCTCGACGCGCTGATCGCCGCCCGCCTCGCCTCGGGGTGGACGCTCGACCGCCTCGACCGCCCGATGCGCCAGATTCTCCGCGCGGGCGCCTATGAACTGCTCGCGCGCGCCGACGTGCCGGTCGGCAGCGTCATCAGCGAATATGTCGATGTCGCCCACGCCTTCTACGCGCGGCGCGAGGCGGGCTTCGTCAACGGCCTGCTCGACGCGATCGCGAAGTCGGTGCGGGGATAGCACGGCTGTGGACGGGGTCGAGCCACCGCCTCCGTCGCAGGTCATCGGGGACTTGCCTTAATTGGACGAGGCCTCCTTCATCGCGCGGCTGCGCGGGATCGCCACCCATCCGGCCGCGCGGAGCCTGCGCGACGACGTGGCGCTGCTCGCGCCGCCGCCGGGCCAGATGCTGGTGCTCACCCATGACATGATCGCGCAGGGCGTGCACTTCCTGTCCGGCGATCCGCCGGCGGATGTCGCGTGGAAGCTCGCCGCGGTGAACCTCTCCGATCTCGCCGCCAAGGGTGCGGCACCGCTCGGCGCGCTGCTCGGCTATCCGCTGTCGCCCGAGCCCGGCTGGGACGAGGCGTTCCTGGATGGCCTCGCCGCCGTGCTCGCCCGCTTCGGCCTGCCGCTGCTCGGCGGCGACACGGTCTTGGTCCCGGCCGGCGCGCCGCGCATCCTCGGGCTCACGGCGATCGGCGGCGTGGCGCCGGGCGGCGCGCCGCCGCGCTCGGGTGCCCGGCCGGGCGATACGCTGTGGGTCGCCGGCGCGATCGGCGACGCCGGGCTCGGCCTGCGCATCGCGCGCGGCGACATCGCCGGTCCCGCGCATCTGCTCGCGGCCTATCGCCGGCCGCGACCGCTGCTGGCCGAGGGCACGGCGATCGCCCCCCTCGCGCACGCCATGAGCGACGTGTCCGACGGTCTGCTGATCGACGCTGAGCGGATGGCGGATGCCAGCGGTCTCGCGCTCGCCATCGATCTCGACGCGGTGCCGCTCTCCCCCGAGGCGATCGCGCTGACCGGCGACGATCGCGCCGCCCGCCTCGCCGCCGCCACCGCCGGCGACGACTACGCGCTGCTCGCCGCCGCCCCGGACGAGCATCGCGCGGCGCTGGCGGCGCTCGGCGCGATGGCGATCGGGCGCTTCTCGATCGGCGCCGGGATCCGCCTGGCCGACGCCGCCGGGGCGATCCCGCTCCCGGAACGGCTCGGCTATCTGCACGGCGCGGCTTGCTAAGCCACCGGGGGGACGGCAAGCTCCGGGCTGGCGACAATCCGGCATGAAGCCGGGGCACGGGGAGAGATGTCGATGCAGATTGTCTATGGCGCGATTCTTTGCGGGCTGATCGCGGTGCTCTACGGCTTCGTGACCAGCCGGCAGGTGCTGGCCGCCTCGCCCGGCGACGCGCGCATGCAGGACATCGCCGCCGCCATCCAGGAGGGCGCGCGCGCCTATCTCGGCCGGCAGTACCGCACCATCGCGATCGTCGGCATCGCGGTCGGCATCGTCATCTGGTTCTTCTTCGGGCTCACCTCGCTGATCGGCTTCCTGATCGGCGCGGTGCTTTCGGGCGTGACGGGCTTCGTCGGCATGAACGTCTCGGTGAAGGCCAATGTCCGCACCGCCGAGGCCGCGCGGACCAGCCTCCAGGGTGGGCTGACGATGGCGTTCCGCTCGGGCGCGGTCACCGGCATGCTGGTCGCCGGGCTGGGGCTGCTCGCGATCGCGGGCTTCTTCACCTATCTGCTCCAGGGGCTGCATGTCGCGCCGAACAGCCGCGCGGTCGTCGAGGCGCTCACAGCGCTGGCGCTGGGCGCTTCGCTGATCTCGATCTTCGCGCGGCTGGGCGGCGGCATCTTCACCAAGGCGGCGGACGTCGGCGCCGATCTGGTCGGCAAGGTCGAGGCCGGCATCCCCGAGGACGATCCCCGCAACCCCGCCACGATCGCGGACAATGTCGGCGACAATGTCGGCGACTGCGCGGGCATGGCGGCGGACCTGTTCGAGACCTATGTCGTCACGATCGGCGTGACGATGGTTTCGATCGCGCTGCTGTTCAAGGGCGGCGCGGACGATCTGCTGCGGCTGATGTCGCTGCCGCTGATCGTCGGCGGGGTGTGCATCCTCACCTCGATCATCGGCACCTACATGGTCCGGCTGGGCAAGGGCCAGTCGATCATGGGGGCGCTCTACAAGGGCTTCTGGACCGCCGCGATCCTGGCGGTGCCGGCGATCTACGCCGCCAGCGCCTATACGCTGGGCGACATGAACACGGTGCTGGGCGGCCCCGCCGATACCGCCCGCGATGTCGCCGGCTCGGTCGCGCGGGCCGCGCTTGGCGACGGCTTCACCGGCATGGACCTCTACTGGTGCATGCTGATCGGGCTCGCGCTCACCGGCGCGCTGGTGTGGATCACCGAATATTACACCGGCACCAATTATCGCCCGGTCCGCTCGATCGCGAAGGCGTCGGAGACCGGGCATGGCACCAACGTCATCCAGGGCCTCGCGGTCAGCCTCGAATCGCCGGCGCTGCCGACGATCGCGATCTCGATCGCGGTGATCGCGACCTATCAGCTCGCCGGCATCATCGGCATCGCCTTCGGGGCGACCGCGATGCTGGCGCTCGCCGGCATGGTCGTCGCGCTCGATGCTTACGGTCCGGTGACGGACAATGCCGGCGGCATCGCCGAGATGGCCGATCTGCCGCCCGAGGTGCGCGTCCGCACCGATGCGCTCGACGCGGTCGGCAACACCACCAAGGCGGTCACCAAGGGCTATGCGATCGGCTCGGCGGCGCTCGCGGCGCTCGTGCTGTTCGGCGCCTACACCACCGACCTCAAGCGGTTCTTCCCGGACGTGCCGGTGGATTTCTCGCTGTCCAATCCCTATGTCATCGTCGGGCTGCTGCTCGGCGCGCTGCTGCCGTTCAGCTTCGGCGCGTTCGGGATGACCGCGGT
>CAXTPE010000153.1:0-6722 GCA_964245925.1 uncultured Sphingomonadaceae bacterium
CCGGCCGCCTTCACGCGCGCCCACAGCGCTTCCTTCTCGTCGAGGCCGAGGCCCGCGAAGCCATCGCCCGCCAGCGCCTCCATCGCCGCGAAGCGCCGCTCGAACTTGGCGTTGGCGCCGCGCAGCGCGGCCTCGGGATCGATGCCGAGGTGGCGCGACCAGCTCACCACCGCGAACAGCAGGTCGCCGATCTCGTCCGCGCGGTGCGCATCGTCCGCCGCCTGCTCGACCTCGGCGATCTCCTCCGCGATCTTGCCGCGCGGGCCGGCCGGATCGGGCCAGTCGAAGCCGGTCCGGCCCGCGCGCTGCTGGAGCTTGGCCGCGCGCAGCAGCGCCGGCAGCCCGAGCGCGACGCCGGCAAGCGCGCCGCCCTGATCGCGGCCGGCGCGCTCGGACGCCTTGATCGCCTCCCAGTCGGCGCGCTCGGCATCGGCGAAGACGTGCGGGTGGCGCCGCACCATCTTGTCGCCGATCGCCGTCAGCACGTCGGGAATCGCGAACGCGCCGCGCTCCTCGGCGATGCGGGCATGGAAGACGATCTGGAGCGCGAGATCGCCGAGCTCGTCGACCAGTGCCGCCATGTCGTCGCGCGCGCACGCGTCCGCGACCTCATAGGCTTCCTCGATGGTATGGGGCGCGACCGAGCGGAAATCCTGCGCGACATCCCAGGCGCAGCCCGTCGCCGGATCGCGCAGCCGCGCCATGATCGCGACGAGCCGCGCGAATGCCGGCAGCGCGGCGGCGATCGTCGGCGTATCGAGCGCGAGCCCGCCGCCCGCCAGATCGGTCGATCCCGCTGGTGGAGGAGGCGAATCCGCGCTCACCCGTCGGTCGGTCTGATAATACACATTATGTAAAATCACAGCTCATGCGAAGCTCAGCTCCATGCCGTCATAACCGGGCTCGACGCCGTCCGGCAGCGTCGCCTTGAGCTCGGCATAGTCCATGCTGTTGTCCATGTGCATGAGGACCGCCCAGCCGGGCTTCAGCCGCGCGATCCAGCCGAGCGCCATGTCGAGGCTCGGATGGGTCGGATGCGGCTTGCGGCGCAGCGCATCGACCACCCAGACGTCGATGCCCTTGAACAGCGCCGCCATGTCGTCGGTGAGCGCGTTGACATCGGTCGAATAGCCCGCGGAGAAACCCCGCCAGTCGAACCGCAGCCCGGCGGACGTGATCGCGCCGTGCGGCTGATCGACGGCGCGCACGCGGATGTCGCCGATCATCGCGTCGTCGGGCAGCACATGCATCTCGACGGTCGGCGGATAATAGCCCGACAGCCCCTCGAAGGCATAGGCGAAGCGCCGCCGCAGCGACTGCTCCGCCACCGGCCGCGCATAGCCGGGCACCGCGTCGCGGCCGAGCAGCGCGATCTGGCGGAGATCGTCGATGCCGTGGCTGTGATCGGCATGATCGTGCGTCCAGATCACCGCGTCCAGGCTCGCGACCTGCGCGTCGAGCAGCTGCTCGCGCAGATCGGGCGAGGTATCGACGAGGATGCGGGTCTGATCGGTCTCGACGAGCAGCGAGGCGCGGCGGCGCCGGTTCTTGGGCTCGGCGGGGTTGCAGCGGCCCCAGTCGTTGCCGATCCGCGGCACGCCCGACGAGGTGCCGCTGCCGAGCATGCGGATCCTCATGCCGGGTCTCTCATCGGCGCGCTTTCGTGAACAGATCGAAGAAGTTGCGCGCCGTGCTTGCGGCGAGATCGGCGGCGTCCTCGCCGCGCAGCCTGGCGAGGAAGCCGCAGGTATCGGCGACGAACGCCGGCTCGCACGCGCGGCCGCGATGCGGCACCGGCGCCAGGAACGGCGCGTCCGTCTCGATCAGCAGCCGATCCCGCGGCAGCGTGGTAGCGGTCTCCTGCAAGTCCTTGGCGTTCTTGAACGTCACGATCCCGGAGATCGAGATATGGAGGCCGAGCGCGAGCGCCCTGGCGGCGAATTCGGCGCTGGCCGTGAAGCAGTGGATCACGCCGGTGAAAGCCCCCCGCGCCATCTCCTCGCCGAGGATCGCGGCGGTGTCGGCTTCCGCATCGCGGGTGTGGACGATCAGCGGCAGCCCGGTCGCGCGCGCCGCCGCGATATGGCCGCGGAAGCTCGCGCGCTGGCGATCGCGGTCGCTGTGATCGTGGAAATAATCGAGCCCGGTCTCGCCGATCCCGATCACGCGCGGGTTCGCGGCGGCCGCGACGAGCCGCGCGGTGTCGATGTCCGGGTGCGCATCGGCCTCGTGCGGGTGGATGCCGACGGTCGCCCACACGTCGGCCTCGCGCTCGGCGGTGGCGATCACCTCGCCCCATTCGCGCTCGCGGGTGGCGATGTTGAGCATGGTGGTGACGCCGGCGGCGCGCGCGTTGCGGAGCACCTCGGGCTGGCGCTCGGCCAGGCCGGGGTAGTTCAGGTGGCAGTGGCTGTCGACGAGCATGGCGGCGGGATAGGCGCTGCGCCGCGGCGTTGAAAGATCAGAGTTCCGGGGAAGATCAGAGTTCCGGGGAAGATCAGAGTTCCAGCCGCGGGAAGACGCCCCGCGGCGGCGGCAGCACCGTGCCGGGCGCGAGCGGCGTGCCGAGCGCGGCGAGATCGCGCGCGTCCGCCGGCTGGCCAAGCTGGTCGAGCAGCGCGTCCGCCGCCGCCGGGATCGCCCAGCGCACGAGGATGGCGAGCCGGCGGACGGCTTCGGCGGCGACGTACAGCACCTGATCCGCGCGCCCGGCATCGGTCCTGCGCACCGCCCAGGGCGCCTGATCGGCGAAATAGCCGTTCGCCGCCGAAACCGCTTCCCAGATCGCGGCGAGCGCGGCGTGCGGCGCCAGATCGGCCATCGCCCGGCTGGCCGCCGCCGCGGCGGAACCGATGTCGGACAACAGCCTGTCGTCGGCATCCCCCAGGCCGCCACGCTCGGGCACGACGCCGCCGCACTGCTTCGCGATCATGCTCAGGCAGCGCTGCGCGAGATTGCCGAGGCCGTTCGCCAGATCGGCGTTGACGCGGGTCACGATCGCCTCGTGGCTGTAGCTGCCATCCTGCCCGAAGCTGACCTCGCGCAGCAGGAAATAGCGCAGCGCGTCGACGCCGTAGGTCTGCGCCATCGCGACCGGGTCGGCGACGTTGCCGGTCGATTTCGACATCTTCTCGCCGCGGTTGAGCACGAAGCCGTGGCCGAACACCCGCCCGGGCAGCGGCAGCCCCGCCGACATCAGGAACGCCGGCCAGTAGACCGCGTGGAAGCGAACGATGTCCTTGCCGATGATGTGGACGTCGGCCGGCCAGCGCGGCGCCTCGCCCGGATAGCCGGCGCCGGTGAGATAATTGGTGAGCGCGTCGACCCAGACATACATGACATGGCCCGGGCTGTCCGGCACCGGCACCCCCCAGTCGAAGCTCGTCCGCGAGATCGACAGATCGGCGAGCCCGCCCCGCACGAAGCTCAGCACCTCGTTGCGGCGCGTCTCCGGCCGGATGAAACCGTCATGCTTCTCATAATGTTCGAGCAGCTTGTGCTGATAGGCCGAGAGGCGGAAGAACCAGCTTTCCTCGATCGTCCACTCGACCGGCGTGCCCTGTGGCGAGAGGCGCGCGCCCCCTTCCCCGTCGATCAGTTCGCCGTCGCCGTAGAAGGCCTCGTCGCGCACCGAATACCAGCCCTCGTAACGGCCGAGATAGATGTCGCCGTTCGCCCGCATCGCCCGCCACAGCGCCTGGCTGGCGGCGTAGTGCTCGGGCTCGGTGGTGCGGATGAAACGATCGAACGAGATGTTCAACGCCTCATCCATCCCCCTGAAAGCACTCGACATCTCGTCCGCCAGCGCACGCACCTCGACGCCGCGCTCGCGCGCCGCCTGGGCCATTTTGAGGCCGTGCTCGTCGGTGCCGGTCATGAAGAACACGTCGCGGCCGGCGAGCCGGTGCCAGCGCGCGATCGCGTCCGCCGCGATCGCCTCATAGGCGTGGCCGACATGCGGCCGCCCGTTCGGATAGCTGATCGCGGTCGTGATGTAATAGGGCTCGCTCACCGGCGCGGCACCCGGGCCGCGTCCGGCTTCGGCCCCAGCGCGGCGAGCATGCCGGCAAGCTCGAACACCGTCGCCTGCGGATCGAGCGACAGCGCCACCGCGCTCTCCGCCAGCGCGCGCGCCCGCTCCCACAGCGCGATCGCCTCGCCCAGCGCGGCGCCCCGCCGCAGGCGCGCGGCGCCGGCGATATGGCCCGGCACGCGGCCGAGGAACGCCTCGTAGCGCGGCTGCGCCGCCTTGAGGCCGAGCGCCTGCGCGAGCGCGACGCGGCCGGCATTATGGGGATCGCCCTCCCGGATGAGCGCCGCCATCGCGGCATCGAGCGCGGCGACGTCGAGCCCGGCATGCCGCACCGCCCTGCCCGGCGCGCCGTCGCCCGAACGGACGAGCCCGGCGATCTCCGCCGCCTTCGCGTCCGGCAGCGCCACGCCGAGCGCGCGGGCCATCGCCGCGTCGTCGAGCGCGCCGAAGCGCAGCAGCCGGCAGCGCGAGCGGATCGTCGGCAGCAGCCGCGCCGGCGCATGGCTCACCAGCAGGAACAGCGCGCCCGGCGGCGGCTCCTCGAGGTTCTTGAGCAGCGCGTTGGCGCCCTCCTTCTGGAGATCGTCGGCGGCGTCGACGATCACGACGCGGCGCTCCGAATAGGTCGCGGTGGTCGCGAACAGCCGCTGGAGCGAGCGCACCTGATCGACCGAGATGTTGCGGGCATGATCGCTCGTCTTCTCGCGCCAGAGCCGCTCGAGCAGCATGAGGTCCGGATGGCTGCCGGCGGCGATCAGGCTCGCGGTCGGGGTGCCGTCCGGCACGGCGAGCGCGGCATCGGCGGCGGCATGACCGGCGGCTTCGGCGAGCAGGCTGAGCGCGGCCGCGCGCGCGAAGCTCGCCTTGCCGACGCCGCGCGGGCCGGCGAGCAGCCAGGCGTGGTGGAGCCGGCCGCCGCGCGCCGCGTGGAAGGCGGCGAGCGCCGCGTCCTGCCCGAGGATCGCGCTCATGCCCGCCGCGTCAGACGAGCGACCGCAGCCCCGCCCAGACCCGGCCGAAGAAGCCGGCCTTGCCGACATCGGCGGCGGCGACCAGCGGCATCGTCTGCGGCGGCGTGTCCGGCGTCGTGACGATCAGGTCGGCGACATGCTGCCCGGCCTTGATCGGCGCCTTCAGCGGGCCCTGATAGACCACCGAGACCTTCATGCTCGACGGCAGGATGCCGGCGGGGATGGTCACGGCGAGATCGCGCGGCGCCGACAGGCCCACCTTGCTCGCGTCGCCGAGCTGGACGGCGGCGTCCTCGACATGCGCGCCCTTGGCGAACAGCGGCTTGTCGCGCCACGAGCCGAAGCCCCAGCCCATGAAATTGACCGATTCCGAGATGCGCTGGTTGAACGAGCCCAGACCCGCGATCACCATCACGATGCGCCTGCCGTTCTGGATCGCCGAGCCCGTGAAGCCATAGCCGGCCTCGTCGGTATGGCCGGTCTTGAGGCCGTCGGCGCCGGGGAAGCGGCCGAGCAGCGGATCGCGATTGGCCTGGGTGATGGCGCTGCCGGCGCCCAGCGTCTTGCCCCAGGTGAAGTCCGGCTTGGAGTAATAGACCTTGTAGAGATCCGGGAAGTCGCGGATCGTCGCCTCGGCGAGATTGGCGAGATCGCGCGCGGTAACATAGGTGACGCCGCCGTCCGGCCAGCCGTTCGACGTCCCGAAGTGCGAGTTGGCGAGGCCGATGCGCCGCGCCTGCTGGTTCATCAGGCTGACGAACGACGGCTCGGTGCCGGCGATGCCTTCCGCCAGCACGACGCAGGCGTCGTTGCCCGAGAGCGTGATGATGCCGGACAACAGGTCCGCGACCGACACCTGCTCGCCGGGCGAGAGGAACATCGTCGAGCCCGCCGCCGGCCCGTGCCACCTCGCCCATGTCTCCGGGCGAACCTGGAACTTCTGGTCGAGCTTGAGCTCGCCGCGCCTGATGAGATCGAACGCGACATAGACCGTCATCATCTTGGCGAGGCTGGCCGGCGGCATGCGCTGGTCGGCGTTCTTGGCGTAGAGGATCGCGCCGGAGTTCACGTCCTGCATGAAGGCGATCGGCGCCGGCGTGTCGAACGGGGGTGCCGCCGCCATGCCCGGCACCGCGACGAGCGACAGGATGGCGGATATGGACGCGACGCGCGCAAGCCTCATGGGAACCCCTCGTCTGCCGCCGCGCCGCCCGGACGCGTTCGCGATCATTGCTGCGGCGGCTCTGATAGCGGCGCGTTCGGCGTCGCGCCATAGCCCGCGAGCCGCGCGGCGGCCAACCGCGCGCGCAGCATCGCCAGCAGCTCGGGCGGCGCATCCGGCCGCGCCGCCGCCGGCTTGCCCCGCCGCAGCCGCAGCCGGTCCGGCTCGGACGGGATCACATGGCGCACCCGCACCGCGGCGGTGCCCGTGCCGCGGATGCCGAGCTCGGCGGCGGCGGCTGCCGAGAGATCGATCAGCCGCCCGCGCGCGAACGGCCCGCGATCGTTGATCCGCACCAGGATCGTCCGCCCGCTGACCAGCGAGGTCACCTCGACGTAGCTCGGCAGCGGCAGCGTCGGATGCGCCGCCGCGATCGCCTTCGCCCGGAAGCGCTCGCCGTTCGCCGACCGGTTCCCCGATTCACCGCCATACCAGCTCGCATAGCCGAGCACGTCGTAGCCCGGCACGGTTTCGGCGATGGCCGGGATGTCGGGCG
>CAXTPE010000154.1:0-6711 GCA_964245925.1 uncultured Sphingomonadaceae bacterium
AGACCTGGGGCATGCGCGCCTCGCCGGAAGCCGAGACCGAGGGTCTCGACATCTTCGATCACGGCGAGCGCGCCTACCACTATTGATCCTTCCTCCCGCGAAGGAACTCGGCCGGCGGGGCAACCCGCCGGCCGCTTCTTTTCCGGCCCGGCGGATGGGCGGCGTTGCGCCGGAGGCGGTTGCGCGCGCATCCGGGCGCATCGCTCCACCTCATCCGGACAGACGCCAGTGACGAAGCCCGTGCCGCTCTCCGCCGTGCCGTCGGTCGTCGTCATCAGCGATCGCATCGAGGGCGGGCCATGGCCGGGCCCGGCGCCCACGCCGGACGAGGCGCGCGCCGGCTGGGCGGATGCCGGCCCCGAGCGGCGGCCGTGGCCGGCGGCGGACATGACGGCGGCGCGGGCCGCGCTCGAGGTGGCGGGCGGCTATCTCGAGCGGCTGCCGCTCGCGCTCGTCAAGGCCGGCATCGCCGACCAGGCCGAGATCTGGCACCATCGGCAGGGCGACGGCCCGGCGCCATTCGATCGCGCCGGGCCGCTGCTGGCCTATCGCGCGCTCCGTCCGCGCGACCGCGCCGCGCCGTTCGCGTCGGACGACATGCTCGCGTTCGTCGCGGCGTTCGGCGCGCCGCACATCCTGGTCGTGCTCGGGCTGGGCGTCGAGGCGGCGCTGCTCGACGCCTGCGCGAACAGCGTGCGCATCTATAATTCGATCGACGCGCCGGCGCTGCGCGTGCCGCCCGACGTCAGCGCGCGCATCGACATCGTGCTGACCGGCGCGCAATGGCAATCGGACGAGGTGGCGGCGCGGCATCCGGGAATGCCGACCGAAATCCTGCCGATCGGCCCGGAGTTCGCGGCGCCGGAGATGTTCCGGCCGCTCGGCCTGGCGAAAGACTATGACCTGATCTACGTGGCCGCCGCGCAGGGCTACAAGCGCCACGACATGCTGCTCGACGCGCTCGAGCGCTGCCCCCGCGACGTCCGCGCGCTCTGCGTGTTCGGTTATGGCGAACTCGGCGACGCGCTGCGCGCGCGGGCGGCGGAGCGCTGCCTGGCGATCGACTTCGTCGGGCCGCCGGGCGTGCCGCACGACGAGGTCAACCGGCTGATGAACCGCGCGCGCTTCGGCGTGGTGTGCGGGCGCGACGACGGCGCGCCGGCGATCCTCACCGATATATGCTCGCCGGCCTGCCGGTGCTCGCCAATGCCGAGCTCGCCTGCGGGCTGCACTATATCCTGCCCGACACCGGCATGACCGCCACGCCGGACGGCTTCGCAGAGGCGATCATGACGATGCGCGCGCGGCATCGCCACTTCGCGCCCCGGGCGGCGGTGCTGGACCACTGGACATGGCCGCACAGCGTCGCGCGGATCGCCGGGACGATCGCCAAGGTACGGGCGGAAAAGAATTAGTGCGGTGCAACATGGATCAAGAGACAGGCTCGCCGGCGCTCGGCTAGGATCGGCATCCGGTATCAGGAGAGCGGTGTGCAGGATTCGGCAGTGCCCGACGCTTCGACCGGGTCACCGCATTCCCGCACCGACCACCCTGCCAGGCCCGACCTGAAGCCCGAGCGCCCGCCGGCGCCGCTGATCTGCTTCTCGCATCTGCGCTGGGATTTCGTGACGCAGCGGCCGCAGCATCTCATGCGGCGCTTCGCGGCCGAGCGGCGGGTGTTCTTCTGGGAGGAGCCGATCGCCTGCGATCATCCGCTCGCCTATCTCGAGCATCATCCCTTCCCCGCCGATGGCGTGATCGCGCTCCGGCCGCGCGTGCCGCACTGGTGGGATGCGGCGCAGGTCGAGGCGGGCTTGCGCGCGCTGCTCGACATGCTGGTCGCCACCGCCGTGCCGTCCGATCCGGTGCTGTGGTTCTACACGCCGATCATGCTGGGCTTCAGCGATCATCTCCGCGCGTCCGCGATCGTCTACGACTGCATGGACGAGCTCGCCGCCTTCCGCTTCGCCGATCCGCGGCTGGGCGAGCGCGAGGCGGCGTTGATCGCCAGGGCCGACGCGGTCTTCACCGGCGGGCACAGCCTCTACGAGGCCAAGCGCGAGCGGCACGGCAACATCCATCCCTTCCCCTCGGCGGTCGACACCACCCATTTCGGGGCGGCGCGCGGCGCGCCGCCGGCACCGGCCGACCAGCCGGCGATCCCCGGGCCCCGGCTCGGCTTCTACGGCGTGATCGACGAGCGGATCGACCTCGCGCTGCTGGGCACAGTGGCGGCGGCGCGGCCGGGCTGGTCGTTCGTGATGATCGGGCCGGTGGCGAAGATCGATCCCGCCACGCTGCCGCGCCTGCCCAACATCCACTGGGCGGGCGCGCGCGCCTATGCCGAGCTGCCGGCCTATCTCGCCGGCTGGGACGTCGCGCTGATGCCGTTCGCGGTCAACGCGGCCACGCGCTTCATCAGCCCGACCAAGACGCCCGAATATCTCGCCGCCGGCCGCCCGGTCGTGTCGACGCCGATCGCCGACGTGGTGCGCCACTATGGCGCGCTCGAGGCGGTGGGCATCGCCGGCGACGCGGATGCGTTCGTCGCGGCGTGCGAGCGCGCGCTGGCGCTGCCCGAGAAAGGCGCATGGCTCGCCGAGGCCGACCGGCTGCTTGCCACCATGTCCTGGGACCGGACGTTCGCCGCGATGAAGGAGCGCATGGCGCCGGCGCGGTCCGCCGCCCCCGCCCTCGTCGTGGCCAACGACGATCCGGCCGCGCCGGCGATCCGGGCGGGCGGGCGCCGGCCTCATTACGACGCGCTGGTGGTCGGCGCGGGGTTCGCCGGCGCGGTGCTGGCCGAGCGGCTGGCGGCCGGCTCGGGCATGCGGGTGCTGCTGATCGACCGGCGCGACCACATCGCCGGCAACGCCTACGACCATGCCGACGCCGCCGGCATCCTCGTCCACCGCTATGGCCCGCATATCTTCCACACCAACAGCGACGAGGTGTTCGGCTATCTCTCGCGCTTCACGCGCTGGCGCCGCTACGAGCATCGCGTGCTGGCCGACGTCGCCGGCCGGCTGCTGCCGATCCCGATCAACCGCACCACGCTGAACGGCCTCTACGGCCTGTCGCTGGCGAGCGAGGCCGAGGCCGCCGCCTTCCTCGCCAGCCGCGCCGAGCCCTGCGCGCGGGTCCGCACCTCGGAGGACGTGGTGGTCGCGGCGGTCGGCCGCGAGCTCTACGAGACCTTCTTCCGCGGCTATACGCGCAAGCAATGGGGGCTCGACCCGTCCGAGCTCGACAAGGCGGTGACCGCGCGCGTGCCGACCCGCACCAACACCGACGACCGCTATTTCCTCGACCGCCACCAGGCGATGCCGGCGGACGGCTACACCCGCATGTTCGAGCGCATGCTCGATCATCCGAACATCACCATCGAGCTCGGCGTCGATCACCGCGACGTCGACGCGCGCGCCGCGCACACCGTGTTCACCGGGCCGGTCGACGAATATTTCGACCGGCGGTTCGGCGCGCTGCCCTATCGCAGCCTCGCCTTCCGCCACGAGACCCTCGACCGCGCGACTTTCCAGCCGGTCGCGGTGGTCAACTCGCCCGCGCCGGACGTCGCCCACACCCGCATCACCGAGTACAAGCACCTCACCGGCCAGACGCACGCGAAGACGAGCATCAGCTACGAATATCCCTGCGCGCAGGGCGATCCCTATTATCCGATCCCGCGCGAGGAGAACCAGGCGCTCTACCGCCGCTACGAGGCGCTCGCCGACGCGCTTCCCGACGTGAGCTTCGTCGGCCGGCTCGCGACCTACCGCTATTACAACATGGACCAGGTGGTCGGCCAGGCACTCGCGACCTATCGCCGGCTTGGCGGCCGGCTCCAGCGGCAGGCGGCATCCTCGGCGTGACCGCCGCGGCCAGGCGGATTTTCCTCGTCACCGACAGCCCCGCCCCCTCCGGCGTCGGCGCGCACATGCTCGCGCTCGCCGGAGGACTGCGCGAAGCCGACGAGATCGTCATCGGCGCGCGGCCGGGCACCGGGCTGATCGAGCGTGCGCGCGCGCGCGGCCTGGCCGCCAAGGCGATCGACCCGGACGACGCGCCAGACCTCCACCGCTGGTTCGCGCGGACCCGGCCGGACGTGGTCCATGTCCATGCCGGGATCGGCTGGGAGGGCCATGGCATCGCGCGCGCCGCGCGCGCCGCCGGCGTGGCCGCGGTCCTGCGCACCGAGCATCTGCCCGATCTGCTCACCGATCCCGCCGAGCGCGACGAGCATGCGCGCGGGCTCGACGCGATCGACCGGCTGATCTGCGTCTCGCATGCGGTGGCCGACAGCTTTCGCACGGCGGGGATCGCGCCCGAGCGGATCGCGACGATCGTCAACGGCGTCTCGCATCGGCCGCCGGCGCGGGCGCGCGCGGCGCTGCGGCTGGAATGGGCGCTGGGCGAGGCGCCGGTGCTGCTGATGGCGGCGCGCTTCGCACCCCAGAAGGGCCATGCGCTGCTGCTCGACGCGCTGCCCGCGATCCTGGCGGCGCATCCCGGCTGCGCGGTGCTGCTCGCCGGCGACGGGCCGCTGCTGCGGGAGGTGGCGGGCGCGATCCATGCGCGCAAGCTCGCCGGCAACGTCCGGCTGCTGGGGCGGCGCGAGGACATCGCGGAGCTGATGACGGCGGCCGATCTGCTGATGCTGCCGTCTCGCTTCGAGGGGCTGTCGCTCGCGGCGCTGGAGGCGATGGCGGCCGGGCTGCCGGTGGTCGCGGCGGCGGCGGCGGGCAATGCCGAGATGATCGAGCATGGCGTCTCCGGCTGGCTCGCGCCGCCGGGCGACGCCGCCGCCTTCGCCGCGACGGTGCTGGCCGCGCTCGCCGACGGGGAACATCGCGCGCGGGTGGCTGCGGCGGCGGCGGCGCGGCAGCGCGAGCGCTTCGATGCCGGCCGGATGGTCGCGGAGACGGCCGGCGCCTATGATCGGGCGCTGCGCGAGGCGCCGGAGCGCGCAGGGGGAAGAGTGGGCAGGACGAGGATCGGCTTCATCGGCGCGGGCGGCATCGCGCACCGCCACTTCGGCGTGCTCGAGCAGTTCGAGGACGTCGAGATCGCCGCCGTCTGCGATGTCGACGAGGGCCGCGCGGCCGAGGCGGCGGCGCGGTTCGGCGCGCGCTCCTTCACCGAGGTGGAGGCGATGCTCGACGCGGTGCCGCTCGACGCGCTCTACATCTGCGTGCCGCCGTTCGCGCATGGCGCGCCGGAGCGCGCGGCGATCGCGCGGGGGCTGCCGTTCTTCGTCGAGAAGCCGGTCGCGCTCGATCTCGAGACCGCCGAGGCGATCGCGGATGCCGTCGCCGATGCCGGGCTGGTGACGGCGGTCGGCTATCACTGGCGCTATCTCGACACGGTCGACGAGGCGCGCGGGCTGCTGGCGCGCACGCCGGCGCGGCTGATGTCGGGCTACTGGCTCGATTCGACACCGCCGCCGTTATGGTGGTGGCACGAGGACCGGTCGGGCGGGCAGATGGTCGAGCAGACCACCCACCTGCTCGATCTCGCGCGGTATCTCGGCGGCGAAGTGGTGCGCGCTTATGGCCTCGCCGGCCACACCCCGCGCGACGCCTTCCCCGGCCTCGACGTGGCGACCGTGAGCACCGCCAGCCTGTTGTTCGCGAACGGCGCGATCGCCAATTTCGCCTCGACCTGCCTGCTGAACTGGAACCACCGCGTCGCACTGCACCTGTTCGGCGAGGGCCTCGCGATCGAGCTGACCGATCATGACCTGATGATCGACACCGGGCGCGGCCGGCCGGTGCGCGGCAATCGTGGCGATCCGGTGTGGCACGAGGACCGCGACTTCATCGACGCCGTGCGAGGCGACGAGAACCGCATCCGCTGCCCCTATGCGGACGCGGTGGCGACGCACCGGCTGGCGCTCGCGGTCGTGCGGTCGGCACGGACGGGAGAGCCGGTGACGTTCGCGGCCACCGCGGCATCCACGGCGTCGGAGCCCGCGCATGTCTGAATGGCGCCACATCCGCGCGCTCGGCGTCGAGCGGCCGGGCGAGGCCTATCTCCACGGCTATGACGAGGGGCCGCCGGACGACGGGCGGGTGCGGCTGGAGATGCTCTACACCGGCTTCTCGGCCGGCACCGAGCTGACCTTCGTCAAGAACAGCAATCCCTATCTCCACTCGCGCTGGGACGCGGCGCGCGGGGTGTTCGTGCCGGGCGAGGCCGGGATGCGTTATCCCGTGCCCTTCATGGGCTATATGGAATGCGCGCGGGTGACCGAGAGCCGCGCCGGCGGCTTCGCGCCCGGCGACGTGATCGGCACCACCTTCGGCCACAAGACCGGCCACACCGCCGATCCCTTCCACGACCTGCTGGTCAGGCTGCCACCGGAGATCGATCCGATCCTCGGCATCTATGTCGGCCAGATGGGGCCGATCGCCGCCAACGGCATCCTCCACGCCGATGCCGAACTGCTGGGGCCGAACGCGCCCTCGCTCGGCGCCAGCCTCGCGGGCAAGCCGGCGCTGGTGATCGGCGCCGGCATCGTCGGGCTGTTCACCGCGCTGTTCGCGCAAGGCGCGGGCGCGAGCGAGGTGGTGATCGCCGATCCCTCGCCGTTCCGCCGGATGCGCGCCGCCTGCCTCGGCCTCACGCCGATGACCGAGCAGGAGGCGTGGGGCCATGCCAAGGCGCGCTGGCATCATGGCGGCGACGATCGCGGCGCCGATGTCGTCTTCC
>CAXTPE010000155.1:0-6591 GCA_964245925.1 uncultured Sphingomonadaceae bacterium
CCGCGTGCGGTGCAGCGGGGGCTTGCGCAGATCGCCGTCGATCAGCAGCACGTTGCGGCTGAGCTTCGCGAAATCCCGCGCGATCGCATAGGCGCTGGTCGTCTTGCCCTCGGCTTGCCGGCTAGAGGTGACGAGCAGGGTGCGCGGCAGCCCCGCCGAGTTCGCGAGCTCGAGCGCGGTGCGAAGCGCGGCATAGGCCTCCGACATCGGCGAGCGGGGATCCTGCATCGCTTCCACCGGCGTCTCGTCCGCCGGCAGCAGCGGCGTCGTCGCCAGGCAGACGATGCCCAGCTTGCGCGTCACGTCATCCGGCGAGCGCACCGCATCGTCGAAGTTCTCGCGGATCAGGACGAAGATCACCGCCACGGCGAGGCCGATCAGCGCGGCGAGCGCGATGTTGAGCATCGGGCGCGGCCGCACCGGGCTGGCCGGCACGTCGGCGGTATCGATGAGCGAGATGTTGTTCGCGGTGAGGCCGGCGGCGGCGCTGACTTCCTTGTAGCGCTGGAGCAGGCCGTCATACATCGTGCGATTGGTGTCGGTCTCGCGCTTCAGGATGTTGTAGCGGATGCTGCGATCCTGCTCGGACAGCGTATCCTGCTTGAGCTGGCTGACGTTGCCCGAAAGGCCGCCCTCCTGCGAAAGCGCGGTCAGATACTGATCGCGGATTGAATCGCGGATGCTGATCGCGAGCTGGTTGATCTGGCGATCGAGGCCGGCGATCTGGGCGGCGGCCTGCTGCATCGTCGGATAGTTCGGGCTGTGGCGCTGCCCTTCCTGATCGTAGGCGGCGCTGGCGATCGCCCGTGCCTGCGTGAGCTGCGAGATCGCGGGATTGGCGAGCACCTCGGGAAGCGTCATCAACGGCAGCCTCAGCGCCTGCTCCCACCGCCGCTGCGCGGCGATGCGCTGGGTACGCGCAAGCGTATAGGCGCTGTTCAGCTGCACGAGGTTGGAGGTGACGAGCGAGCGCGGCCCGGACATGGCATCGGCCGTGGCGCCGACACCGGCGCTGGCATCGATCAGGCCCGCATCCCGCGCGTAATCCACCATCGCCCGCTCGGACTCCTCGAGCCGCTGCTTGGTGGCGGCGAGCTGCTCGCCCAGGAACTGCCGCGCGTAGGCGGACGTATCGAACTTCCGCTGCAGGTTCGACAGGATGAAGTTGCGGGCGAAGCTGTTCGCCACCGCCGCCGAAAGCTTGGGATCGGGGCTGCGGAAGCTGATCTGCACGATGCGCGAATTGCGCGGCAGCGATGCGTTGAGGTTGGCGGAGAGGATCTTGAGCACCTGCTCGCGACGCGAGTCGGCGAGGTTCAGGGTGCCCACCGGCACCGTCACCGGCTTTTCGTCCATCTGCGTCACGAAATTGTCGTTCGCCAGCAGGTTGAGGGTCTGCGCGACCCGGATCGAGAGCCCGCGGCTGTTGAGGATGTCGAGCTGGGTCTGGAGGAAGCGGTCGGCGTCCTGCATCGAGTCGTCCGGCGACGCGTCTTCCGAGGCGAGCACCTTGCTTGCCTGCTGATCGATCTGGACGGTCGATACCGCCTCATACTGCCGGGTCATCAGCATCGTGGCGATAAGGCCGAGGATCATCGCCGCCGCGACGATCGCGACGATCAGATAGCGGTTGCGGAAGATCGCGGACCAGAAGATCCGCAGCACCGTCGCGAAGCTGTCCGCCGCATCGGCCGGCGCGGCCAGGCCGCCAGCGGTGCCGATCGGCGCTGGCTCGAAATGCGGTCGGAGAGGTGCCTGCGTGTTCATGCCTGGCCTCGATGCTGCGCCGGAAGCGCGAGAGAGGGTGGTTCGGAGTACGCCAATGCCCGCGCCGAGGCTAGATCAGCGGACGGAATGCGATGACGAGCGGCGCCGCCGTCAGCACGTCGCGCCACGCGGCCTTGACGAACGACAGCCCGACCACGACGGAGTCGTTGCCCAGGATCTCGGGATCCGCCGTCTCGCCGCGCTGGATCTTCTTGACATCGAACAGCGCGCCCATGCGCTGGCCGTTGATGTCGCGGAACACCACGACCTGGTCGAGCGCGGCGACGCGCGACGTGCCCTTCGCCATCGCGAGCGCGTCGAGCAGCGTCGTGCGGCCCTTGATCGAGTAGACGCCGGGCTCCGTCACCGAGCCCTCGACCGTCACCTTCTGCGACGCCGAATCCTGGACGATGATCGAGACCTGAGGATCTTTAAGATAGGCGCCGCGAAGCCGGTCGGCGACCAGCCGCCCGAATTCGGACGAGGTATGGCCGCCGGCGCGGATCTCGCCGATCAGCGGCAGGATCACGTTCCCGCCGGCATCGACCGAAACATCCTTCACGCTGAGGTCGGGTTCCTGGAAGACGTTGATCGCGATCGTGTCGAGCGGGCCGATGCGATAGTTGCGCACCGCGCCATCGGGCACCGGAGCCGGAATGATCGCATAGGCCTGCGCGCCTACCGGCAGATCCGGCTTCGTCGCGCAGCCAGCGAGCGCCACGGTCGCGACGATGACTGCGATGCTGTTGCGCATGTTTCCCCTTCGGCCCGCTTCGGCCATGATGTTTCTCCGGCCAGCCGACGGATGACTTAGGTGCCGAAGCTTTGCAACCAGTTAACAATGTTTGGTTCAACTGGCCGCGAGCCGTTCGGCGGCTGTTTTGTTACGGGACATTCGCGGGCCATTTCGTTTACGTTCGGCGGGGATGAACAGGCTGGCGTTGAGATAGGCGAAGACGAGCATCAGGCTCTGGGTGCGCAACGGATAATCGACCAGCGAATGCAGCAGCAGCGCCGCGATCGCGATAGCGGCGAGGCGGACGTCGATCCTCGCGTCGCCGGCGCGCGCCGCGATGACCTGACGGATCGCCAGCACGAAATAGGCGAGCACGAGGAATACCGCCGGAAGCCCGCCTTCGAGCGCGAGTTCCAGATACTCCTGATGGGCGTGGTTCACATAGTTGAAGCTCATCGCCGCCATGTCCTCGACCGAGGCATAGACGGGTACGAACGTGCCGAACCCGGATCCGAGCGGCCAATATTGCCGGATCGCAAAGACGGTATCGCGCCAGAAAGCGACCCGGAACTCGCCGCCGAACAGCCCGAAGCGCCTGACGATGCGCCCGATCACCGGATTGTCGCCCAGCAGGAACCACCCCGCCGCGAGCGTGACGATCAGCACCGCCGCGCTCGCCAGCACGGCACGACGTCGCGCCCGGATGGCCCGGCTCGCCAGCAGCGTGGCTGCCGCGACGGGCAGCAGGAGCACGATGGCGGTGCGCGATCCGGTGGTGACGGTCGCCCCCGCGAGCAGCAGCAGCAGCCCCGCGCCGAGCAGGCGATAGGCGGATCGCACCTCCGATCGCATCGCCGCGCCGGCGAGCAGCACGGCCGCCACAAGCATCAGATCGCCCTGATGGTTCCGATTGGCGAAGAGCCCGACCGGATAGCCATAGTGGTTCGTCACGAAGGGGTAGAAGCGGGTCGAGCCGTCGGCGACCTGGAGCACGCCGAGCAGGGCGCTCCCCACCGCGCCCGCGATCACGATGAATCCGAGCATCCGGCGATCGGCGATGCTCGCCTGGGTGACGGCGGTGAACAGCGCGGCGGCGGGAAGCAGCGCCAGCGCACTGGCTCGCGTGCCTTCTGGATCGAGGCTCAGCGGACGCCACATGCCGGACTGGCCGGCGAGACGGGTGATGGCGGCGGCTTCGTCTCGTCCCGGCAGATGCATCCAGATGCCGGGCGGGAGCGGCACCAGCTGAACCAGCAGGAGCGCAAGCAGCAGCAGCAGCAGGCCCAAGGCCCAGCGCGAGCCAGGCACGCCGGGCCGGTCAGACGGGTATATCCAGAGCGCGGCGAACAGGGCGACCCCCGCGAGCTCGATCAGCATGTCCGCCAGGGGAGCGCGCCCCCCGCCGATAACGATCCCCAAAAGAACAAGCGCCGCCGATCCGAGGAATCGGCAGCGCCTGGCTATCATGATCGAGATCCGCCTTCGAGGAAGCGACCGATCTTAATTGCTGGAAGGATTATGATCCTTGTCGTCGATGACATCGTGCAGGAAATATCCCGCTGCCGCCGCGGCGGCGACGAGGATGATCGTCGATCCACCGTCATCGAGGTGCGAGGCACGGCGCATCGCCACGCCGGCCCGCGAGCCGGAATTGAGCGACGACGCGGTGGGAGCCGCATAGCTGGTCGCCGTCGGACGGGCGGCGGCCTGGGCCGCGACCGGCATCGCCATCACGGCGACGGCGGCGATTGCGGTGAGTGCAATGCGCATGATGGATGCTCCTGTCTCGAATCAGTTGAGATACCGTTACCGTGTCGCCGAAAGCCCTCGCAGGTGCAACAAAGCTTGTCAATTCGGCAGTGCCAAAACGAGACGGCATGGTCTATCCGATCGGCAGGATCGCCGTCGCCGGCTTGCGTGCCGCGCTTCGTGCGACAAGCCTGGAACGCGCCGGCCGGCAACGCCGCCGAAAGGACTCGGTAAGACGCGCCGGTCTATGCTTGATCCTCGGCGGATCGCCGGAAAGGAGACCCAGGTGAACATCCTCTGCCGATTGGGACAGCACAAGCCGCTGCCGAGCAAGCTCTGGAACGACGGCCATTACTTCACCGCCTGCGCGCGATGCAAGCGCATGCTGATCCGCACGCCCGCCGGAAGATGGAGCCATGTCCCCGCCCACCTGCGGGTCGTCTGGCGCGAGCGCACCGACGACGACGTGGTCTGGCCGCAGCATCTCCTTTGAGATCGACGCCGGCATGACCATGCGATCGGCGGGCGGGGGAGGGGGCGGGGGCCGGCACGCCTGTCTCGAACAATTCTCAGGCGATCCGTCCCTCCGCGATGTGCAGACGCCATCGCGCCACCCGCTCCACCTCGCGCGCGTCGTGGCTGACGTAGAGGACCGGCAGCCCCAGCGCCGGGAGCAGCCCGGCGAGCCAGTCGAGCAGCTCGTCCCGCGCCTCGGCATCGAGCCCCGCCAGCGGCTCGTCGAGCAGCAGGATCGCGGGCTGGGCGAGGAAGGCGCGCGCGATGGCGACGCGCCGCGTCTCGCCCCCCGACAGCCGCGCCGGCGAGCGATCGAGCAGCGTGGCGATGCCGGTGCGCGCGATCACCTCGTCGCGCGTGAAGCGGCCCGCGTCGGCGCGGGCCGCGGCGCGGGTTCGGGCATAGCGCAGGTTGCCGGCGACGCTCAGGTGCGGCAGCAGCCCGCCCCCCTGGAAGACGAAGCCGGCGCCGCGGCGGTGCGGCGGCACGAAATGGTGCCCGTCCTGCCAGATCGTCCCGCCCAGCCGCACGTCGCCGTCCAGCCGCTCGAGCCCGGCGATCGCGCGCAGCAGCGTCGTCTTGCCCGCGCCCGAGCGGCCGGTCAGCGCGGTCACGCCCGGCCCGGCGACGAAGGCCGCGTCGATCGCGAGGCTCCCCCGCCTGCCGCGCAGCGCCACCGCCAGGCTCAATGCCGCCTCACGGCTGCACCACCCCGATCCGCCGCTCGACCAGCAGCAGCGTCAGCAGCGCCGCGAACGCGAAGGCGGTCAGCCCCGCCGCGATGCGGTGCGCGGCGCCGAACTGGAGGCTCTCGACCAGCGAGTAGATGCGCGTCGAGAGCACCTCGGTCTGCCCCGGCACCGCGCCGCCGATCATCAGCACCACGCCGAACTCGCCGATCGTGTGCGCGAAGACGAGGATCGCCGCCGAGACGAACCCCCGCCGCGCCAGCGGCACCGCGACCGTGAAGAAGCGGTCGAGCGGTCCGGCGCCGAGCGTCGCCGCCGCCTCCAGCGGGCGCTCGCCGATCCCCTCGAAGGCGGTGCGCAGCGGCTGCACCGCGAACGGCAGCGAGTAGAACAGCGATCCGATCACCAGGCCTGAGAAGGTGAACGCCAGCGTGCGGATGCCGAATGCGTGGAGCGGCGCCATCAGCGGGCTCGCCGGGCCGAGCGCGATCAGCACGTAGAAGCCGATCACGGTCGGCGGCAGCACCAGCGGCAGCGAGGCGATCGCGCCGGCGATCTCCTTCCACCATGCCGCCGAGCGCGCCAGCCACCAGGCGAGCGGCGTCGCCAGCAGGAGCAGGAGGAGGGTGGTGACGCCGGCGAGCTCGACGGTGGTGGCGATGACGGGAGCGAGATCGGAGTCCATGTTCAGCCCCCCCATCGTCGTCTCGGCCCCTCGTCGTCCCGGCGCAGGCCGGGACCGCTGGACGGCGGTCCGATCGCTTTTCCAGCCGGGCCGCATGCATGGATTCCCGCTTTCGCGGGAACGACGCGAGAGGGCGCGCGCTATTTCACCGCATAGCCGTAGCGTTTGATGATCGCGAGCGCGCGGCCGCTCTTGAGGAAGGCCAGGAACGCCCTGGCCGCCGGATTGTCGGCGCCGGTCTTGAGCAGCACCGCCTGCTGCGCGATCGGCGCGTGCAGCTTTTCGGGCACGATCCAGCGCGAGCCGCCGCCCACCTTGACGACCTGGCTCAGCGCCACGAAGCCGAGCTCGGCGGCGCCGGTCGCGACGAACTGATAGGCCTGGGTGATCGAGCTGCCCTTGACGATCTTCGGCTGCAGCCGCGGCAGCACGCCCAGCGCCCGCATCGT
>CAXTPE010000156.1:0-6518 GCA_964245925.1 uncultured Sphingomonadaceae bacterium
CTCGGCCTGCGGCGAGCTGCTGGCGCTGCGGCGCAAGGCGGCGTTCGCAGGCGTGCTGGGCGCGGCGCTGCGGGCGGGCCAGGCCTATGCCGCGCGCTATGCCGCCGCCAAGCGCGCCGCCGGGCTCGTCGATTTCGACGATCTCATCCGCCGCGCCACCACGCTGCTCGATACACCCGGCATCGCCGACTGGGTGCGCTACAAGCTCGATCAGGCGACCGACCATGTGCTGGTCGACGAGGGCCAGGATACCAATGCCGATCAGTGGAGCATCGTCGCCAGCCTCACCGAGGAATATTTCGCGGGCGAGGGCGCCAAGGACAGGCGGATGCGCACGCTCTTCACGGTCGGCGACACCAAGCAGGCGATCTTCGGCTTCCAGGGCACCGATCCGCGCGCCTTCGCGGATGCCGAGGGCTATTTCGCGGCGAAGGCCGAAGCCGCGCGACACCCCTTCGCCCGGCTGTCGCTGGAGCGCTCGTTCCGTTCGTCGCCGCCGGTGCTCGACGTGGTCGACGCTCTGCTGGCGGATGTCGGCGGCGGGCGGCTCGGGCTGACCGCGCCGCCCGAACCGCATCGCAGCGTCCATGCCGGGCGGGCGGGGCGCGTTACGCTGCTGCCGCCGTTCGTCGCGGCCGCCGGCGGTGACGAGGACGAGGACGACGAAGCCTGGGTCGACGATGCGACGCGCGGGCTCGCCGGCGCGATCGCAAGGCAGGTGCGCGCCTGGATCGACGAGCGGCTGTGGCTGCCGGGCAAGGGCCGCACGCTGCGGCCCGAGGACGTCATGATCCTGGTGCGCAGGCGTGGGCAGCTGGCGGCGCTGCTGGTCGCGCGGCTGCACGAGGAGGGGGTGGCGGTCGCCGGTGTCGACCGGCTGCGGCTCTCGGCGCCGCTCGCCGTACAGGATCTGCTCGCCGCGATCCGCTTCGTGCTCCAGCCGGAGGACGACCTCAACCTCGCGAGCCTGCTCGTCTCGCCGCTGCTCGGGCTCACGCAGGACGACCTCTTCACGCTGGCCTACCGGCGCGGCGCCTCGCTGCTGACGGCGGTCTCCGCCAACGCCGCCTATGCGGGCACGGCGGCCGCGCTCAACGCGCTGCTCGACGCCGCAGACTTCGGCACGCCGCACCAGTTCCTCGAGGCGATTCTCTCCGGGCCGATCGACGGGCGGCGCCGGCTGCTGGAGCGGCTCGGCGAGGAAGCACGCGATCCGATCGAGGAGCTGGTCAACGCCGCGCTCGGCTTCGAGGCGGAGGACATGCCCTCGCTCCAGCTCTTCCTCGACTGGTTCGAGCGCGGCGACGTCGAGATCAAGCGCGATCCTTCCGCGCCGCTCGACGCGGTGCGGGTGATGACGGTGCACGGCGCCAAGGGATTGCAGGCGCCGCTCGTGATCCTGGCGGACGCGACCGTCGATCCCGAACGCGCGCGCCGCCGCGCCGGCGCGTGGGAGCATGCGGAAGCCGGCGCGGTGCCGATCTTCCGGCCGCGCAAGGAGGAGCTGTTCGCGCCGTTCGACGCGGCCATCGCGGCGGCCGACGCGCGTGAGCGCGAGGAGCATTGGCGGCTGCTCTATGTGGCGCTGACGCGGGCGGAGGAGCATCTCGTCGTCGCCGGCGCGCTGGGGCCGGCGGCCAGGGGCGTGCCGCCGGCGGAGAGCTGGTATCAGGCGGTCGACCGGGCGCTCGACGGGCTGGGCGCGGCGTGGGTGGAGGATGCGCGCTGGGGCCGGGCGCGCCACCATGCCGGCGGCGGCGAGGGCGCGCGGCGCGCGCGGCCCACGCCGTCCGTGCCGCCGCCGCCGCCCGAGCCCGGCTGGCTGCGGACCGCCGCGCCCGCCGAGGCGCGCCCGCCGCGCCCGCTCGCGCCCTCCTCGCTCGGCCGCGACGAGGTCGCCGATCCGCCGCTGCCGCCGTCGGCGCACGCGGCCGCGCGGCGCGGGCGGCTGCTGCACGCGCTGTTCGAGCGGCTGCCGGCGCTGCCGGCGGAACGGCGCGCCGAACTGGGGCAGCGCTGGCTCGCGCAGGCGCACGGCGTGACGGACGCGGATGCCCGCATGGCGCTGGTCGCCGATGCCTGCGCGATCGTCGCCGATCCGCGCTTCGCCGACGTGTTCGGCAGGCAGGCGCTCGCCGAGGCGCCGATCGCGGCGGTGGTGGCCGGCGAGGTGATCGCCGGCACGGTCGACCGGCTGTGCGTGTCGGACGCGCGCGTGCTGGTGGTCGACTTCAAGACCGGGCGGCGCGCGCCGGCGGACCTGGCGGGGGTGCCCGAGCATCACCTGCGCCAGATGGGCGCCTATGCCGCCGCGCTCGGCGTCATCTTTCCCGATCGCCCGGTCGAGGCGGCGCTGCTCTATACCGCCACGCCGCTGCTGATCGCGATTCCCGCCGCCTTGCTCGCCGCGCACAAGCCGGGCTTGCGGACGGTTGAACAAAGCTTGCGTTCCGGTGATTGAGCAGACGCGCGTCACCCCCTAGATCGGGTACGAAACGAGGAGCAGCCGCCATGGCCACCAAGAAGATCACCGACTCTAGCTTCCACTCCGACGTGATCGCGGCGCAAGGCCCGGTGCTGGTCGATTTCTGGGCGGAATGGTGCGGCCCGTGCAAGATGATCGGCCCGGCGCTGGAGGAGCTGTCCGACGAGTTCGGCGAGCAGGTGACGATCGCCAAGCTCAACATCGACGACAATCCCGACGCGCCGGCGCGCTACGGCGTGCGCGGCATCCCGACGATGATCCTCTTCAAGAACGGCGAACCCGCCGCCACCAAGGTGGGCGCGGCGCCGAAGAGCCAGCTCAAGGGCTGGATCCAGGGCGCGATCTGACCGCTTTCGCTACGCCGGGCGATCTGGCGGGGTGCGGAAAATGCATGGTCAGGCGGGGCATGATCGGGGGCCGGCTGGTTCCAATCTTCGGTGCGAGACATCCGGATGCCGCGGATCGAGGAGAACAATGATCTGGGCCCGGCGCTCGCCTAGCTCTTCAGCGCGGGTCCGAAATGGCGGCGGGAACAGGCGGACGGTCCGGGCCGTCATCGTCGTGGCAGGGCAGCGCATCCCCGGCGGGCGCCCAGCCGATGCGATTGCCGTAATAGATATGGAAGCCGGGCGGCGCCGCTTCGGGATCGTCGAGCGAGGCGACCGTCACGTCGATCGTCTCGGGCTGCCAGTCGACCGTCATCGCGAGCGGCGTGCCGCAGCAGCGTGCGAAGCGGCGCCGGCCGAAGCTCGTCAGCGCGATCTCGCCGATCTCGTCCTTACCCGCCTCGACGATGAAGTCGCCGAGCGGCACGGTGGTGAACGCCATCGCCGGCGAGCCCGAGACGCGCTGGCAGAGGCGGCAGTGGCACCAGCCGGTGTCGCGGGGCGCGCTCGCCAGCCGGTAGCGGACCCGTCCGCACGCACAGCCGCCGTTCATGGCGCCTCGCCCGCGAGGATCGCCCGCGCCTGCTCCCACAATGTCGGCGTCGCGGCGGCGAGCAGACCGTGCGCGCGATCCGTGACGCGATAGGGCGTGCCGTCGAGCCGCGCCAGCCGCCCGCCGGCCTCGTTCAGGAACAGCGCGCCCGGCGCATGGTCCCACGGCAGCGCCCGCCAGAACAGCGCGATGTCGTTCCGCCCGAGCGCGACGCGGGGGTATTGCTCGCCGGCGCAGCCGGGCGGGTCGGCATGGGCGAAGCGGCCGCGCGCACGCTCACGCACCTCGGCGCGCACCTCCGCCGGCAGATAGCGCGTCGCCAGCGCGGCGATCGGCGGGGCGGCGCCGCTCGCGCGCGAGACGATGCGCGCGCCGTCGACGAACGCGCCGCCGCCCAGCGCCGCGTGGCACATCCGCCCGCCGATCGGATCGAGGATCCAGCCGGCCCGCGTCTCGCCATCCTCGACGAGCGCGACCATCATCGCGAACGGCTCGCGCCCGGCGGCGAAATTGGCGGTGCCGTCGAGCGGATCGACGATCCAGACGGTGCCGTCCGCGACCGCGTCCATCAGCGCCGGATCGGCCGCGCACGCCTCCTCGCCGATCACCCGCGAACCGCCCAGCAGGCGCGGCAGGCGCTCGGTGAGCATGTCCTCGCTCTCGCGATCGGCGATGGTGACATAGTCGCCGGGCGTCTTCTCGCTGATGTCGCCGGCCGCGAGGCGGCGGAAGCGCGGGCGCAGCGCGGCGGCGGCGATCTCGCGCATCGCCGCCGAGACCTGGGCGTCGAGCGGGTGCATCAGCTCCGGTAATCCGCGTTGATCGAGATATAGCCGTGGGTGAGATCGCAGGTCCACACCTGGGCGCGGCCCTCGCCGATGCCGAGCTCGACGCCGATGTCGATCTCGCGGCCCTTCAGGTGCGCGGCGACCGGCGCCTCGTCGTACCCCGCGACCGCGAGCCCGTCGCGGGCGACCTGGGTGGCGCCGAAGCGGATCGCGAGCCGGTCGCGCTCGGCGGGCTCGCCGGCCTTGCCGACCGCCATCACGACGCGGCCCCAGTTGGCGTCCTCGCCGGCGATCGCGGTCTTGACCAGCGGCGAGTTGGCGATCGAGAGCGCGATCTTCCGCGCGCTGTCATCGGAGGTTGCGCCGGCGACGGTGATGGCGATGAACTTGGATGCGCCCTCGCCGTCGCGCACCACCAGATGCGCGAGTTGGCGGCAGACGTCGGCGAGTGCCGCGGCGAAGGCGTCGGCGCCGGGGCCGTCGGCGCTCTCCAGCGGCGCGTTGCCGGCATGTCCGGTGGCGAAGGCGAGCAGCGTGTCAGAGGTCGAGGTGTCGCCGTCGACGGTGACGCAGGAGAAGCTGGCGGCATTGGCGGCGTCGAGCGCGTGCCGGAGGAAGGCGGGGGCGACGGCGGCGTCGGTGAAGACGAAGGCGAGCATCGTCGCCATGTCCGGCGCGATCATCCCCGAGCCCTTGGCGATGCCGGCGACGGTGACGCGCCGCCCGTCGACGACGGCGTGCGCGATGGCGCCCTTGGGGAAGGTGTCGGTGGTGCCGATCGCGTTCGCCGCCTCCAGCCAATTCGCGGGCGGCGCGGCCAGCGCGGCATCGACGCCGGCTTCCGCCCTGTCGATCGGCAGCGGCACGCCGATCACGCCGGTCGACGCGACCAGCACGTCGGACGGCCGGCACCCGATCCCGCCCGCCACCCGCGCCGCGATCGCCTCGACGGCGGCGCGGCCGCGCGCACCGGTGAAGGCGTTGGAATTGCCCGCGTTGACGACCAGCGCGCGCGCCGTCCCCAGCGGCAGCACCGCGCGGCACCACTCCACCTCGGGCGACGGGCAGAGCGAGCGGGTGGTGACGCCCGCGACCGTGGTGCCCGCGTCGAGCGCGACGAAGGTGAGATCGGCGCGGTCCCACGCCTTGTAGCCCGCGCGCGCGACGTGGAGCGTGACGCCCGCCAGGGGCGGCAGATCGGGGAAGGGGCGGGCGAGGGGCGAGGGTGTTAATGACACGGCTGCGGGCGTCCTGTAGCGTTCGGCAGCTTGGCAGGATTGGGGGACGATGTGAACGCGCTACTTGCGCTGACCGCGGCGGCGGCACTCACGACGATCGAGATCATCCCCCACCCGCCAAAGCCCGTGGACGGTCCCGGCAGCTGGATCTCGTCGAGTGACTATCCGGACGCAGCCCTTCACGACACGATCGTCGGCGCCGTTGGTGTCGAGCTCAGCGTCGACGACATCGGAGCGGTCGAGCGTTGCCGGGTGACGACGAGCAGCGGCTCGTCGCTGCTCGACGGCACTACCTGCGGCCTGCTGACGGCACGCGCCAAGTTCACGCCGGCCACCGACAGTTCCGGGCGCTTCGTGCCGGGTACCTTCAACTCTCGCGTGTTCTGGCAGATCCCGCACACGAAGCGCACGGCAATACAGAATATCGAGCCGTTCGCATTCACGATACGGTTTGATCTGACGAGAAACGGCGACGTAGAGCACTGCAAGGTGCTGACCCACACCGGCGCCGCCGATGCCTCGGCGAATGCGTGCCGCGCCTATAGCGAGGGCGCGCAGGTCGCTCCGTTCCGCGATGAGACGGGCAGGCTCGTTCCGAAGATCGTGACCTATTCGTCCGAGCTGAACGTCCGGGATCCTTAAGCGCGCCTCCGCCGAATTGACGCGCCCTCGCGCCCAACCTATCTCCGCCCCGTTTCGGCACGGGTCTGACCGGCCGCTCTATCCTTAGGGAACGCGCATGCTCGGCGGCCTCGCCAAAGCCATCTTCGGTTCGTCCAACGACCGCTATGTGAAGTCCCTGGGCGGCATCGTCGCGCGGATCGGCGGGCACGAGGCGGCCGTCTCCGCGTTGAGCGACGAGGCGCTGGCCAATCAGACTGTCCTGTTCCGCCAGCGGCTCACCGAAGGCGAGACGCTCGACGATCTGTTGCCCGAGGCTTTCGCGACGGTGCGCGAGGCGGCGAAGCGCGTGCTCGGCCAGCGGCACTACGACGTCCAGATGATCGGCGGAATCGTGCTCCATCGCGGCGAGATCGCCGAGATGCGCACCGGCGAGGGCAAGACGCT
>CAXTPE010000157.1:0-6501 GCA_964245925.1 uncultured Sphingomonadaceae bacterium
CACGTCGCCCGCGCCCTCGGCCAGCACGATGTCGGCGGCACCATCCGCCAGCGCCACCCGCCCCTCCTCGACGAGCAGCAGCGCGGTGCCGATCGTCGGGTGGCCGGCGAAGGGGATTTCCGCGACCGGGGTGAAGATGCGCAGGCCGAAGCGGTTGCCGTCCGCCGAGATGACGAAGGTCGTCTCGCTGAGGTTGAACTCGCCCGCGATCGCCTGCATCGCCGCTGTGTCCAGCCCGGTCGCGTCGGTGAGGACGGCGAGCGGATTGCCGGCGAACGCGGTGTCGGTGAAGACGTCGGCGGTGCGGAAGCGGTAGCCGGCCATGCCGATGCCTGACACCGTGGTTAACGCCTTGGCAACCCATCTCGGCAATGGTCTGGCGACCATGAGGGACCGACCAGCGATGACAAGCTCCATCCGCGCCGCCGATCTTCCGACCCTGCTCGACCGGCAGCCGGGCGGCCTGCGCTTCCTCTCGCTCGACTGCTTCGACACGCTGCTCTGGCGCAACGTCCAGAGCCCGGTCGACGTGTTCGCCGAGCTTCCCTGCGGGATCGAGCGGCGCGCCTGGGCCGAGGGCGCGGCGCGGCGCGCGGCGCGCTACGCCGAGGACCGCTCGGCGGTCTCGATCGGCGAGATCTACGCGAAGCTGCTGCCAGCGGCGACGGCGGAGGAACGCGCCGGCGCGGTCGCGGCCGAGCTCGCCGCCGAGGCGCGGCACTGCCACGGCTTCGCGCCGACCATCGCGCTGATCGAGGCGGCGCGCGCGCGGGCCTTGGGGGTCATCGTCGTCAGCGACACCTATCTGGCCGAGCCGCAGCTTCGCGCGCTGATCGCCGCCGCCGCCGGCGACGACGTCGCGGCGATGATCGATCGCATCTTCTGCTCGTCCGACTTCGGCCGCTGCAAGGGCGAGGGATTGTTCGAGGACGTGCTCGCCGCGCTCGGCGTGCTGCCGTCCGCGATCCTGCACGCCGGCGACAATCCCGACGCGGACCTGAAGGCGCCCACCGCGCTGGGGCTGCGCGCCATCCACTTCCGCCAGTTCGACGGCGCCGCCGAGCATCGGCTGCGGCTGGAGGCGGCGGCGGGCGCGATGCTGGATCCGGCGGTGCGCGCGCAGGTGCCGGCGCTCCAGCCGCACCGCCCCGCCGTCTCGCTGCGAACCGACGAGGATGCGGCCGGCGTGCTCGGGCATGACGTGATGGGGCCGATCATGGCGGCGTTCGCCGGCTGGGTTCGCGCCGAGGCCGACGCGCTCGCGGCGCGGGAGGGCCGGCGGCCGCGCATGCTGTTCCTGCTGCGCGATGGGCATCTGCCGCAGCGCGCCTACGCGGCGCTCGGTCATGACGACGCGGTCGGCGTCGAGCTCAGCCGCTTCACCGCGACCGCGGCGAGCTTCGTCGACGAGGCGGCGGTGCGCGAGTATCTGGCGGGCGAGGCGGGCGGCCAGCGCGCCGAGGTGATCGCGCGCCAGCTCCTGTTCCCGGACGCCGAGGCCGCGAAGCTGATCCGCGCCGGCGGCGGCAAGGGCGACGAGGCCCGGCTCAAGGCGGCGCTGACGAAGCCCGAGGTGCTGGCCCGGGTGGTGACGCGCTCGCGGCGCTTCGCCGACCGGCTGATCGCGCATCTGCGCCGCGCCGGGGTGGCGCAGGGCGATGCCGTCCTGCTGGTCGATCTCGGCTACAACGGCAGCGTCCAGAACCTCGTCACGCCGGTGCTCGAGCGCCGCATGGGGCTGCGCGTCGCCGGGCGCTACCTGCTGCTGCGCGAGCAGAACGTCTCGGGGCTCGACAAGCGCGGGCTGCTCGACATGCGCCATTACGACGCGCGCGCGCTGATCGCGCTCGCCGAGGCGATCGCGGTGGTCGAGCAGCTCTGCACCGTGCCGCAGGGATCGGTGATCGACTATGACGACAAGGGCCGGCCGATCCGCAAGGCGGCGGGCGTCAAGGGCGCGCAGAGCGCGGTCAGGGAGCGCGTCCAGCAGGCCTGCCTCGGCTTCGTCGCCGACGCCCACCGCGCCATCCGCCGGCCGGCCGGCTCGGACGGCCCGGACGCGCGGCGCGGCGCGGCGGCGGCGGTGCTGGCGCGGCTGCTGTTCCTGCCCGCGCCGGAGGAGGTCGCGCTGCTCGGGCAGTTCGAGCATGACGTCAACCTCGGCACCCGCGAGCTCCAGCGCCTGCTCGATCACGACGCCTCGGCCGAGGGCCTGCGGCGGCGCGGGCTGCCCTATCTCCAGGCATCCAGGCGGATGTACCTGCCCGGCGAGCTGGCCGGGCACGGCCTGCCGCTGGCGCTCTCCTTCTTCAGCCAGCGCCGCTTCGGGCTCGACCTGCGTCACGGCGACTTCGCCGCCGCGCCGATCACGCTGCCGGTGATGCTGGCCGACGCCGCCTCGCAGACCATCGTCGACTTCGCCGCGCACCCGACCCACGACGGCTATTATCTCGCGACCATCCCGATCGGCGCCGCGCGCTTCGCGCTCGGCGTGCAATGGGGGCGGCTGTGCGAATGGGTGCAGATCGAGGAGATCGGCTTCCACGCGGTCGATGCGTTCCGGACCGCCGGCGGCGAGCCGGGAAGCGCCGTGCAGCCGCTGTGGCAGGGCATGGCGGCGGCGGCGGACGGGCTCTACCGCTGCGATCCCGCCGGCTTCATGTTCGTGACCCCGCCGGCCGGCGACGGCCGGACGCCGCTGCTGCTCGGCATCGTGTTCCGGCCGGTGACCTTCCGCAAGGCCGAGGCGGCGGCGCTGCGCCGGGCGGCGTAGCACGTCTCTCCCTCGCCAGCCCGCTCTCCATGGGCGAGGGCGGGAAACGGTCGCGCGGCAAGCTGCGCTATCCCCGCGACAACATTTAGGCTTATACCCTAGCCCCGGCCTCGTGAATAAACGTCGCGCATCATCGGGGGAGAGAAGAATGCGCCGCACGTTCCTGGCAGGGCTGATCGCGACCCTGGGGGTGGCGCTCGCGGCGCCCGCGCCGCCGGTCGCCGCGCAGGGCGCCGCCGTCAGCATCCTCAACGTCTCCTATGATCCCACCCGCGAGCTCTACCAGGCGGTCAACCTGGCCTTCGCGAAGGAGTGGCAGGCCAGGACCGGGCAGACCGTCGCCATCCGCCAGAGCCACGGCGGCTCGGGCAAGCAGGCGCGCTCGGTGATCGAGGGGCTCCAGGCGGACGTGGTGACGCTGGCGCTCGCCGGCGACATCGATTCGATCGCCAAGCAGGGCCTGATCGCGTCCAACTGGCAGAGCCGCCTGCCGAACAACTCGACGCCCTATTATTCGACGATCGTGCTGCTCGTCCGCAAGGGCAATCCCAAGGGCATCCACGACTGGAACGACCTGATCCGCCCCGGCGTCAAGGTCATCACGCCCAATCCCAAGACGAGCGGCGGCGCGCGCTGGAACTATCTCGCGGCATGGGGTTATGCCCGCAAGACCTATGGGTCGGACGCCAAGGCGCGCGACTATATGACGAAGCTCTTCCACAACGTGCCGATTCTCGACAGCGGCGCGCGGGGCGCCACCACCACCTTCGTCCAGCGCGGGCAGGGCGACGTGCTGATCTCGTGGGAGAACGAGGCGTTCCTGGCGCAGAACGAGCTCGGCAAGGGCCAGTTCGAGATCGTCGTGCCCTCGGTCTCGATCCTCGCCGAGCCGCCGGTCGCGGTGGTCGACAAGGTCGTCGACCGGCGCGGCACCCGCAAGATCGCCGAGGCCTATCTGAACTTCCTCTACACCCCGCAAGCGCAGGACATCATCGCGCGGAACTATTATCGGCCGCGCGACCCAGCGGTGGCGGCGCGCTACGCGGGCAAGTTCCCGAAGATGGCGCTCTTCACCATCGACCGCAACTTCGGCGGCTGGGCGCGCGCGCAGGCGACGCACTTCAACGACGGAGGCGTGTTCGACCAGATTTTCGAGAACGCCAAGCGCTGACTCCCTGGCGTATCCTGCGGCCCGGCAGCGATGCCGGGCCGTCCTTCTCGACACCGACCAAGCGCTGTAAAGGCGCGCCGCAGAATGATTGCCGTCCCCGGGGAGGGGCGGCCGAAACGGGGGACATCATGAAGACATATCTGTTGGCGGGCGCCGCCATGCTCGCACTCGCTCCGGCGGCCCTGCTTGCCCAGGGCACGCCGCCGGCATCGTCCGACCGCGCCACCGACACGACGCCGCAGCAGACCCCGGGGCAGCCCGCCCAGCAGAGCGGCACGCCCGCTCCAGCGGCCGATGCCGGCTTCAACGGCGCGACCACCAGCAGCGGCGAGGCCGGCAGCCCGCTCGACAGCCGCATCTCCGAAGGCCCCGCGCCGGCGGCCGCGCCCGCGCCGACCGGCGATCCGGTGATCGACCGGCTGAACGCGCTCGAGGCGAAGATCGATCAGCTCCAGGCGCAGAACAGGACGTTGCAGGACCAGGTCGACGCCGATCAGGCGCGGCTCCAGTCGGTCGAGGTGCGCTCCTCCAAGGCGGTGCAGTTCGGCTGGGGCCCGGTGTTCGCCGAGCCGACCGGCAAGTTCACCTTCAAGCCGCGCGGCGTGATCGACGCCGACTTCGTCCATTTCGAGGAGCGCAAGGGCGGCTACGACTATAACGACGGCACCGGCTTCCGCCGCGCCCGGCTTGGCTTCCAGGGCACCGCGTTCAAGAACTTCAACTGGGTGATCGAGGCCGATTTCGCCGGCAACGTGGTGAACCTGCAGGATGCCTATCTGCAGTATGTCGGGCTGAAGAAGCTCGCGATCACGATCGGCCAGTTCAAGCAGCCGTTCGGCTTCGAGAGCAATAACTCCGACAACTACAACATCTTCATGGAACGCGGCATGGCGAACAACGCGTTCTCCACCGCCGGCGCGGAACGCCGCATCGGCGCCAGCGTCGCCTATATCTCGGACACGCTCAACGCGACGGTGAGCTACTCCGGCGACAACGAGAGCGTCGGCCGCGCCGCCACCACCTATGGCGTCAACCGGGTGCCGGACGAGAGCTCCGGCGCGAACGCGCGGGTGACGTGGGAGCCGATCTTCGAGGACGGCAAGATCCTGCACCTCGGCGTCGGCGGCTATTACCGCTTCGATCCGCGCTCGGGCGACACGCCGGACGCGATCCGCCTCTCCGACCGGCCCAATGTCCGCGTCGACAACGGCAATATCGCCGACTCGGGCATCATCGGCAACGTCGGCGGCCTGACCCCCGCGCAGCGCGTGACCTCGCTGCGCTATGTCGGCGCCGAGGCGGCGGGCGTGCTGGGGCCGGTGATGGTGTTCGGCGAGTACAACCGGCTGACGCTCCACCGGCCGGACGCCTTCGACCCGACCTTCCACGGCTTCTACGTCGCCGGCAGCTTCTTCCTCACCGGCGAGACCCATCCGTTCAAGAACGGCAACCTCGATCGCGTGAAGCCGCTCTCCAACCTCGGCGAGAACGGCGGCTTCGGCGCCTTCGAGCTCACCGCGCGCTATGACAAGATCGACCTCTCCGACACGCCGGTGGCGGCGCGCGCGGGCAACGAGGCATCGAGCTGGACGGCGGGATTGAACTGGTATCTCAACCCCTATGCGAAGATCCTCTTCAACTACATCCGGTTCAAGGGCGTCAACACGCCGCTCGACCCGGCGGTGGGGGCCAATCGCACCCGCGGCGACGCCTTCGCGACGCGGCTCCACCTGGACTTCTGATGGCGGCGGCGGCCTCCTCTCCCGCGCCGGGCGGGGGGCCGCTGCTGCCGGCGCGGAGCGTGCCGCCGCGTGGCGGGCGCCGGCGGCGCCGTTCGGTGATCCCTGGTTTCGGGCTCACCTTCGGGATCACGCTGCTGTGGCTCGCCCTGGTGGTGCTGATCCCGCTGTCGGCGCTGTTCCTCCGCTCGGTGGGGCTCGGGCCGGCGCACTTCGTCGACGCGGCATTCTCCGAGCGCGCGCTGGCGGCCTATCGGCTGAGCTTCGGCTCGGCGCTGGCGGCGGCGGCGCTCAACGGCATCGCCGGGCTGCTGATCGCCTGGGTGCTGGTGCGCTATGATTTCCCCGGGCGGCGGCTGATGAGCGCGCTGGTCGACCTGCCGTTCGCACTGCCGACGGCGGTGGCGGGCATCGCGCTCACCGCCATCTATGCCGATACCGGCTGGCTGGGACGCTGGCTGCCGTTCGCGGTGGCCTACAAGCCGCGGGGCGTGGTGGTGGCGATGCTGTTCATCGGGCTGCCGTTCGTGGTGCGGACGGTCGAGCCGGTGCTCGCCGATCTGGGGCGCGGCATCGAGGAGGCGGCGGCGACGCTGGGGGCGAGGCGGGGCGTGATCTTCCTGCGCGTGATCCTGCCCGAGATCGCGCCGGCGCTGCTGACCGGGTTCGCGCTCGCCTTCGCCAGGGGGGTGGGCGAATATGGCTCCGTGATCTTCATCGCCGGGAACGTGCCGTTCGTCTCCGAGCTCCCGCCGCTGCTCATCGTCACCGAGCTGGCACAGTTCGCCTCTCAGGGCGCGACCGCGATCGCATCGGCG
>CAXTPE010000158.1:0-6447 GCA_964245925.1 uncultured Sphingomonadaceae bacterium
GCGTCGGCACCGTCAGCATCCCCGAGGCCCGCCGCATCAGCGCTCGCGCTCGGCCTGATCGAGCAGCTTCGCGAGCCGCGCGCGCTCGGCGTCGGCGCCAGCCTTATCGGCGGCGCTGCGGCCGTGCGCGGCGCGGTTCGCGTCGGCCGCGCGCGCCGCCGCCGCGCGATCGCGGCGCTTGCGGGCCAGGCGGAGGTTGACGATGTCGGCCATCGCCCCAGCCTGCCACGAAGCTCAGCGCGCGGCCAGCCATCGCGCGGCCTGCTCGGGGCTCGCCTTGCCGGTGTCGCGATCGACCATGTAGTTCGCCGCCCGCATCCGCTCGACCGTGATGCCGCCGACCAGCGGGCGCAGCGCGGCGACGATGCGGGGATCGCGCGCGGCGCGCGCCGAGAGGAGCAGCAGCGCGTCGTAGGAGGGCAGCGCATGGCGCGGATCGCCGAGCACCACCAGATGCCGCGCGGCGATCCGGCCGTCGCTGGAGAAGGCGGAGATCGCATCCGCCTGCCCGCCCGCCAGCGCGCGGTACATGAAGCTCGGCGAGAAGGCGCGGGTGGCGGCGAAGCGAAGGCCGTAGGCGGAGCGCAGCGCCGACCATTCCGGCCGGTCGAGGAACTCGAGATCGGCGCCCAGCGTCAGCGATGGCGCAGCGCGCGCGAGATCGGCGATGGTGGCGATCCCCTTCGCGCGGGCCTCGTCGCCGCGCATCGCCAGCGCATAGGCGTTCTCGAAGCCGAGCGGCCCGATCACCCGCGCGCCGGAGCGGCCGGCGAGCCAGCGGTCGATCGCCGCGATCATCCGGCCTCGCGGCGGATGATCGCGGCGCCCCATCGCATCCGCCCAGATCGTGCCGGAATAATCGACATAGACGTCGATGTCGCCCGCCTCCAGCGCGCGCAGCGCCACCGCCGAGCCGAGCCCCTCGCGATAGCTTGTCGCGTGGCCGGCATGCCCCAGCCGCGCGCCGATCAGCCGCGCGAGGATATATTGCTCGGAGAAGTTCTTGGCGCCGATGGTGAGCGTCGCCTGCCCCGGCATCAGCAGCGGCGCGACCGAGGCGGCGAGACCCAGCGCGATGCCGGCGGTCCCCGCGATCAGCCGCCAGCGGCTGCGCAGCGCGAGGCCCGCCTCGATCAGCGCGAGCAGCCCGTCGGCCGCAAGCGCCAGCGCCGCCGCGGCACCGCAGCCGGCGAGCACCAGCGCCCAGTTCTCGGTCTGGAGCCCGGCGAAGATCGGGTTGCCGAGCGAGGCGGCGCCGACGGTGGTTGCCAGCGTCGCCGCGCCGATCGTCCACACGCAGGCGGTGCGGATGCCGGCCATCACCACGGGGGCGGCGAGCGGCGCCTCGACCAGCCGGAGCTTCTGCCAGCGGGTCATGCCGAGCGCGTCCGCCGCCTGCGTCACCGCCGGCGCGATGCCGCGCACGCCGGCGACGATGTTGCGCAGCATCGGCAGCAGCGCGTAGAGCGCGAGCGCCAGCAGCGAGGGCAGGAAGCCGAGCGCCGGCAGCCGCCCGCCGACCAGCGCGGAGAGCCCCAGCAGCAGCGGATAGAAGAGCGCGAGCAGCGCGAGCCCCGGGATCGTCTGGATCAGCCCGGCGAGCCCGAGCGCCACGCCCCGCAGGCGCGGCCGCCGCGCCGCCGCCAGCCCGAGCGGCAGCGCCACCGCCAGCGCCAGGCCGAGCGCGGCCGCCGAGAGCAGCACATGCGCCGCCGCCAGCGCGGGCAGCGGCGCCAGCAGCTCCTCCCACGGTTCAGCCATCGGCCTCAGCCATTCCGCAGCACCCGCAGCCGCTCCGCCTGCCGCGCCGGCACCGCGACCAGCGCCGCCGCCTCCGCCCCCGCCTCGCCGGCCAGCATCTCGCGAGGGCTCGCGTCCGCGACGATCCGTCCCTTCGCCATCACCAGCACGCGATCCGCCATCAGCAGCGCCTCGGCCATGTCGTGCGTCACCATGATCGTGGTCAGCCCGAGCCGCTCGTGCAGCGCGCGGTAGGTGCCGGCGAGATCGTCGCGCGTTACCGGATCGAGCGCGCCAAACGGCTCGTCGAGCAGCATCAGCGCCGCCCCGCCGGCCAGCGCGCGGGCGACGCCCACACGCTGCTGCTCGCCGCCCGACAGCGCCGCCGGCATGCGCCGCGCATGATCGCGCGGCAGGCCGACGCGATCGAGCTCGGCGCCGACGTCCACCGCGCCGCCGCCCTTGAGGCGCGGCACCAGGCCGATGTTCTCCGCGACGCTCATGTGCGGCATCAGCCCGATGTGCTGGAAGACATAGCCGATGCCGCGCCGGAGCGTCGCGGCGGGCGCGTCCGTCACGTCGGCGCCATCGAGCGTCACCCGTCCCTCGTCCGGCGCGACGAGGCGGTTGACCATGCGCAGCAGCGTCGACTTGCCCGCGCCCGATCCGCCGACCAGCGCGACGAAGCCGCCGGCGGCGACCGTCAGCCCGACGCGGTCGACCGCAGGCGCGCCGCCGTAGCGCTTGGTCACGCCGTCGAACGCCACCTCGGGCCCCAGGCTCCGCCTCCGCTGGCGCGGGATGGCGCCGCCGCTTATGTCGCAGCCGGGATGGGGCAGGTCAAACCGCGGCTGATGTTCGAGGGCGTGGCCTGCGCGCGGGGCGGGCGGCGGCTGTTCGAGGGCGTGACGATCACGCTCGGGCCGGGCGGCGCGGCGCTCGTCACCGGGCCCAACGGCGCGGGCAAGTCGAGCCTGCTGCGGATCGCGGCCGGGCTGCTCGCGCCGGCGGCGGGGCGGATCGCGGCGGCGGGGCGGATCGCGTGGCTGGGCGAGGCGGCGGCGCTCGACGGCGACCGGACGTTGCGCGCGGCGCTCGGCTTCTGGGCGCGGCTCGACGATGCCGACGATGGCGCGGTGGCGCATGCGCTGGAGCCGACGGCGGTCGCGCACCTCGCCGATGTGCCGGTGCGGCTGCTCTCGACCGGGCAGCGCCGCCGCGCCGCGCTCGCGCGGGTGATCGCGTCCGGCGCGGCGATCTGGCTGCTCGACGAGCCGGGCAGCGGCCTCGACGCGGCCGCGCTGGAGGGGCTTGCGGCGGCGATGGCCCGGCATCGTGCCGGCGGCGGCATCGTGATGGCGGCGACGCACCAGCCGCTCGGCCTCACGGACGCGGTCGGGATCGCGCTGTGAGCGCGTTCGCGGCGATCCTGCGGCGCGATCTGGCGCGCGGCTTCTCGGGCGGCGCGCCGCTGCCGCTGATCTTCTTCCTGCTGGTCGCGACGCTGTTCCCGTTCGCGATCGGGCCGGACGCGGCGCTGCTCGGCCGGGTCGGCGGCGGCGTGCTGTGGATGGCGGCGCTGCTCGCGGCGCTGCTCCCGGTCGATCGGCTGATCGCGCCGGATCAGGAGGCGGGCGTGCTCGACCAGCTCGCGGTGCGCGGCATCGGCGACGAGACGATCGCCGCCGCGAAGCTCGCCGCGCACTGGCTGGGCTTCGGGCCGCCGCTGATGATCGCGGCGCTGCCGGCGTCGGCGCTGCTGGGACTGGACGGGGCGATGCTGGCGCGGCTGGAGGCGGGCCTCGCGCTCGGCACGCCGGGGCTGGCGGCGCTGGGGCTGATGACGGCGGCGCTGACGCTCGGCCTGCGCGGCGCCGGCGCGCTGGCGGGGCTCGTCATGCTGCCGCTGGCGGTGCCGATCCTGATCTTCGGCGCCGGCGCGCTCGGCGATGCGGGCGGCGGCGCGCTCAAGCTGCTCGCCGCCGCCTCGCTGGTGCTGGTGGCGCTGACGCCGTTCGCGGCGGGCGCGGCGATCCGCGCGGCGCGGGAGTAGCGCCTCTCCTCAAGAACCGCGGGTCGGCGGGCGGCTCAATCCCGCCGCCACCGCGCGAAGATCGCGGTCGGCAGCAGCAACCCGCGCGCTTCCTCGCGCACCGCCATCTCGCCCGCCTCGACGGTGCCGCCGAGATCGCCGAGCGACCGGCGCAGCAGCTCGGCGATCGCCAGCGCCGACATCCGCACCGCATAGACCGTCAGCACGAGGAACTTCGATTGCCCGTCAAGCAGCTGGCGGCAGTGCGCGATCAGCCCCGGCAGATGCTCCTCCAGCCGCCAGACCTCGCCATCCGGCCCGCGCCCGAACTTGGGCGGATCGAGCATGATCCCGGCATAGCGCCGCCCGCGCCGCACCTCCCGCGCGGCGAACTTCACCGCGTCGTCGACCATCCAGCGGATCGGCCTGTCGGCCATGTCGGAGAGGAAGGCGTTGGCCTTGCCCGCCTCGACCGATTTCCTCGAGGCATCGACATGGGTCACCGCCGCCCCCCTGCCGGCCAGCGCGAGGCTGCCGACGCCGGTGTAGCCGAACAGGTTGAGGCATTCGTCGCCGGGCGCGATCCGTTCGCGCATCCACGCCCATTGCGGCGCCATGTCGGGGAAGAAGGCGAGATGGCGGAAGGCGGTGTTCTGCGCGGTGAAGCGCAGCTCCTCCCAATGCATGTGCCAGCCGCCGCGCGGCACCTCGCGCGACAGATGCCAGCGGCCGCCGCCTTCCTCGTCCGACGCGCCGACGAAATCGCCGTCGGCCTGCCAGTCGGCCGAGGCCGGCGCCCACAGCGCCTGCGGCTCGGGGCGGATGAAGCGGAAACGGCCGTAGCGCTCGAGCTTGCGCCCCTGGCCGGAGTCGACGAGCGCGTAATCGGGCCAGGGCTCGGCGACGAGGGTGAGGAGGTCCGCCATCGTCAACCGCCGGGAAGACGATGGCGCGGGATCACGCCGCCTTCGCCAGCCGGGCGCCGACGCTCGCCACCGCCTCCGGCCCGGCCAGCGCCGCCTGGCCCGCCGCGCGCGCGTCCGCCAGCGTCACCGCCTCGATTCCCGCGATCGTCTCGGTCGCCGGCACGATGCGGCCGTGGACCTGGAGCTGGCGGGCGAGATGGTCGCAGCGCGATTGCACGCTTTCCAGCCCCATCAGCATGCCCGCGCGCGACTGCGCCCTGGCGCGCGCGAGCTCGGCCGCGTCGAGCGTCTCGGCGGTCCGCGCGAGCACGTCGCGGGCGAGCGCGAAGGCGGGCGGCGCATTGGCCTTGTCGGCGGCGAGATAGAGCCCGAGCATGCCGGTGTCGGCCGCCGCCTGCGTCCAGGCATAGATGCTGTAGGCGAGGCCGCGCTCCTCGCGCACCGCCTGGAACAGCCGCGACGAGGCGCCGCCGCCCGCGGCCTGCGCGAACAGGTTGAGCGCGTGCGCGCCGGGATCGAGCTGGGGAACGCCGGGCAGGCCGAGCGCGAGATGGACCTGATCGAAGCGCCGCGTGTCGCGCACCACGCCGCCTGCGAAGCGCGCCGGCGCGGGCGGCGGGGGAGCGCCCGCGCCCATGTCGCCGAAGCGCGCCTCGGCGAGCCGCAGCAGCGCGTCGGCGTCGACCTTGCCGGCGGCGGCGAGCACCAGCCCGGCGGGGCGGTACTGCTCCGCCAGCCAGGCGCGCATCGCCTCGACGGTGATCGCGGCGATGCTGGCCTCGCCACCCAGCACCGGCGCGCCATAGCCGGTCGCGCCCCACGCCGCCGCGCTCAGATGATCGAAGACGATGTCGTCGGGCGTGTCGCGCGCCTCGCCGAGCTCGGCCAGCACGACACCTTTCTCGCGCTCGAGCTCCTGCCCGTCGAAGCGCGGCGCGCGGACGAGATCGGCGATCAGCTCGACGCCGAGCGCGAGATCGTCCGGCAGCAGGCGGGCGTGGAAGACGGTATGGTCGCGCGCCGTCCAGGCGTTGAGCGCGCCGCCGACATCCTCGATGTCCTCGGCGAGCGCGCGCGCGTCACGCGTGCCGGCGCCCTTGAACACCATATGCTCGACCATGTGGGCGAGGCCGCCCAGGCCCGCCGGCTCGGAGCGGCTGCCGGCGTCGACATAGAGCCCGACCGCGAGCGTCTCGACCCCCGGCATCGGATCGACCGCGACGGCGAGGCCGTTCGCCAGCCGGTGCAGCCGCGCGCTCATGCCGGCACCGCGCGGGCGGCGATGTGCGCCTCGATCGCGGCGAGATCGGCGGGCAGCGTGTCGTAGCGCTCGGCGCGCTCGAACAGCCCGCCCAGCCGCCGCGGCAGACCCGGCCGGGTGCCGGTCGCGCGCTCGACCGCGTCGCGGAACTTGGCGGGATGCGCGGTGGCGAGCGTGACGATCGGGACGTCGGCGGGCAGATCGCCGGAATCGCCCGCCGCGCGGGCGGCGGCGAGGCCGATGGCGGTGTGCGGGTCGATGATCTGGCCGGCATGCTGGCTCGCCCAGCGCATCGCCAGCGCCATGCCGTCCGGGTCGATCGCCGCGCTGGCGAAGAGGCTCGCGGCGCGCGCGCGCATCGCGTCCGGCAGCTTCATCATGCTCGTCGCCTCGAAGCCCTGCATCGCCGCGGCGAGGGCCGCGCCGTCGCGATCGTGCAGGTCGAACAGCAGCCGCTCGAAATTGGAGCTGACCTGGATGTCCATCGA
>CAXTPE010000159.1:0-6444 GCA_964245925.1 uncultured Sphingomonadaceae bacterium
CGCGACGAGGAACGGCGGAACGGGTTCATGAGCGGTCCTCTAGGGAGATGTGGGCGGCACCGCCGCCGTGGTCGGCCGAGCGCAAGGTGTGGGCGGTGAGCATCGCGCCTTGGGTCATGGTCTGGCGGCGGCGCAGCGACACGGCCCAAGCGGGAGCGCCGGAGCCGCCGCCCGACGGAGCGGGGGTGCTGCCACTCGCCTCACCCGCAGGTGCCGCCGCGAGAGGTTCGGGAGCACCGCTCGACCCGGCCGCGCCTCCCGGCGCTCCGGCGGGGGATGCCGGAGCGCCGCTCGTTGGTGCGCCGCCGCCGGGGGGAGCGGAGGGACCACCGGGCGATCCGCCCGCCGGAGGAGAACCGGCGGATCGGGAGAGGGAAGACATCGCACTCGAACCGGCGCTGGCAGCCATGCCAGCCGCGCCGATGGCGGCTGCGCCCACCGCGGTGCCGACGCCGGCGACCGCGAGTCCCGTACCGACGGCCGCGCCGGCGCCGAGCTGCGGTCCGCCCGAGACGAGCCCGGCGGCGATGCCGGGGCCGAAGATGGCAAGCCCGAGCAGGGTCAGGCTGGCGAGCGCGATCGAACACACCTGCTCGATCGTCGGCGGCACGCCGGCGAAGTCGACGACGAACTCGTGGAAGATGGTCGAGCCGATGCCGATGATAACCGCGAGCACGAGCACCTTGATGCCGGTCGCCATGACGTTGCCGAGCACGCGCTCGGCGAGAAACGCGGTACGGCCGAACAGCCCGAACGGCACCAGCACGAACCCGGCGAGCGTCACCAGCTTGAACTCGATCAGCGTCACGAACAGCTGGATGGCGATGATGAAGAAGGCGAGCAGCACGATCGCCCAGGCGAGCAGCAGCACCGCGATCTGGACGAAGTTGGTGAACACCCCGACCGGCCCGACCAGCAAGGATGCCTGGTCGAGCAGCGGCTGGCCGGCGTCGATGCCGATCTGCGCGATCTTGCCGGGATGGAGAAGATCGTCGGCTCCGCCCGAGCCCGCCGCCTTCAGGCCGATGCCCGAGAAGCTCAGATAGACGATCTTGGCGAGGCCGTTCCAATTGGCGATCAGGAAGGCGAAGAAGCCGACCTGGATCGTCTTGCGCACCAGCCGCGCGACGATGTCCTCGCCCTCGCCCCAGGTCCAGAACAGGAAGGCGAGCGTCACGTCGATGACGATCAGCGAGCTGGCGAGGAAGCCGACGTCGCCGTGGATGAGCCCGAACCCGCTGTCGATGTAGCGCGCGAACAGGTCGAGGAAGCGATCGATGACGCCGGTGCCTTCCATGGCTCAGCGCTCCGGAGCGGCCGGCGCGGAGCCGGGCATGGGAACGGGCGCGGAGGCGGGCAGCGGATCGCCCGGCACGCGCGTCGCGCGGCGCTCGCCGAAGAAGCGGCGGCGGTTCGTCTCCCACGCGTCGCGGCAGGCGGGATCGTCGACCTGCGGCGGTAGCGCGCGGCAGCGGACCAGTTCGGTCATCAGCGGATCGGCTACGGCTGCGGCCGGCTCCGCCGCCTGTTCGACTAAAGCGTAGTGGCTCTCGGTCCCAGCCGGGCGATGCAGCGTCGCCAGGGCGAGCACGCCGACGATCGCGATCACGCCGGCAACCGCGAAACCGCGCCAGCGGCGAGCGATCGGACGTGTGGCTCGCACCTCTTCCCGGACCCGTTCAGTCATGGAACAGGCTCACGCTGTGCGCGACGTAACCGGCGCCGGGCGCCAGGAACCGCCGCGTCTGCTCGCGGCCCTGCGCCTCGTCGGCGGCCGATCGCGCCGCGGCGAGGCTGGCGGCACGCGACTGCGCCGCCACCAGCGCGGTGAGATCGGCGAGCTGGCGGGTCTGGAGCGCGACCAGCTGATTGCCGGCCTGCGCCGCCTGGAGTGCGCCGGTCGCGGTCTGGCTCGCGCCGACCAGCGTGCCGACCTGTGCGCGGGTGTCGTCGAGGTTGGTGACGATCGTCGCCTGCGTGCGCAGCGAGTCCTGGAACGATCCGACCGCATCGTGCCAGCGCGTCTCGGCATTGGCGACGAGCTGCGCCGAGGACGTGCCGGTCAGGCTGCCGCTCGGATAGCGCGCGGCGAACACGCGGTCGATGTCGGCCACGTTGTACGCCACCTGCTGCGCCTGCGCGATCAGCTGGCGGGTGCGGTCGATCGACTGCTGGATGCCGGACAGCGCGTTGGTCGGCAGCGACGCCAGGTTGCGCGCCTGATTGATCAGGCTCTGCGCCTGGTTTTGCAGGCTCGTGATCTGGTTGTTGATCTGCTGGAGCGAGCGCGCTGCGGTGAGCACATTCTGTGCATAGTTGCTGGGATCGAACACGACCCCGCCGAACTGGGCGCTGGCTGGCGTCGTCCCGACCATCAGGGACAGGACGGCGGCACCCGCGATAAGCAGGTTGGAACGGTTGCGGCGGTTCATGCTGACATCTCCAAGGGTTGAGGTTGAGCGAAAGGTGTGACGAGGTCGGCGGCCCAGCCGAGACCGCGGTGGCGCAGCCAAGCGGCGGCGAAGCCGTCGGCGCCGTGCGCGTCGAGCAATGCGGCGATCGCGTTCATGTCGCTGCGCGACGACGCTGCGGCGAACGCCAGCGCGACCGGGCCGAGCCCCAAGTCGAACAGCCGATTGCCGGCTGCCGACTGACAATAATAATCGCGCTTGGGCGTCGCCGAGGCGACGATCTCGATCTGGCGCTCGTTGAGCCCGAATCGGCGGTAGATGCTGGCGATCTGCGGCTCGAGCGCGCGCTCGTTGGCGAGGAACAATCGGGTCGGGCAGCTTTCGATGATCGCCGGCGCGATCGCACTGCCCTCGATGTCGGCGAGGCTCTGGGTGGCAAACACGACGCTCGCATTCTTCTTGCGTAGCGTCTTCAGCCACTCCTTGAGCTGGCGGCCGAACATCGGATCGTCGAGCGCGAGCCAGCCCTCGTCGATCAGGATGAGGGTCGGCCGCCCGTCGAGCCGCCGACCGATGCGGTGGAACAGGTACGAAAGCACGGCAGGCGCGGCCGGCGTGCCGATCAGGCCCTCGGTCTCGAACGCCTGGACTTCGCTGCTGCCGAACGCTTCATGGTCGGCGTCGAGCAATCGGCCGTAAGGGCCGGCGAGCGTATAGGGCGTCAGCGCGCGCTTCAGCCCCGATGCCTGGATCAGCATCGACAGGCCCGTCAACGTCCGCTGGCCGATCGGCGCATCGGCGAGGCTGCCGAGCGCAGTCCAGAGGTGATCCTTCACCTCCGGGGTGATCGCAAACCCTTCGCGCGCCAGGATCGCCGCCAGCCAGTCGGCCGCCCAGGCGCGCTCGTCGGGCTCGTCGATGCGCGCCAGGGGCTGAAGCGCCACCGGCGCGGCGTCGCCGCCGAGGCTGCTGCCGAGATCGTGCCACTCGCCGCCCATTCCCAGCGTCGCCGCGCGGATCGAGCCGCCATGATCGAATGCGAAGATCTGTGCGTCCCGGTAGCGCCTAAACTGGAGCGCCATCAGCGCCAGCAGCACGCTCTTGCCGGCGCCGGTCGGGCCTATCACCAATGTGTGGCCGACATCGCCGACGTGGAGCGAGAAGCGGAACGGTGTCGAGCCTTGCGTGCGGGCATGGAAGAGCGGCGGCCCGCCGAGGTGCCAGTCCCGATCGAGTCCCGCCCACACCGCCGACACCGGCATAATGTGGGCGAGGTTGAGCGTCGAGATCGGCGGCTGGCGGACGTTGGCGTAGGGATTACCGGGCAGCGAGCCGAGCCATGCTTCGAGCGCGTTCAGCGTCTCGGCGATGCAGGCGAAGTCGCGGCCGCGGACGATCTTCTCGATCGCGCTCAACCGCAAGTCGGCATCGCGCGGCGTGTCGCCGAGAACCGTGATCGTCGTGGTGACGTAGGCAAACCCGGCGATGTCGGCGCCGAGCTCCTGCAATGCCCGATCCGCTTCGGCCGACTTGTTGGTAGCGTCGGTGTCGACGAGCACACTCGCCTCGTTGGTCATCACCTCCTTGACGATCGAGGCAAGGCTCTTGCGTTTGGCGAACCAAAGGCGCCGGATGCGGGTCAGCATCCGCTGCGCCGACACCTTGTCGAGACAGATCGCGCGCGTGGTCCAGCGATAGGCGAAACCGAGCCGGTTGAGATCGTCGAGCATGCCGGGCACGGTCGCGGCGGGGAAGCCGGTGACGGTCAGCGTGCGCAAATGCTTCGACCCGAGCTGCGGCGCCAGACCCCCAACCAAGGTCTCGTCGGCGAGAAGCGCGTCGAGGTGCATCGGAGTCGAGGGCAGTGCGATCCGCTGTTCGTGCGTGGAGATCGCCGAATGCAAATAGGTCAGCGTCTCGTCGGCCGACAGCCACGCCGCTTCGGGCATGACGCCCTCGATCATGTCCAGCACGCGGCCGGTCTCGCGCTCGAAGTCGGTCAGGTGGTCGGCGGCGGATGCGATGTCGGCGGCGCCACCCTCGAAGAACCAGCTACGCGCACGCGATGCGTCGTCTGCAGGCGGCAGCCATTGCAGGGTCAGATAATAGGCGCTGGTCAAGTTCGGCTGGGTGATGTCCCCACCTTCGAACCGGTCGCGCCGCTCCTCGTCGATCAGTGCCGACACCGGATCGGCGAACCCGTCCGACGTGGGGTAGCCCGGCGACGGGCGGCGCTGCGCCTCGACGTAGATCGCCCAGCCGGTCCCCAGCCGCTTCAGCGCGCCGTTCAGCCGCGACGAGGTCGCGATCAGTTCGGCCTGGGTCGCGCTGTCGAGATCGGGACCGCGGAACCGGGCGGTCCGCTGGAAGCTGCCGTCCTTGTCGAGGACGATGCCGGGCGCGACCATTGCGGCCCAGGGCAGGAAGTCGGAGAGCCGCGACGCGCGTCGGGCATGTTCGCGCAGGAACATCATGACGATCAGCTTTCGAAGAGGTGAGGAAGAACGAGGTGGCGGCGCGCGACAGGCAGGATCTGCGCGTCGCGGCGCGCCGCCATCACGACGAGGCCGTGACCGGCGACCGCCATCACCAGTCCGATCAGCCACAGGTGTAGGCCGATGCCGATTGCGGCGGCGAGCGTGCCGTTGACGATGGCGAGCGCACGCGGTGCGCCGGCGAGCAGGATGGGTTCGGCCAGCGCCCGGTAAACGGGCGCGGCGAATCCGGGGAGATCGCCTTCCATCAAACCAACGCCCCGCCGCCGAAGCTGAAGAAGCTCAGGAAGAAGGACGAGGCCGCGAACGCGATCGACAGGCCGAACACGATCTGGACCAGTCGGCGGAACCCGCCCGAGCTGTCGCCGAACGCCAGCGTCAACCCGGTGACGACGATGACGATGACGCCGACCACCTTGGCGACCGGCCCCTGGACCGAGTCGACGATCGACTGGAGCGGGGTCTCCCACGGCATGTTCGATCCTGCCGCCCAGGCGGGCAGCGCGTAGGTGAGGCCGAGTGCGAGCGCAGCGGCACGACGATAAAGAGGATAGCGGGTCATGAACGGGCTCCATTGGGGGTGAGGGGAAGGAGGCGGTAGCTGCCGTCGGGGCCGAGCCCCTCGACGCGCACGAGCTCGGTCAGGCGTCGATGCGCGCCGCGGCCGGCGAGCACGGCGATGACGTTTATGGTCTCGGCGATCAGCGGGCGCGGGACGCTCGGCACGGCTTCGAGGATCAACTGCTCGAGACGGTGCAGCGTGGCGCTGGCGGTGCCCGCGTGGATCGTGCCGATCCCACCGGGGTGACCGGTGCCCCATGCCTTCAGCAGGTCGAGCGCCTCGGCGCCACGCACTTCTCCAACCGGGATGCGATCGGGGCGGAGGCGCAGGCTGGAATGGACCAAGTCACCGAGGGTGACGCCGGGAGCGGTCCTGAGCGCGACGACGTTGGCGGCGTCGCAGCGCAGCTCGCGCATATCCTCGATCAGGATGATGCGATCGCCAGTGGTGGCGGCGATGCCGAGCAGTGCGTTGGTGAGCGTCGTCTTGCCGGTCGAGGTGCCGCCGGCGACGAGGATGTTGACGCGGTCGCGGACCGCCTGTCCGAGATAGGCCGCCTGCGTGGCGGTCATCACGCCCGCCGCGACATAGTCCGACAGCGCCAGCGGCAGGCTCGCCGGCCGCCGGATCGAGAACACCGGCGCGGCGACGACGGGCGGCAGCAGCCCCTCGAACCGCTCGCCGCTTTCCGGCAGCTCGGCCGATACGCGAGGACTACCGGGATGGACTTCGGCGCCGACATGGTGCGCGACCAGGCGGATGATCCGCTCGGCCTGCGCCGGAGCGAGCCGCTCCCCCGTATCGGCCATGCCGTCCGACAGCCGGTCGACCCATACTTTGCCGTCGGCATTGAGCATGACCTCGGCGACGTGCGCGTCGACCAGCAATGCACCGATCGTGGCCCCGAGCGCGCTGCGCAGCATCGCGGTGCCGCGCTGGTGGACGAGGATCGAAGGCTGGGTCACGGCGGTCTCCG
>CAXTPE010000160.1:0-6284 GCA_964245925.1 uncultured Sphingomonadaceae bacterium
CCTTGTTCAGCTTCTTCGCGCGATACTGCTCCTCGACCTTCCACTCGATCGGCAGCCCGTGGCAATCCCAGCCGGGGACATAGGGCGCGTCATAGCCCATCAACGTGCGGGTGCGCACGACGATGTCCTTGAGCACCTTGTTCATGGCATGGCCCATGTGGATGTCGCCATTGGCGTAGGGCGGGCCATCGTGGAGGAGGAAGCGCGGCCGGCCGGCGCGCGCGCGGCGAAGCTGGCCGTAGAGATCCTCGGCCTGCCAGCGGGCGAGCATCGCCGGCTCCCTGGCGGCGAGCCCGGCCTTCATCGGGAAGGCGGTCTTCGGGAGGAAGACGGTATCGCGCCAGTCACGGGCGGGGCTATCGGGGTTGTCTGCCATCGCGGCGCGCAGGCTTAGGCGGTGTGCGGGGTGGCGGCAAGGATGGCGCGCGCATCCGCGCAGTCGCGCTCGATCCAGGTCTTGAGCTCGGCGAAGTCGAAGAGCTTCTCTTCCGGCCGCATGAAGGCGATCATCTCGACCTCGATCGACTGATCGTAGAGATCGTCGGTGAAGTCGAGGAAATGCGGCTCGAGCAGCTCCTCGGGCACCTCCATGATCGGGCGGATACCGAGATTGGCGACGCCGTCGATCACGCGCCCGCCCGACAGCCGGCCGCGCACCGCGTAGACGCCATAGGCGGGGCGGAGGTAATTCCCCATCAGCAGGTTGGCGGTGGGAAAGCCGATTGTGCGGCCGAGCTTGTGGCCGTGCTGGACGATCCCTTCCACTGCGAACGGGCGGGTCAGCAGCAGCGTCGCGGTCGCGCAGTCGCCGGCGCGCAGCGCGTCGCGGATGCGGCTGGAGGAGATCGTGCCGCCGGCATCCGTCACCGCCTCGACCGCATCGGTGGCGACGCCATGACGCGCGCCCACGGCGGCGAGCGTATCGATATTGCCCGCGCGCCGGCGGCCGTAGGTGAAGTCATGGCCGGTGACGATCACACTGGCGCCGGTGCGCGCGACGATGCGATCCTCGAAGAAGGCGTCCGGGCTGATCGAGGCGAGCGCATCGTCGAAGGCGAAGACCATCATCGCGTCCGCCCCCGCCGCGCGGAAGCGGCGCTCGCGCTGGTCGAGCGTGGTCAGCCCGAACGGCGCCGCCGCCGGCTCGAACAGGCGGCGCGGATGCGGATCGAAGGTGGCGATGACGAGCGGCCGCCCCTCCGCGCCGGCGCGCGCGCGCGCCCTGGCGATCACCGCCTGGTGGCCGCGATGGACGCCATCGAAATTGCCGAGCGCGATCACGCCGCCGCGCAGCCGATCGGGCAGGGGCAGGTCGTTGCTCAGCCGCTCCATCGCGGGCGCTATAGGGAAGGGCCGGGCGTCTGCCAATCGGCAGCATCCCGCACGAGCGTCACGAAATCATGGTCCGGTCCGGCCATGATCCGCCCGGCGACGCGCCAGCCGGCGCCGAACGGCGGCGCGAGGGTGTCGCCGTCGACGATGCGGTGGACCTCGGTGAGCTCGATGCGGCGCGCGGCGGGCATGAACAGCGCATAGGCCTGCGCGCCGCCGATGATCGCGACCTCCGGCACGTCGCCTGCCAGCGCCAGCGCGTCGGCGGCCGAGCGCGCGATCTCGGCACCCTCCGCGCGCCAGCCGGGATCGCGGGTGAGGACGATGTGGCGCCGGCCCGCGAGCAGTCGCGGCAAGCTCTCGAAGGTGCGGCGGCCCATCACCATCGGCTTGCCCATGGTCATCGCCTTGAAGCGCTTGAGGTCGCCGGGCAGATGCCACGGCAGGCCGCCGCCGCTGCCGATGACATTATTGTCGGACCGGGCGAGATGGAGGACGATGTCCGGCGTCATACCGCGATCGGCGCGGCGATATGGGACTGCGCGACATAATCGGCGATCTCGAAATCCTCCGGCGCATAGCCGTCGATCGCGGGCGCGCGGCGCAGGATGCGGAGCGTCGGCAGCGGGCCGGGGCGGCGGGCGAGCTGGGTGTTCGCCTGATCGACGTGGTTCGAATAGAGATGGCAGTCGCCGCCGGTCCAGATGAGCTCGCCGGGTTCGAGGTCGCATTGCTGGGCCAGCAGATGGGTGAGCAGCGCGTAGCTCGCGATGTTGAACGGCACGCCCAGGAAGATGTCGGCCGAGCGCTGGTAGAGCTGGAGCGAGAGCCGGCCGTCGGCGACATGGGTCTGGAACAGGCAGTGGCAGGGCGCCAGCGCCATCCGGTCGAGGTCCGCCGGATTCCAGGCCGAGACGATCTGGCGGCGCGAGGCGGGATCGCCCCTGATCTGCGCGATCAGCCCGGCGATCTGGTCGATATGGCGGCCATCCGGCGCCTCCCAGTCGCGCCACTGCTTGCCGTAGACCGGACCGAGATCGCCCCCCTCGCCGGCCCATTCGTCCCAGATGCCGACGCGGCGCTCCTGCAGCCAGCGGACGTTGGTGTCGCCGCGCAGGAACCACAGCAGCTCGACGAAGATCGAGCGGACATGGAGCTTCTTGGTGGTGAGCAGCGGGAAGCCGGCGGCCAGGTCGAAGCGCATCTGGTGGCCGAAGACGGCGCGGGTGCCGACGCCGGTACGGTCCTGCCGGGGCTTGCCCTCGGCCAGGACTCGGGCGAGGAGATCGAGATACTGGCGCATCCCCGCCGATATGGCGCAGCCGCGCCGGGCAGGGAAGGGGCAGCGAAACCTCCGTTCTGGACCGGATGTTATATCGATACGGCGGCAAGCCGAGCGAAATGGACAAGGTGTCCGTTCGCTCCTTGCGGGCGCGACGGCATGATCGAGTCGGCAGGCATGTGCGCGGCCGAAGGGGAACGTGGCGGGTGTCGCGGCGTAAGGGCGGCAAGGTGCTCCGCAATGGCGGTGATGCCTATGGGCTGTTCGCGGCGCAGCTCTCGGCGCGCGACGACGAGGCGGTGCGGGTCGCGCATCTCGACGCCGAGGGCCGGATGATCGGCCTCTCCCAGTGCGAGGATGCCGACGGCAGCTCGGTGGACCTGCCGATCCGCGCGATCCTGCGCGACGCGGTGGTCTGGGGCAGCAGCTCGCTGCTCGTCGCCCACAATCATCCGAGCGGCGACCCGACGCCGAGCAGCGCCGACATCGACGCGACGCGCAAGCTGGTCGAGGCGGCACGCGTGCTCGGCGTGCGCGTGATCGACCATCTCGTGTTCGCCGGCGACGCGTGCAGCAGCTTCCGCGCGCTGGGGCTGCTGTAGCGGGATGTTTCACATCGACCCCCGGTGGTTCAATCCAGCGCAGGACCGAATTATGCGATCACGATCTCGCCGAGGATCGCGTCGAGCAGCAGCATGCCGGGCTCGGTGACACCGAGCCGGTCGCCGGAGGGCGCGACGAGGCCGTGGGTGGCGAGCCGGGCGACGGCGGCGGCGTCGACGAGCCGCTCGCGCGGTTGGCCGGTGCGGCGCGCGATCGCGGCGAGATCGATGCCGTCGGCGAGCCGCAGCCCCATCAGCAGCGCCTCCTGCGCGCGCTCGGACGCGCGCAGCACCGTCTCCTCGGCGATGCCGTGGCGCCGTCGCGAGACCGCGCGCAGCCAGTTCTCCGGCTTGCGGTGGCGCACCGTCGCCATGCCGCCGCGCCGGCCGTGCGCGCCGGGGCCGACGCCGGCATAGTCGCTGTAGCGCCAATAGGCGAGGTTGTGCCGGCTCTCGGCGCCCGGCGCGGCATGGTTGGAGACCTCATAGGCGGGGAGGCCGGCGGCGGCGGCGAGCGCGCGGGTCGCCTCGAACATGGCGGCCGCCCGCTCCGCGTCCGGCAGCGCCAGCTCGCCCCTGGCGGCGAGCGTGGCGAAGCGCGTGCCGGGCTCGATGGTGAGCTGGTAGAGCGAGAGATGGCTGGTGCCGAAACTTGTCGCGCGGCGCAGTTCGGCGTTCCACGCGGCCTCGCCCTGATCGGGGCGGGCATAGATGAGATCGAAGCTGACGCGCGGAAAACTCGCCTGCGCGACGTCGAGCGCGGCGAGCCCCTCGGCGGCATCATGGGCGCGGCCGAGGAAGCGCAGCGCCGCGTCGTCGAGTGCCTGGAGGCCGAGGCTGACGCGGTTGACGCCGGCATGCGCCAGCCCCGCGAAGCGCGCCGCCTCGACCGAGGAAGGATTGGCCTCGAGCGTGATCTCGATGTCATCGACCGGGCGCCAGTGCCGATACGCGGCGTCGACGATCGCGGCGACGGTGGCGGGCGCCATCAGCGAGGGCGTGCCGCCGCCGAAGAAGATCGAGCCGAGCCGGCGGCCGGGGAGCAGGGCCGCCTCATGCGCCAGGTCGGCGAGGAGCGCGCCCCGCCATGCCGCCTCGTCGATCTCGGCGCGGACATGGCTGTTGAAATCGCAATAGGGGCATTTGGAGACGCAGAACGGCCAGTGGACGTAGAGCGCGAAGGGCTCGTCCGTCGCCCCGGCGCGGGCCGGGTCCGCGTGAGGCGGGCGTGGCGCAGGCCGCGCGAGATCCCGGCCCGCGCCGGGATGACGAGCGAGCTTCAAAACACCGCCGCCGTCAGCCTGGCGAAGGCATCGGCGCGGTGGCTGATGCGGTGCTTCTCGTCCGGATCGATCTCGCCGAAGGTCCCGGCGTCGCCGAGGCGCTGGAACATCGCGTCGTAGCCGAAGCCCCGGTCCCCGCGCGGCGGCCAGACGAGGACGCCGTCGACCCGGCCCTCGAAGGTCTCGACATGACCGTCCGGCCAGGCGAGCGAGAGCGCGCAGACGAAATGCGCGTCGCGGCCGGCGTCCGGGCCGAGCTTCGCCAGCGCGTCGTGGACAAGCCGCATCGCCATCGCGAAGTCCCGGTCCGGGCCGCCCTCCGCCGGGCTTCCATCGGCGGTTGCCGACGGCACCTTGTAGCCCGGCGTCGCCCATCTCGCCGAGAAGATGCCGGGATCGCCGCCCAGCGCCTCGACGCACAGGCCGCTGTCGTCGGCGAGCGCGGGGAGGCCGGAGAGATCGGCGGAGAAGCGCGCCTTCAGCTCGGCGTTGGCGGCGAAGCTGGTGCCGGTCTCCTCGGGCTCGGGGATGTCGAGCGCGGCGGCGGAGACCGGCTCGATCCCGAACGGCGCGAGCAGCGCCCGTATCTCGCGGACCTTGCCGGCATTGTGGCTGGCGATCACCAGCTTGCCGGGAGCGAGCCTGCGGATGGCCTGCGGAACCACCTCGTCGCTCACCGTCCTGTCGCGCGACCCTGGGCGGCGAAGATGTCGGCGCAGCCGATGCGGGCGAGGCGGAGCAGGCGGAGCAGCGCCTCCTCGTCATAGGGCGCGCCCTCGGCGGTCGCCTGCGCCTCGGCGATCTGGCCGTTGTCGAGCAGGACGAAATTGGCGTCCGCCTCCGCGGCCGAGTCCTCGGGATAGTCGAGGTCGAGCACCGGCGTGCCCTGGCAGATGCCGCAGGAGACGGCGGCGACGCGGTGGCGGATCGGATCGCCGGTCAGCAGCCCCTTGGTGACGAGCCCGTCGATGGCGAGGCGGAGCGCCACCCAGCCGCCCGAGATCGACGCGGTGCGGGTGCCGCCGTCGGCCTGGAGGACGTCGCAGTCGATCGTGATCTGGCGTTCGCCCAGCGCCGCCAGGTCGCAGGCGGTGCGAAGCGACCGGCCGATCAGCCGCTGGATTTCCTGGGTGCGGCCGGATTGCTTGCCCTTGGCCGCCTCGCGCGAGCCGCGGGTGTGGGTGGCGCGTGGCAGCATGCCATATTCGGCGGTCACCCAGCCCTGGCCCTTGCCGCGCAGGAAGGGCGGCACGCGCTCCTCGACGGACGCGGTGCACAGCACGCGGGTATCGCCGAACGCGACGAGGCACGACCCCTCGGCATGGCGGGTGAAGCCGGTCTCGATCGTGATGAGACGCATCTGATCGGGGGCGCGTCCGGAGGGGCGCATGCATGTCCTTTCGGCTGGGATGCGCGCGCCATAGCCGCGTCCGCCGAAGAGGCCAAGCAGGCTCGGTACGCGGCGACCGTTCGGAGGACGGCCCGAGCGCGCCCGTCAGCTCGGCTTGGCTGGCTTTGCCGGCGGCGCGCGGTGGTGGTGGCGAGCCGCCTTGTGCGGCTTGGCGGCGCGACGATGCCGCATCAGATAGTTCACCTTGCGAGTGAGCGCGGTCAGCCGGCCGTCGACGTCGCGGGCATCGATCCCGGCGAGTTGCGCGGCGGTGGCGGGCGGGAAGGGCGCGAAATAGGCGGCGTCATAGCTGGGCCGGCCGTTGGGCTGCCCGGGTGTCGCCGCCGCCTGCGCGCCGCCGGCGGGCGGGGCAGGAGTCGTCTGCGCCAGCGCCG
>CAXTPE010000161.1:0-6223 GCA_964245925.1 uncultured Sphingomonadaceae bacterium
GCGCCGGGGATCAGCCGCCGGCTGAAGGGCGGCGCGGGATCCGGCGGCGGTGCCTCGTTGTTGGAGAGCTTGCGCATCGTCGGCAGTGTGCGGGGAGTGTATATCTCCTTGTCGATCTGCGGCTGTAACGCGACCAGTGCGGGCCTGAAATCGGGATCGACCAGCGACATCGGATCGATGGCCGCCGATCCGGCGAGGAGAGCCGCAGCGCCGGCGGGCCGCAGCGCGGCGCAGGCCGTGACCGCGATCGCGCCCGATGCAAGTTGCCGTCTCGACATGCCGGTCATATGCTTCTCCCAGGTTTCCGACCCGCCGGAATGGCGGTCACAGCCGCGTCCAGAGCTTCGACGTGCGCAGGCTCGCGTCGATCGGCCCGGCCTTGATCGCCCGCGTCAGCCGCTGGTGCCACGCGACGTGGCGCCACATGCCGCGAAACCGCGGGCCGCGGAAACTGCTGGTCGCGATGGCCGCCCATTGCCCGGTCGCGGAGGCGGTCAGCGTACCTGGCGCGCGGACATCCTTCCATGGACATGATTTACCTGTCACAAAGGTTATATGCAACTGATATACGGCCGAGGTGGTGACGGACGATGGCCGGGACCGCGAGGGCTGCGCGACGCCGATCCGATGCAATCGGATCGAGAACCGCGCTAGTCACAAGAGCATGATTAATTTGTGGCGGGAGACGCACTGTCTCGATCGAATTCGGCTAGGCAGCTTTTATATCTAGCCGACGATAATCCAGAATAGTCGGATGGATGGTCGTCACTTCCCGACTGTGCGCTGCGGTCACCACGACAACCGCGCACCGGGCGGCTTCGCCCGCGTGGATACCGGCAGGCGCGTCCTCGAACACGACGCATCTGTCCGGCGCGATACGCAAGCGAGCCGCGCCCATCAGGAAGCAGGCGGGATCGGGTTTCCCGAACTCGACATCTTCCCCCGTCACCAGCACGGGCGGAACAGGCAAGCCCGCGACGGTCAGCCGCCGTATCGCCAGGATCCTGGGCGCCGAGGTGATGACCGCCCAGCGATGCGGAAGCAGCGCCGTCAGGAAGTCACGCGCTCCGGCAATCGCCTCGACCCCCGCGAAATCGGCGAGTTCCGCCTCGAGAATGCGCTGGGTCTCGCGCGCCGGGTCAACGCCGGGCAACGCCAGGCGATCGATCACGTCGATGACGCGCATACCGTGGCTGTTCGGCAGGAAATCCCGAGCATTCAGGCCGTACCCTGCCGCCCATGCCCCCCAGACGCGCTCCGATGCACCGATCGAGGTGAGCAATGTGCCATCCATGTCGAACAACAACGCGTCGAAAGCCCGACCGGGGAAAAGGTCGCGGCCGGCATGTTCCAGCGAGAGGGCGTTTGTCATCCGTCGAACGCGCCGGGCGGAAGCCCCGCGATGCCGGGCGACACTTCGAACAATGCCCCGGCAAGGCGCTGCCCGTCACATCCTTCACGCGCCGAGGTGACGAACAGCCGATCGAGGTTTTCCCCGGCGAACGCGCAACTGGTGATGTTCGAAACGGGAAGCGCGATCGCGCGGTCGAGCTTGCCGTCGGGATCGAACCGGCTGATGCGCCCTCCACCCCAATGCGCGACCCACAGACAGCCCTCGGCATCAATGGTCATGCCATCGGGGTAACCCCAATCGTCGGGAAATCGCACGAACGCCTTCCTGTCCCGCGGTGTGCCGGTTTCATCGAGGCGAAACCGGTAGATCAGGCGGCGAGGGCTGTCGGCATGATACAGCCAGTGCTGATCGGGTGAGAAGGCCGGGCCGTTGGCCACGAGATAAGCGGTATCCATGACATGCCAGCGGCGGTCTGGATCGAGGCGATAGAGCGTACCGCTCGGCACATCGCCCGCCATTGCCATGGTTCCCGCCCACAGCCTGCCGTCGGCATCGACCTTGCCGTCGTTCAGCCGGTTGTCGGGAAGGTGGGGCTCGGGATTGCCGATCGGCTCGCAGGCATGGGGGTCGAGTGTCAGCAGGTGAAATCCGCTCTTGAGCCCCGCAACGAAACCCGGACGATCGCGGCGCGGAACGACGAAACCGATCGGTTCGGGCATCGGCCACTGGCGAAGCGTACCGTCGCCCAGCGACAGGCGGCGCAGTCCCGGCCCGAGGACATCGACCCAGTAGAGCGCGGATTCCGCAGCGATCCAGACCGGCCCTTCGCCGACCCGGTCGCGCGTTTCGGCCGCGACGTCCCAGCCTGTCGTCGTCATCTTGCGGATGCCGTCGCAGCGGCGATCGCTTCGAACGACGGCATATCGGCGGGCGGGAGAATGGCGCCACGGCAGCCGATGACCAGGCCGCCCAGGTGATTGGCGAAAGCCGCCGCTTCGTCGCTTGGCAACCCGCGCCGAAGTGCCGCCAGATAGCCCGCGTTGAAGGCGTCTCCCGCTCCGGTCGTATCCACCGCGATCAGCGCGGCTGGCGGCGCGATGACCCTGCCATCATCGATCATGCAGCCGCCCGCGCCGAGCTTGACGATTATCTGATCCGTGCCGGCCTGATGCCAGCGCGTCCGCGTCTGAACGGGATCGGCATCGCCGTGGAGCATCGCTTCGTCGTCGAACGTGGCCAGCACGATCGTCGCCAGCGGCGCGAAGCCGGCGATGGCTTCGCGTGCCTGCTCGGGGGACGGCCACAGGCCGGGGCGGTAATTGGGATCGAAGGCGACGGTGCCGCCCGTGTCGCGAACCCGCCGGGCGAGCTTGCCGAGCGCGGCGCGGCCATCGGCATCGAACAGCGCCAGCGTGATGCCGGAAAGGTAGAGCAGGTCGGTGGCGGCGCTCCGGGTCAGTGCCTCTTCGCAACCCGGCAGTCGAAACAGGTCGCGAACCGGCGCATCCGATCGCCAATAATGGAAGTCACGCTCGCCGGCATCGTCGGTGACGATCGCGTAGAGACCCGGCAAGCGCGACGGCGCCGTCAGGACGAGATCGAGCCGCAGCCCTTCCGCGTGCCATTCGGATCGGAGTGTCGCGCTGAACGGATCATCGCCCAGGGCGGTGAAGAAGGCGACATCGCCGCCCAGCCTCGACAGATAAAGCGCCGTATTGAACGTGTCGCCGCCATGGCCGAGCCGCCAGCCGTCGTCGCCGGCTCTCCTCAGTTCGAGCATGCACTCGCCGACCGCCACGATGCCCGGCGCGGCTGCGCGGCCGGTCTCCATCACCATCCGCCGTCGATACCGATATTCTGGCCGGAGATCATGTCGGAGTGCGAGCTTGCCAGGAACAGCACCAGCCGCGCGACCGCATCGGGATCGATCCGTTCCTTGATCGACTGATTCTCCAGGATCCAGTCATTATATTCCCGCAACCGATCGCCGAACACACGCTCCTCGGCATCCGACACGACCGCGCCCGGCGCGATGGCGTTGACGCGAATGCCATGCGGCCCGAGTTCGCGCGCAAGCGATTTCGTCAGGCCGAGCACGGCGCCTTTCGACGCGACATAGGGGACATAGCCGTCCCACCGCCCGTTCAGCACCAGCGAGCAGAAATTGACGATCTTGCCATATCCGCGCGCCTTCATGCCGGGAGCGACCGCGCGGACGAGCGCGAAGACGGCGGAGGAGTTGACCCGGATCTGATCCTCGTAATCCTCCAGCGAGAATTCCTCGAACGGGCGGTTGACGATCAGCGCGGCATTGTTAATCAGAATATCGATCGGCGCCACATCGGCCAACGTCCGGATGGCCGATTGAGAACCGGCCAGGTCGTTCAGGTCCTGCCCCACATAACGGGCGCCATTGCCGATCGCTTGCGCCAGCGCCGTTCCGGCCGCGGCCTCGTCGGGCCGATCGAGCAAGATCATTCGAGCACCCGCTGTGTTCAGCAGGGCCGCCTGCGCGCGGCCCAGTGTGCCCAACGCGCCCGTCAAGAGGATCGATTTGCCCGCGAGCGATTGATCGGTCATTCTTCAGCCCAATATCTAGAGTACCTTGCGTGAAGATATGATATAACCATTAGTATAGGTATGCCAGTGAAAACGCATGATCCCGCCATCGGGCTGTCGCAGTCGGTCTTTGCGGCGGTGACGGCCCACATCCGCGACAATGGCCTGCGCACCGGCGATACATTGCCGAGCGAAGCGGCGGTCGCGACGTCGGTCGGGGTCAGTCGGACGATCGTGCGCGAGGCGTTCGGCGCGCTTTCCGCGCTGAGGCTCATCGATGTCGGCAATGGCCGGCGCGCCAGGGTCGGGGTGATCGACGGCTCGATCATGGCGTTGCCGCTCGGCCATGCGGTCGATACCGCGCAAGCCAGCGTGCCGCAGGTGTGGGACGCCCGTCGGGCGCTGGAGCGGCGGACCGCCGAGCTCGCCGCGATCCGGCGCTCCTCGGCGGAAGCGGCCGCGATCGTCGGCCACGCCCGCGCCATGCGCGCCGCCGGCGACGATCTGACCACGCAGGTGGAGCATGACATCGCCTTTCACGCCGCGATCGCCCGCGCCTCCCGCAACCCGGTCTTCGCGCTGTTGATCGACTCGTTCGCGGAGCTGATGCGACAGACCTGTCCGGTCGGATGGCGCAGCCGCCGCACCGAGGAGGATCGGACTGCGGTGTTCGACCAGCATGACTGGATCGCCCAGGCGATCAAGGCCGGCGACCCGGACGCCGCCGAAGCCGCGATGGGCGCGCATTTCGACATGAGCCTGCGCGCGCTGGCCAATTCGGGCTTCAACTGAGAAGATCCGGTCCGAGAAATCCCGTCGGGGCGAGCTGTCGCTGCCCGGCCGTGACGCGGGCGCGCGAAGCATCCTTCAGACAGCTCGATCGAGAATGCCGGGATCCTGCGCATGCCGGATCATCGGCCGCGCGGCTATCCATCTCGATCCATCATACTTGCACGCAGCTCAAACTTAACCTATACGATAGATAATAATATACTGATGTGCAGATATCCGGGGGGCTCATGAAAAAATATTTTGGCTTTGGAGTGTCGGTGATGGCGCTGATCGCGGCCTCGCCCCTTCATGCGCAGACCACGCCCGATACCGCCGCTCCTTCATCCAGCGCGCCGGCGGCGTCGCAGGACAATAGCGGGGACATCATCGTCACCGCGACCAGGCAGGAAACGTCGCTTCAGAAGACGCCGATCGCCGTGTCGGTCTTCAGCCAGGCCCAGCTCGATCGTCAGCAGATAAACAATCCGACGGACCTTCAGCGGTTCGTGCCGAGTCTTCAGTTCAACAAGCAGGCGGAAGCCAATGCGGTCCTGATAACGCTGCGCGGGATCGGCAACGACAATTCCTTCACGGAATCCGCCGATCCTGAAGTGGCCCTCTATATCGACGGCATCTACGCCGCGACCGTGCAGGGCGGGACGGCGCTGCTCTACGATCTGGAGCGGCTCGAGGTGCTGCGCGGGCCGCAAGGCACGTTGTTCGGGCGCAACACGACCGCCGGTGCCTTGAACCTCACGACGGCCAAGCCGCGTCTCGATACATTCTCCGGGAGCGTCGAGCTTCTTGGCGGAAGTTATGACCGGCTGGGAACGCGCGGTTCCGTCAACATCCCCGTATCCGACACGCTCGCCGTCCGCTTCGCCTTCGCGACCGAACAGCACAAGGGCTATGTTTCCTATCAGAGCCCCCCCGTCCTCGCCGGACTCGACAATACGGTCTATGTCACCTCGGGCAAGCGCTACAACGCGCAGGATCAGAAGTCCGCCCGGTTCAGCATGCTGTGGAAGCCGAGTCCCCGGTTCCGCTGGGATCTCAATGTCGAGGGTTTCCTGGACAATGGCAGCCCCGTCGCCGCGCTGATGCAGACGCCGCGCCCCGGGCAGAGCATATATTCGATCCTGGCCGACACGGCGCCGGATAACGACCGCTATGCGGTGGCGGTCCGCAGCAACATGACATATGAAATCGGCGATCACGCCGAACTCAGCTATATCGCCGGCTACACCCGTACCGGCGGCACCGAGCAGACGGATTCCGATGTGGGTGTCGTGCCGCCGCTCACGAACGGCGTGCCGACGCTTTATGCGTCCGAACGGAATCAAACGGTGTTCAACCGCTTTGACTTCACCAGTCATGAGCTGCAGCTCAAGTCGCGGGGCACGGATAGCATAAGCTGGATCGTGGGCGGCTATTATTCCCACGACAAGGCGCAGATCCGGGCCGATATCGACGATCGGGACGGCAACCGTTCCGGCCCGTCGAGCTTCTCCGTCAGTTTCCTGCAGCCCGGCTACAACG
>CAXTPE010000162.1:0-6123 GCA_964245925.1 uncultured Sphingomonadaceae bacterium
GGCATGTAGCTGTAGATCGCCTTGTCGTCGGCGATGCCGGTGCCGGGCGCGTTCACCAGCGCGACATTGCCGGCGAGATAGGCCGCCATCAGCCCCGGCACGCCGAGCATCGAATCGGCGCGGAACACCAGCGGATCGATGAAATCATCGTCGATGCGCCGGTAGACCACGTCGACGCGCACCCGGCCGTCGATCGTGCGCATCCAGACGAAGTCGTCGTCCACCTCCAGGTCCGCCGGCTCGACCAGCTCGATGCCGATATTGTCGGCGAGGAAGCTGTGCTCGTAGAAGGCGGAGTTGAAGTGGCCCGGCGTGAGCAGCACACATACCGGCTCGCCGCCCGATCCCTTGGGCGCGACCGAGCGGAGCGTCTCGCGCAGCATGTCGGGATAGCTGTCGACCGGCTCGACCTCGTACATGTCGAAGATCTCGGGGCAGAGCCGGATCATCGCCTCGCGGCTCTCGAGCATGTAGGAGACGCCGGATGGCGTGCGGGCATTGTCTTCCAGCACGAAGAACTCGTCCGGGCCGGTGCGCACCATGTCGATGCCGCAGATATGCGCATAGATGCCGTGCGGCGGCCTGGCGCCCGCGACCTGGGTGCGGAACTGCGGGTTGGAGAAGATCAGCTCGGCGGGCACCACGCCTTCGTTGATGATGCGCCGGTCGCTGTAGATGTCCTCGAGGAAGGCGTTGATCGCGAGCACGCGCTGCTCGAGCCCGGCCTTGAGGCCGGTCCACTCGCTGGCGGAGAAGACGCGCGGCACGATGTCGAACGGGATGATGCGCTCGGCGGCCGCCTCCTCGCCATAGACGGCGAAGGTGATGCCGAGCTGGCGGAACGCGGCCTCGGCGGCGTGCTGGCGGCGATCGAGCTCCTCATGCGGCGTCGCCTCGATCCAGCGGGCGAGCGCCTCGAAGCCGGGGCGCGGCGTATCGCCCGCGCCGTAGATCTCGTCGAACGCCCTGCCGTCAGCCATGCCGTTCCTTCGCGCCCTTCAGCGGCCGGGGCAAGACTGCAACGCCCGGGCGCACGGCACAAGGCCGTCCCGCTTGCTAGGCCGGCTCCTCAGGCGTCGGCGAGCGCGCGGGTCTCATCCCCCGCCTCGGTCTTGAGCGACGCCATGTCGATCACATAGCGGAAGCGGACCTCGCCCTGCTCGACCTTCCTATAGGCGTCGTTGACGTCCTGGATCGGGATGACCTCGATGTCCGGGCCGATGCCGTGCTCGGCGCAGAAATCGAGCACCTCCTGCGTCTCGGCGATGCTGCCGATCAGCGATCCGGCGACCGACTTGCGGTGGAACGCCACCTGGCTGTTATCGACCGCCGCCATCGGCTCCAGCGCGCCGACGACTGTCAGTGTGCGATCACGCTTGAGGAGATCGACGAACCTGTTGACGTCGTGCTTCTCGGGGACGGTCGAGAGGATGAAATCGAAGCTCGACTTCATCAGCGCGAACGCCGCCTTGTCGCTCTCCAGCACGCCGTGGACGCCGAGCCGCCTCGCCTCGGCCAGCTTCTCCTCGGTGCGGGTGAAGACGGTCACCTCCGCGCCCATCGCCTTGGCGAGCTTCGCGGCCATGTCGCCCAATCCGCCGAAGCCGACGATCCCGACGGTGTCGCCGGCCTTCACGCCCCAGTGCTTCATCGGCGAAAAGGTGGTGACGCCCGCGCAGAGGATCGGCGCGGCGACCCGCGGATCGAGCGCGGCGGGGATCCTGAGCGCGAAATCCTCCTTCACCACCAGCACGTTCGAATAGCCGCCATAGGTATTGTCGCGCCCGTACATATTGGCGCCGCCCGGCGCCTTGGCGGCCGGCACCATCGGGCCGTTGTAGGTCGCGAGCCAGCTGTTCGGGCCCTCGCAATAATTCTCCGCATGATCCTGGCACGGCTCGCACGAGCGGCAACTGTCGATCATGCAGCCGACGCCGACGATGTCGCCGACCTGATGACGGGTGACACCCGGACCGGCGCGCTTCACCCGCCCGACGACCTCATGGCCCGGCATGCAGGGATAGACGGTGTTGTGCCACTCGTTCTTCACCTGGTGGATGTCCGAATGGCAGACGCCGCAGAACAGCACCTCGATCTCGATCTCCTGCGCCCGCGCTTCCTCGCGCTCGAACGCGAGCGGCTTCAGGCGGCTGAAACCATGGTTGGCGGCGTAGCCGATCGCCTTTATCATCGAACACCTCGCGCGGGAGCATATACCGACGCCAGAACGTGTCTGTCGCGCAAAAGAGCCACGCTTTCTGAACGCATTAACGCGTGATGACATCAGCCGTGCGAGACCGTTCGTCCCGAGGCCGTCGAGCGGGCGGCACCCGGCACCGCGTCTCGACTTCGCTCGACACGAACGGAATGGTGCGAGCAAGATCCGTCTGCGTCCCGCCCCACCGATCAGGCCGCGAACAGCTCCATCTGCTTCGCCCGGGGGGCGATGCGGGCCTTGAGGTCGGCGCGATCGGTCAGCGCGCCGGGCGTCCAGTCGTCGGCCACCAGGAACGGCCGGACCTTGGCGATCGAGACGGTGAGCCGCGCCACGTCGTCCAGCCGCAACCGCCGCCAGCGCCGCGAGGCGAGGATCGCGCCCACCGCCTTCAGCCCCAGCCCCGGCACGCGCAGCAGCGCCGCCTTCGGCGCGCGGTTGACGTCGACCGGGAAGGCGTCGCGGAACCTGAGCGCCCAGGCGAGCTTGGGATCGATGTCGAGCGGCAGCATGCCCGTCACCGGATCCGCCGCCGCCGCCACTTCGGGCGCGGTGAAGCCGTAGAAGCGCATCAGCCAATCCGACTGGTAGAGCCGGTGCTCGCGCATCAGCGGCGGCCGCTGGAGCGGCAGCACCGCGCTCGCATCCGGGATGGGGCTGAACGCCGAGTAATAGACGCGCCGCAGCCCGAAGCGATCATAGAGCGTGCTCGCCCGCGCGACGATCTCGCCGTCGTTGGCGGCGTCCGCGCCGACGATCATCTGGGTCGACTGTCCCGCCGGCGCATAGCGCGGCGCGGACCTGAAGCGCCTTGAGCTGTCGTGACCGTCCTCGATGCTGGCCCGCATCGCCCCCATCGCACCCTCGATCCGCGCCGCCGATTTCTCGGGCGCGAGCCGCTGGAGGCCGGGCACGGTCGGCAGCTCGACGTTGATCGAGACGCGATCGGCGTGCAGCCCGGCGGCGTGGACGAGCGCTGGATCGGCGTCGGGGATCGTCTTCAGGTGGATATAGCCGCGAAAGCCATGATCCTCGCGGAGCGCGCGCGCCACCTCGACGAGCTGCTCCATCGTGTAATCGGGCGAGCGGAGGATGCCGGAGGAGAGGAACAGCCCCTCGATATAGTTGCGCCGGTAGAAGGCGAGGGTGAGCTGGACCACCTCCTCGGTGGTGAAGCGCGCGCGGCGGACGTTCGAGCTCTTGCGGTTGATGCAGTAATGGCAGTCGAAGATGCAGCTGTTGGTCAGCAGGATCTTGAGCAGCGAGATGCAGCGGCCATCCGGCGCATAGGCGTGGCAGATGCCCATCCCCTCGGTCGAGCCGATGCCGTCCGCCTTGCCGGCGGAGCTGCGCTTGGCGGTGCCGGACGAGGCGCAGGACGCATCATATTTGGCGGCGTCGGCAAGGATCGCCAGCTTGGCGCGGGTATCGAGCTGGGCCATGCGTTCGGTATATGTTCTGACGCCGTCCGACGCAAGCGCCTCAGGGGACGCCGCCGGCTTCGTTCTGGTCGAGGTCGCGCTGGGCGCGCGATTGCTGGAGGAACTGGTGATAGCAGCCCGACTGGCCGCCCGAGCCGACCGCCGAGCAGGTATCCGGCAGCCCGGCGCCGACCCGGCTGGCCTGCTCGAGGGTCTGCACCTTGTTGCTCCACGCGTTGGCGGCGGGCGAGGATTTCGCCTTGTCGCCGCGGAAGCGCTTCGGCAGCCGGTAGCGCTCGTTCTCCGGCCGGCGCGCGCAGACCACGATCGCGCCGCCTTCCCCCTTGGGGCAGGGGTCGTCGCCGTAGACGGTGATCGGGACGGTGGTGCCGCCCGCCGGCGCATCGGGCGAGGCCGCCAGCGCCGCCAGCGGCAGCGCGATCCAGGCGAGCAGGATGCCGACGCCGAAACCGCCGACGCCGATGCCGCCGCCGATCAGCAGGGGTCCGGCGGTGGCTCTGGATCGACGCATGCGCTGTCTCCGGGATCGTTCGCGGGGTTACAAGGCACGCGGGGCGCTTGCCGCGTGATGAACGATCCTGCCGGGCGCGGGTGCCGCTCGGCCGGAAATCAGGGGGCGGCGGCGGCCGCGTCCTTGTCCGCCCTGCGCTCGGCGCGCGCCTGGCTCATCAGCGAGGACCAACAGCCGGTCCATCCGCCGGTGCCCGCCGCCGAGCAGCTCGCGGTGCCGGAGCGGCCGACATATTCGAGGCTCCTGGCCTTGTCGCGCCAGTTGGGCGGGCCGGGCGAGTGGCGCAGCTCCTCGGGGATGCGGAAGCGCTCCGACTCGGGCTTGCGCGCGCAGACGACGATGCTCTCGCCCTCGCTCTCCGGGCATTTGTCGCTGCCGTAGACGATGAGCACGCGGTCCGCCTGCTGCGCGGGGGCCGGGGCGGGCGCGCCGCCCAGCAGCAGGGCGAGCGGAGCGATCAGGGCAGCGGAAGGTCGCATCGGGGTCTCCTGCGCGTGTCCGGCGCGCCACGGACATCAAGCCATGATCGCGCCGCCGGTTCCGCGCAAGCGTCAGATGCGCTTGCTGAGGCCGATCGCGGCGCGGCAGCCGAGCCGGATCGCGGCCGAGAGCAAGGCGTAGCCCGGCGCGCGCGCCGCGCCGGCCGCGCTCGCCGCATCGCGATGCTCGATCTCGTCGTCGCGGAAATCGGCGATCGCCGCGGCCAGCTCGGGATCGGAGGCGCCGAGCTGGCCGAGCTGCTCGCCGTAATGGCGGTCGATCTCGGTCTCGACCGCCTCGGTGCAGGCCATCGCCGCCTCGGGGCCGATCAGCGCGGTGACGACGCCGAGCGCATGGCCGGCGCGGTCCCACAGCGGCGCCAGCAGGGTGGGGCGCACCCGGCGCTCCGCCAGCATGCGATCGAAGGTGAGCCGGTGGCGTTGCTCCTGCGCCGCCATCGCCGCGATCGCGCGGGCGACCGGCGAGCGATCGCCGAGCACCGCGAGCTGGCCCGCATAGATGCGCGTCGCGCCGAACTCGCCGGCCTGGTCGACGCGCAGCATCGCCGCGCGTTCGGCGGCGGTCAGCGGCGGCGGCGGGGTGTCGAGAGAATCAGCCATGGGATCACGGCAGCAGACGCACAGGAGAACAGCGCGTTCCAGCCGGCCAGCGAGACATGCCACAGCGTCCATTGCGGCTGGTCGCAGCGGACGAGCGGCGTCGCCATGATCTCGCGCAGCATGTCGGCATGGCTGCCGCCGAGCGCCGCCGCCGAGCAGCGCGTCAGCCCCCGCCACCAATGATATTCGACGCCGGCGTGGAAGATGCCGATCAGCCCGCTCGCGAGGATGGCGAGCGCGGCGAGCAGCGTCAGCGCGCGCGGCAGGGCGAGAAACGCCAGCAGCGCGAGGCCGAGCGCGGCGAAATGCGGATAGCGCTGCCACCAGCACATCTCGCACGGCGCCAGCCCGCCCCAGAGCTGCGCGCCATAGGCGCCGGCGAGCAGCAGCGCCGGCGTCAGCAGCGCGAGCCGGCGGGCGAGGCGGAGGCGAGGGGTCATCCGCCAGCCCTTGCCGCCATCAGGCGGGCTTAGGCAAGGCCGATGGCGCCGGCTCGTGCTGACCGGCCGGGATCGCGTCCGTCGCCAGCACCTCGATCGCGTCGTCCGTGCCGCCGAAGGCGACGCGATCGCCCGCGCCCGCGCCGATCAGCGCGCGCGCGAGCGGGGCGGAGAAGGCGAGGCGGCCGGCGGCGGGCTCGGCCTCGTCGTCGCCGACGATGTCGATGCTGCGCTCGGTGCCCGCGAGCCGGAACCGCACGCGGCTGCCGAACCCCGCCGCGTCCGCCGGCGGCGGCGGCGCCATCCGAGCGGTCGCGAGGCGCGCGCGCCAGTAGCGCAGGTCGCGTCGCGCCTCCTCGCCGCCCGGCGCGGCCTCGAGCGCCGCGACACGCGCCGCGATCAGCGCGAGCCCGCG
>CAXTPE010000163.1:0-6066 GCA_964245925.1 uncultured Sphingomonadaceae bacterium
TCAATCACGTCAAGACCTTCGGGCAGGTGCTGTCGCTCGGCTTCTGCACCTCGCCCGATCCGGTGATCCCCGGCGTCGCGGCGTTCAAGCAGGTGCGGATCGGCTTCCCGCTCGGCTATTCTCCGGGCGAGTTCCGCCACGTCGCGGACATGATGCTCGCCGGCGCGGTCGATCCCAAGGCGATGGTCACATCGACGATCGGGCTGGACGCGCTGCCGGCGACGTTCGAGGCGCTGCGCCGGCCCAATGACCAGACCAAGGTGCATGTGACGATCGCCTGACGGCGGGGTCGCGAACGGAAGAGAGAAAGACGCGATGGCGCTTCATATCGTGGTGATCGGCACGGGCTTCGGCCAGCATGTCATCGCGCCGATCTGGCGGGGCTTCGGCTGCGACGTGACGGTGGTCTCGCCGCGTGATCCGCAGGCGGTGCGCGCCGCGATCGCCGGCCCCTGCGATCTCGTCTCGGTCCACTCCGCGCCGTTCCTCCACCTCGGGCATGTCCGGCTGGCGATCGAGCATGGCCGCGACGTGCTGTGCGACAAGCCGTTCGGCGCCGATGCGGCGGAGGCGCGCGAGATGCGGGAGCTGGCGACCGGGGCGGGCGTCCTCCACTTCCTCAACTTCGAGTTTCGCAGCGATCCGCTACGGCTGAAGCTGAAGGATCTGCTGGACGGCGGCGCGATCGGCACGCCCTTCCACGCCAACTGGACGGCGTTCCACGCCGGCGGGCGCAAGCTGCGCCACCGCTGGCTGTTCGAGAAGGGCAAGGGCGGCTGGATCGGCGCGTTCGGCAGCCACGCGGTCGATACGCTGCGCTGGCTGTTCGGCGATATCGTTGCGACCGGCGGGCAGACGCGCACCGAGGTGACGCTCAGGCGCGATCGCGACAAGGCGAGCGACGCGATGCATGCCAGCACCGCCGAGGACAGCTTCACCGCCTGGTTCCGCATGGCCGGCGGCTTCACCGCCACGCTCGACACCGGCTATGCCGCCGCGGTGCAGGTGCCGTCGATCCTCACTATCTTCGGCAGCGAGGGTGCGATCCAGATCACCGATTCGTCCGAGCTGCGCGTCCTGGCCCCCGGACGGGAGCCCCAGCGCTTCCACTTCGCGGTCGAGGAGGATCCGCACCAGCCAGGGCTCGGCCTGTGGACCGCCAGGGTGCGCGATGCCGTGATCGAGCGGCGGCAGATCGCGCCTAACTTCAACGACGGGCTCGCCTGCGCCGAGGTCCTCGACGCATTGCGCGCGACCGATCACGTATGAGCGCGAGGATAGAGAAAATGCCCGTCATCTCGCTCGATCAATTAACCGTCCTGGGCGTCTCGCCGACCGAGTTCGTCGATATCGCGGCGGATGCCGGCTATGACGCGGTGAGCCCCGTGATCGGCGGCCCCGGCGTGCTCGCCTCGCACCGCCTGGCGGTCGGCGATACGGAGACCGAGGCGATGGTCGCGCGGCTGCGCGCGCGGGGCATCGCGGTCAACAATCTCGACGGCATGATCATCACGCCGCAGATGGACTGGGACGATTATGCCGGCCTCATCGAGCTGGCGCTGCATATCGGCGCGCGGCGCGGCGTGACGCTGATCTTCGACGACGATCCGTCGCGCGCCGCCGACAGCTTCGCGCGCGCCGCCGAGATGGCGCGGCTGGCGGGGCTGGCGATGGTGATGGAGTTCACCGAGCTGTCCGAGGTCAAGTCGCTCGCCCATTGCGCCGATTACATCGCGCGCTCGGGCGAGCCGATCGGGGTGGTCGTCGATCTGCTGCACCTGGCCTATTCCGGCGAAGGGCCGGCGGATGTCGCGCGGGCGGATCCGTCGCTGTTCCTCTGCGCGCAGATCTGCGACGGGCCGGCGCATCCGACGCTGGAGCAATATCAGCACAACGCGCTGTTCGACCGGCAGGTGCCGGGCGATGGCGAGCTGCCGGTGATCGAGTTCCTGAAGGCGCTGCCCGAGCAGGCGCCGATCGGGGTGGAGGTGCCGCTCCGGACGCTGGCGGCACAAGGCATGTCGCATCTGGAGCGCGCGCGCCTGCTGCGCGAGCGGGTGGGCGCGCTGCTGGTCCAGGCGGGGCGCGCCTGACGGTCGGTCAAGACGAGAGGAGACGAGCGATGGCGAAATATCTGCTGCTGGCGACCAGCGGCGTGCGCGAGGGACGGCAGGCGGAGTTCGATGCGTGGTACGACGAGGTGCATCTGCGCGATGTCTGCGCGGTGCCGGGGGTGACATCGGGCAGGCGCTTCGTCGTGCATCCCGCCTCGCCGAACCAGCCGCCGGTCCCCAATCTGGCGATCTACGAGCTCGAGGTCGACGATCCCGTCAGCGTGCTGGCCGAGCTCGGCCAGCGCCTGCGATCCGGCGCGATGGCGATCTCGCCCGCGCTCGATCCGGCGGGCTCGGGCATGACGATCTTCCAGGAGGCGTGACGGCGCGGCGGGCGGCGCCACGGTGCTTCAAGCGGCGGCCGTCCGCCGTCCGCCGTTCCTCGCGAGCAGCCTCGCGACACGCAGCATCAGCGCGGCGCCGAGCAGCGGCAGGATCATCGCGACGGCCAGCGCGGCGGAGAGCCGCGTCTGCCCGCCGATGCGGTCCGACAGATAGCCGACCAGCATCGGGCCGCCGCCATAGCCGGCGAGATTGCCGAGCATCGCCGCCGTCGCGAGCGTCGTCGCCCGCGCGCGCTCGGGCGCGAGCGACATCAGCAGCCCGAACGACGGCCCCATGAACACCGACAGCGCGAGCATGCCGAGCATGATGCCGCCGATCGCCAGCGGCAGCGCCGCCGCGCCGATCGTCGCCGCGACGAGCACCGCGCCGAGCGCGCTGGCGAGCGCCGCCAGCACCATCTCGCTGCCCGGCCGCCGCCGCGCGAGCCGCCCCGCCCACCAGCCGCCGCCGAGCTGGCCGGCCGGCACGAACACCGCCGCGGTGACGGCGAGGACCAGCCCCGCGGTGCGCAGGCCGAGGCCGTGCTCGCGGATCAGCAGCGAGGTCGCCCAGGCGCCGACCGCTGATGGTCCGGTCGCGACGAGGGTCATGCCCGCGATCAGGACGACGAGCGCCGGATCGAGCCGACGGCCGGCCTCGGCCTGCCCCGGGCTCGCCATCGCCGGCAGGCGGCGCGGCGGCTCGCGCAGCCTGGCGGCAAGCAGGATCGCCAGCGCGAGGCCGGGCAGGGCGGCGCAGACGAAGGTCGTCCGCCAGCCCCAGGTCGCGGTGATCGCCGCGCCGGCGGTGAAGCTCAGCACCGTGCCGACCGCGCCGGCGCTGTAGAAGAGCCCCGCCGCCCGCGCGCGCTCGGCCGGCGGGAAGGCATCGGCGATCATCGACAGCGCCGCCGGCGGCCCGCCCGATTCGGCGGCGCCCAGCCCGGCGCGGGTGAGCAGCAGGGTCGCGTAGCTGGTGGCGGCGCCGCAGGCGGCGGTGATGCCGCTCCACAGCACGAGCGCCGAGATCAGCAGCGTCTTGCGCGAATGCCGGTCCGCCAGCATCCCTGCCGGAATGCCGGCGACGATGGCGGCGGCACTGTAGGCGAGGCCGCTCAGCAGCCCGAGCTGGCTGTCGTTCAGCGAGAATTCGTGCCGCAGCGGCTCGAGCACGATCGAGATGATCTGCCGGTCGAGCATGTGCAGCGCATAGACGAGCACCAGCAGCCCGAGCAGCCGCCAGCGGGCCGACGGGAAACCACCCGCCGCATCCGCGCCGTCAGGCGGCGGCGCTGGCACCGGACACCAGGCCGAGGATGCGGTCCGCGATCGCCCTGCCGCAGATCAGCAGATCCGGGAGATAGGGGTTCTCGCGGTTGTAGACGAGCGGCGAGCCGTCGCTGCGCGAGACGTGCAGCCCCGCCGCCGCGGCGACCGCGGCGGGCGCGCAATTGTCCCACTCATATTGTCCGCCGGTGTGGAGATAGATGTCGGCTTCCCCGCGCACCACCGCCATCGCCTTGGCCCCGGCCGAGCCCATCGGCACCAGCTCGGCACCGAGCGCGCCCGCGACCGCGAGCGCCTCGGCGGCCGGCCGGGTGCGGCTGACCAGCATGCGCAGCCGCCCGCCGGGCGCGGGCGCGGGCGCGCAATCGTCGGAGCGCAGCGTCAGCCCGAGCCCCGGCAGCGCCACCGCGCCGACCGCCGCGCGCCCCTCGATCGCCAGCGCGACATGCACCGCCCAGTCGGTGCGGCGCTCGCCATATTCGCGGGTGCCGTCGAGCGGGTCGACGATCCAGACACGCGGGACGGAGAGGCGCGCCGCGCTGTCCGCCTCCTCTTCCGAGAGGATCGCGTCGTCCGGTCGCTGGATCCGGAGCGCCTCCATGATGAAGGCGTTGGCGACCCGGTCGCCGGCCTTGCCCAGCGTTTTGCCCTCGAACAGGCCGGCATCCTGGAGCTCGCGCAGCAGCCGGCCCGCGACGCCGGCGACGTGCGCGGCAAGCTCGGCGTCGGTCACGGGATCAGCCTGGCGATGATCGCGTCGGCGGCCTCGTCGGGGGTCATCGCGGTCGTGTCGATATGGATCTCCGGCTCGGCCGGCGCCTCGTAGGGACTGTCGATGCCGGTGAAGTTCTTGAGCTGCCCGGCGCGCGCCTTGGCGTAGAGCCCCTTGACGTCGCGCGTCTCGGCGTCGGCGAGCGGCGTGTCGATGTGGATCTCGACGAACTCGCCGGGCGCCATCATCTGCCGCACCATCTCGCGCTCGGCGCGGAACGGCGAGATGAAGGCGGTGATGACGATCAGCCCGGCGTCGGTCATCAGCTTCGCCACCTCGCCGACGCGCCGGATGTTCTCGACCCGATCGGCATCGGTGAAGCCGAGATCGCGGTTGAGGCCGTGGCGGACGTTGTCGCCGTCGAGCAGGAAGGTGTGGCGGTTCATCCGCACCAGCTTCTTCTCGACGAGATTGGCGATGGTCGACTTGCCCGCGCCCGACAGCCCGGTGAACCACAGCACCGCCGGCTTCTGGTTCTTGAGATCGGCATGCTTCTCGCGGCCGGTGTCGGTGGCCTGCCAGTGGACGTTCTGGCTGCGGCGCAGCGCGAAGTGGATCATGCCGGCCGCGACGGTGGCGTTGGTGATCTTGTCGATCAGCACGAAGCCGCCCAGCGTGCGATTGTCGGCATAGGGCTCGAACACCAGCGGCCGGTCGGTCGCGAAGTTGGTGACGCCGATCGCGTTCAGCTCCAGCGTCCTGGCCGCCAGATGCTCCATGGTGTTGACGTTGACCTGATATTTGGGCGCCTGGATCGTCGCGGTCGCGGTCTGGGTGGCCGATTTCAGCCAATAGGGCCGGCCCGGCAGCATCTCCTCGTCGGCCATCCAGACGATCGTCGCCTCGAACTGGTCGGCCGCCTGCGGGGGATCGTCGGCGATGGCGAGCACGTCGCCGCGCGAGCAGTCGATCTCGTCGGCGAGCGTCAGCGTGACCGACTGGCCGGCGACGGCGGCAGCGAGATCGCCGTCGAACGTCACGATGCGCGAAACGGTCGAGGTCTTGCCGGAGGGCAGCACGCGTACCGCGTCGCCGGGCTTGACGCCGCCGGTCGCGATCAGGCCCGAAAACCCGCGGAAATCGAGATTGGGACGGTTGACCCACTGCACCGGCAGGCGGAACGGCCGGGCCTGGTCGGCGGTGACGTCGAGCATGACCGTTTCGAGATGACCGATCAGCGTCGGCCCGGCATACCACGGCGTGTTCGCGCTGAGCGTCGTGATGTTGTCGCCCTTGAAGCCCGAAATCGGCAGGGCGAGGAAATCGGCGATGCCGATCGACGTGGCGAACGCGCGGTAATCGGCGACGATCGCGTCGAACCGTTCCTGCCCATAGTCCACCAGGTCCATCTTGTTGACCGCGAGCACGAGGTTGCGGATGCCGATCAGGTGCGCGAGATAGCTGTGCCGCCGGGTCTGGGTGAGCACGCCCTTGCGCGCATCGATCAGGATCACGGCGAGATCGGCGGTCGACGCGCCGGTCACCATGTTGCGGGTATATTGCTCGTGGCCGGGGGTGTCGGCGACGATGAACTTGCGCTTCTCGGTCGCGAAGAAGCGGTAGGCGACGT
>CAXTPE010000164.1:0-6053 GCA_964245925.1 uncultured Sphingomonadaceae bacterium
GGCGGTGCCCAAGGAGCTGCTGCCGGTCGTCGACCGGCCGCTGATCCAATATGCGATCGACGAGGCGCTGGCGGCCGGGATCGAGCAGATGATCTTCGTCACCGGGCGCGGCAAGCACGCGATCGAGGATTATTTCGACAGCGCCTTCGAGATCGAGAGCGACCTGCTCGCCAAGAACAAGTCCGCCATCCTCGACGCGCTCGCCTCCACCCGGCTGGCGCCGGGGCAGGCGGCGTTCGTCCGCCAGCAGCAGATGGCGGGGCTCGGCCATGCGGTGTGGTGCGCGCGCCGCCTGATCGGCGACGAACCGTTCGCGGTGCTGCTGCCGGACGAGCTCTTGTGGAACGCCGCCGATCCCTGCCTGAAGCAGATGGTCGGCGGGTTCGACGAGAAGGGCGGCAATGTCGTCGCGGTGGTCGAGATCCCCGAGGCGCATGTCGATCGCTACGGGATCGTCGATCCGGGGGTGGTCGCGGGGCGGCTGACCGAGGTGCGCGGCATGGTCGAGAAGCCCGGGGTGGGCGCGGCGCCGTCGCGGCTCGCGATCGTCGGGCGCTATATCCTCCAGCCGCAGGTGCTCGATCACCTCTCCGCGCACGAGAAGGGCGCCGGCGGCGAGATCCAGCTCACCGACGCGATGGCCAAGCTGATCGGCGCGCAGCCGTTCCACGCCTGGACCTTCGAGGGCACGCGCCATGACTGCGGCGAGAAGCTGGGCTTCATCCAGGCGAACGTCGCGCTCGCGCTGGAGCGCGCGGACATCGGGCCGGGGCTGCGGGAGTATCTGCGGGGATTGTAGCCCCGGTCGCTCCGAATAGCGCGGCCTGCGCGCGCATCACATGGCGGCGGCCGGACCGGCGCGGCTTGGCAAGCCCCGCCGGGCGCGCGACAAGGCGGGATGCGCAGCCTCCCCGTCTTCCTCCGCCTCTCCGGCCGGGCGGTGATCCTGCTCGGGGAGGGCGACGCGGCGGCGGCCAAGCGACGGCTGCTGGAACAGGCCGGCGCGCGAATCGTCGGCGAGGCGGCGACCGCCGCGCTCGCCATCGTCGCGATCGACGACGCGGCGGCGGCCGGCGCGGCGATCGCGCGGCTGAAGGCGCGCGGCATCCTCGTCAACGCGGTCGACCGGCCGGAGGACTGCGACTTCACCCTGCCGGCGATCGTGGCGCGCGATCCCGTGCTGATCGCGATCGGCACCGGCGGCGTCTCGGCGGGGCTCGCCGCCGCGATGCGCCAGCACCTCGAGGCGTGGCTGCCGGCAACGCTCGGCACGCTGGCGACCCGGCTGCACGAGTTGCGTGCCGCGATGCGCCAACGCTGGCCCGACGCGGGCGAGCGCCGCCGCGCCCTCGCCGCCGCGCTGGCGGCGGGCGGCGCGCTCGATCCGCTCGGCGGCGGCATGGCGGATGTGGCGGGCTGGCTCGATGGCGCCGGTCCGGCCGCCGTCGCGGCGCTGGTCGCGATCCGGCTGCGCTCGGCGGACCCGGACGACCTCACGCTGCGCGAGGCACGGCTGCTGGCGCGCGCCGACCGCATCCACCACGCCGCCGCCGTGCCACCCGCCGTCCTCGCGCGCGCGCGCGCGGACGCCGCGCGCACCACCGCGCCGCCGCCGCGCGATCCGCCGATCGGCCTCGCGATCGATCTCGATTTCGCGTGAGGCCGCGCCGGCCCCAGCCGCGTTCATGCCAATCATGGGTCGGTAGCGTCGGAAGGCCGGATATGGGCGAAGTGTTCCTCAATCGCGTCGGCACCGCCGTTCCCGGGCACGAGGTCCACCAGGCGTTCGTCGACTGGGCCGAGGGGCGGCTGGTCGAGCGGCGCGACCGGGCGATCTTCCGCCGCATGGTGTCGCGCTCGGGGATCGAGCGGCGCTGGTCGGTGCTGCCGCCGGCGCCCGACGGCGGATCGCCCAACCGCCCCGGCGGCTTCTACGGCGCTGATCCGCTCCCCTCGACCGCCGCGCGCATGGCGGTCTATGCGCGGGCCGCGCCCGAGCTGGCGCTGGCGGCGATCGCCGGGCTCGGTCCGCTCGGCGACCTCACCCACATCGTCGTGGCGAGCTGCACGGGATTCACCGCGCCGGGCATCGACCAGATCATCGCGCGCCGGCTCGGGCTCGCGCCGACGATCGAGCGCACGCTGGTCGGCTTCATGGGCTGCTATGCGGCGGTCGCGGCGCTCCGGCTCGGCTATCACATCGTCCGCTCGACACCGGCGGCGCGCGTGCTCGTCGTCTGCGTCGAGCTGTGCAGCCTTCACCTCCAGGACGAGGGGCGGCTGGAGACGCTGCTCGGCGCGCTGCAGTTCTGCGACGGGGCCGGCGCGGCGATCCTCTCCTCCGAGCGCGCGGGCTTCGCGATCCGCCAGCCGTTCGCGGCGACGCTGCCCGATTCGCACGAGCTGATCCAATGGGCGATCGGCGATACCGGCTTCCAGATGGAGCTGTCCGGCGAGGTGCCGGGGCGGATCGCGCTCGCGCTCGCCGATCCCGCCTTCCGCGAGGCGATCGGCGCCGACGAGGCGCGCGCCACCGCCGGCGCGCGCTGGGCGGTGCATGCCGGCGGGCGATCGATCCTCGATGCGGTGGAGAACGGGCTGGCGCTCGATCCGGGCTCGCTCGAGGCGTCGCGCGCCGTGTTGCGCGAGAACGGCAACATGTCGTCGGCGACGCTGATGTTCGTGCTCGCCGCCCTGCTCGACGATGCGCGGGCCGATCATGGCGTCGCGCTGGCGTTCGGGCCGGGACTCGCCGCCGAGGGCTTCCGGTTCGCGCGGGCGTGACCTCGCTCGCCGTCCGCAGCACCGCGCCCGAGCAGATGGACGCCGCCGATCTCGACCCGGCCGACTATGCCCGCGTGCTCGCCGATCTCGCGCGGGTCAACCGGCTGACGCTGGCGGCGCGGCCGACGCTGGGCTTCCTCGCGCGCGCGATCGGCGGCGCGACGCGCTTCCGGCTGCTCGACGTCGGCTTCGGCGACGGCGACATGCTGCGCAGCATAGCGCGCTGGGCGGCGCGGCGCGGGATCGCCGCCGAGCTGATCGGGATCGATCTCAACCCGCGCAGCGCGGGCATCGCGCGCGCCGCGACGCCGCCGGACATGGCGATCGACTATCGCACCGGCGACCATGCCGCGCTGGCCGGCGGGGGCTTCGACATGATCGTCTCCAGCCTCGTCGCGCACCACATGGCCGAGGGCGAGCTGATCGCGTTCCTCCGCTTCATGGAGCGCGAGGCGGCGCGCGGCTGGCTGGTCAACGACCTGCATCGCCACCGCCTCGCGCATGCCGGCTACCCGCTGCTGGCGCGCGCGATGGGCTGGCACCGCATCGTGCGCGAGGACGGCACGCTCTCGATCGCGCGCAGCTTCCGTCCCGCCGAGTGGCCGCCGCTGCTCGCCGCCGCGGGGATCGAGCAGGCAAAGGTGGTGCGGCGCTTTCCGTTCCGGCTGTGCGTCGAGCGGCTGTGGACATAGTCGACACGCTCATCGTCGGCGGCGGGCCGGCCGGGTCCGCCGCCGCGATCATGCTCGCGCGCGACGGCGCCCGGCCGCTGCTGCTGGAGCGCGACCGCGAGCCCGGCGACGCGCTCTGCGGCGGCTTCCTGAGCTGGCGGACGCTGGCCTCGCTCCAGCGGCTCGGGGTCGATGCGCATGCGCTGGGCGGGGCGCCGATCGGGCGGGTGCGGATCGCGAGCGGACGACGGGTGCGCGAGGCGAGGCTGCCGGCCGCGGGCGTGGGGCTGTCGCGCCGCGCGCTCGATGCCGCGCTGATCGCGCGCGCCGGCGCGGCGGGCGCGGGGATCGAGCGCGGCGTCGCGGTGCGAGCCGCCGAGCCGGGCGGCGCGCGGCTCGCCGACGGCGGCCGGATCGGCTTCGGCCGGCTGCTGCTCGCCACCGGCAAGCATGAGCTGCGCGGGCTCGCCCGGCCGCGCGACCCGCATGCCGCCATCGGGCTGCGCTTCCGGCTGGCGCCGACCCCGGCGCTGGCGGCGATGCTCGCCGGCACGATCGAGCTGCACCTGTTCGCGGGCGGCTATGCCGGGCTGCTGCTCCAGGAGGAGGGCGGCGCCAATCTCTGCATGGCGATCGCACCCGCCCGGCTGGCCGAGGCGGGCGGCGATCCGCGCGCGCTGCTCGACATGCTCGCCGCGCGATCGCCGCTGCTGACCGAGCGGCTGGTCGCGGCGGGCGGGATCGGGCCGGCGCAGGCGATCGCCGGCGTGCCCTATGGCTGGCGCGCGCGGATCGGCGCGGCGGGACTGTACCGGCTCGGCGACCAGGCGGCGGTGATCCCGAGCCTGGCCGGCGAAGGCGTCGGCATCGCGCTGGCAAGCGGCGCGCGGGCCGCGCAAGCCATCGCGGCCGGCGAGGGCGGCGAGCGGTTCCAGCCGCGACTGGCCGCCGCGCTGGCGACGCCGCTGCGCACCGCGGTCGCGCTCTCGCGGCTCGCCGCGCGGCCCGGCGTCGCCGGCGCGGCGCTGGCGCTGCTGCCGCCCGCGCTGCTGCCGCTGATGGCGCGGCTGACCCGGGTGCCGGCGGCCCGCCGCCGCGCGCTTTCACTTGTGGGGGTGGGCATCGAGGGTTAATCGGCGCGATCCAATGGTTTCTCTCCGCCCGTCCAGCTCCCGCCGCCCGCGCCGCGCGGCCGTGCCCGCCAGGGCGCCGTGACCGTCCTCAAGCTCCTGCTGGCCGCGCTTGTGCTGGGCCTGGTCGCGCTCGCCATCGCGGTCGGCGTGGCGATGGCCTCGCTGCCGGCGTTCGACGAGATGCAGTCCTCGCCCAACGGGCAGATGGTGCGCGTCCACGCCGCCGACGGCACGGTGATCGTCGCGCTGGGGCCGAGCTACGGCGAGTGGCTGAGCTCGGGCCGGATCCCGCAGGTGATGAAGGACGCGATGGTCGCGGTGGAGGACCGCCGCTTCTACAGGCATCCCGGGATCGATCCGATCGGCATCGCCCGATCGGTCGAGGTGCGCGTCAAGGTCGGCCACTGGACGCAGGGGGGGTCGACCATCACCCAGCAGCTCGCGCGCAACATCTTCCTCACCAGCAACAAGACCTTCGGCCGCAAGTTCCGCGAGATGATCCTGGCGCTGGCGCTGGAGCGGAAATTCTCCAAGCAGCAGATCCTCGAGCTCTATCTCAACAAGGTCTATTTCGGCGGCGGCGCCTATGGCATCGACGCGGCGTCGCGGCGCTTCTTCGGCCATGGCGCGGACCGGCTGAGCCTGCCCGAGGCGGCGATCATCGCGGGCCTCGTCAAGGCGCCGTCGAGCTATTCGCCGACCGCCGACGCGCAGGCCGCGATCGGTCGCGCCGGCGTCGTCATCGAGACGATGCAGGAAACCGGCTCGATCACCGCCGCGCAGGCGCGCGCCGCCGATCCCAAGGACGTGGCGCTCGCCCCCGAGCCGCATCAGAACAGCGTACGCTACTTCACCGACTGGGCGCTCGCCCAACTGGGCACGCTGATCGACGACACGACCGACCCGATCGACGTGTGGACGACGCTCGATCTCGCCATGCAGCGCTCGGCCGACCGCGCCATCCGCCAGGACGCGCCGCCCGGCACGCAGGGCGCGCTCGTGGCGATCGACCGCGACGGCGCGGTGCGCGCGATGGTCGGCGGCAAGGACTATGTCTCGTCGATCTACAACCGCGCGACGCAGGCGGTGCGCCAGCCCGGCTCGGCGTTCAAGCTGTTCGTCTATCTCGCCGCGCTGGAGGCCGGCCACAAGCCGACCGACACGGTGGTCGACGAGCCGGTCGACATCCAGGGCTGGAAGCCGCGCAACAGCTCGCGCCGCTTCTCGGGCGAGATCGACCTCAGGACCGCCTTCGCCTTCTCGATCAACACCGTCGCCGCCAAGCTGGGCGCGCAGGTCGGCTTCGATACGGTCGCGGACATGGCGCGGCGGTTCGGCATCACCACGCCGGTCAACACCCACCCCTCGATGGTGCTGGGCACGTCGGACGTGCGCCTGATCGACATGACGCGCGCCTTCGCCGCCGTCGCGCGGGGCGGCGTCGCGGTCATTCCCTACGGCATCG
>CAXTPE010000165.1:0-6037 GCA_964245925.1 uncultured Sphingomonadaceae bacterium
AGCAGCGGGATCGCCGAGCGCGCGCACAGCACCGGCCCGAGCAGGTTGATGTCGATCGCGGCGCGGATCTGCGCGTCGCTCGCCTCCGCGATGAGGAAGGGCTCGAACACGGCGGCGTTGTTGACCAGCACGTCGATCCGGTCGTGCCGCTCGGCGATCGCGGCGAAGGCGGCGCGGACCGACGCCGGATCGGCGACGTCGCAGGCCAGCGCCATCGCCTCGCCGCCGAGCGCGTCCGCCACCGCCCGCACCTTGGCGAGCGTGCGCCCCAGCAGCACGATCGCCTCGCCGTCGCCGGCGAGCCTGCGCGCGATCGCGCGGCCGAGCCCGAGCCCGGCGCCGGTGACGACGACGACCTTGCCCATCAGAGCGCGCGGGGCGCGGCGGCGACGCGCGCCGAGGCCGCCTCGCCGCCGCCGGCGATCGCGGCATGGACGTGCGCGCGCTTCAGCAGCAGGTGCGGATCGGCCTCGTCGCTGAAGCCGATCCCGCCATGGACCTGGATGTTGCGCCGCGCATTGCCGAGCGCGGCCTCGATCGCCAGCAGGAGCGCGGCCTCGACCTGGAGCGGCGCGTCGTCACGCGCATCGTCGATCGCGATTCCCGCGAAGGTCGCCTGGTCGATCGCGGCGCGCGCGGCCATCGCCATGTCGGCGCAGTGGTGCTTGACCGCCTGGAAGCTGCCGATCGGCCGCCCGAACTGCTCGCGCATCCCGGCATAGCTGACCGCCATGTCGAGCGCGGCGCCGGCGATGCCGGCCAGCGCCGCGGCGTCGATCAGGCGCGCGCGCCGCACCGCCGCCTCGTCCAGCGTGGCGATGCGCTCGCCGGCATCGCCGTCCCGGCGCAGCGCCGTCGCCCAGCGCCGGCCGACCGCCTCGCCCGCGCCGGGAGACGCGAGGCGGTGGAGCGTCGCCCCGTCGCCGTCGCGGAGCAGGAGGAGATCGGCGTCGCCGCCGTCGACCACCACGATGCCGCCGCCGGCGCGATAGGCGGGCGCGACCCTCGTCGTCCCGGCGGCGATGTCCGGGGCCGCCACGCCGGCATGAACCGCCGCCATCGTCGCGAGCACCGACGGCGCCGCCAGCCGCCGCCCCAGCCGCTCGGCGAGCAGCACCTCCTCGGCCGCGCCGAGGCCGACGCCGCCCGCGTCCTCGCCGAGCGCGATCCCGAACAGGCCGAGCTCGGCCAGCCCCGCCCAGGTCTCCGCGCCGTCGCCGTCATGCCGGTGGAGCCGCGCCAGCGGCAGCAGCGCGTCGAGCGGACGATCGAACGCGGCGACGAGCGAGCGCTGGTCGGCGTCGGGATGATGGCGGACGGGCATGGCCGCCCTTGGACCACCGCGCCGGCGCATCGTCTTGATGCCGCGCGACATCGCGCCGATACCGGACGACCGGCACTTGGCCTGTCGCGCCACTTCAGCTTATTGTCGCTCGTCATCAAGACCGGCTATGGCGTCCTCCATAGCGTAGGAGTCCGCCGGCGCGCCCGGCGTGCCGCAAGCCCATGAGGAGGCCGATACAGGTGAGCGAGCCCATGAACGAGCCCACCCGGGACGTGATGATCGACATCTTCACGAAGATGTCGCTGCTCAAGCAGAACGACGAGCGGATGCGCGCGGTCATCAAGTCCGGGCGGCTGGTCATGCCCTATTATTCGGTGCGCGGGCAGGAGGCGATCCCGTCGGCGATCTCGGCGCTGCTGAAGCCGACCGACTTCATCTGCACCATCTATCGCGGCACGCACGACTCGCTCGCCAAGGGCTGCCCGGTCGACAAGCTCTGGGCGGAGCTCGCCGGCCGCGTCACCGGCACCTGCAAGGGCAAGGGCGGGCCGATGCACATCACCCACCCCGAGAGCGGCGTGATGGTGACGACCGGCATCGTCGGCTCGACCATGCCGATCGCCAACGGCCTCGCCTGGGGATCGAAGCTCAAGGGCAACGACGCCGTCACGATCGCCTATTTCGGCGACGGCGCGTCGAACATCGGCGCCTTCCACGAGAGCCTCAACCTCGCCTCGCTGTGGAAGCTGCCGGTGATCTTCGTCTGCTCGAACAACGGCTATGCCGAGCATACCAAGACCGAGAACTGCACCGCGATCGACCAGATCGCCAGGCGCGCCGACAGCTACACGATGCCGGGCGTGCGGGTGAACGGCAACAATCCGCTGGAGATGTACGCCGCCGCCAAGGAAGCGGTCGACCGCGCCCGCGCCGGCGAGGGGCCGACGCTGATCGAGGCGATGACCTTCCGCTTCTTCGGCCACGTCTTCGGCGACGACGACAAATATATGGATCCGGGCGAAAAGGCCGAGCGCCAGAAGGAGGATCCCTATCCCTTCTATCGCGGCTGGCTGATCGACAACGGCCATGCCAGCGAGGAAGATCTCGCCGGCATCGAGGCGGGCCATGCCGCCGAGATCGAGGCGGCGCTCAAGTTCGCGCTCGACAGCCCCTTCCCGGACGCGAGCGAAGTCCGTCACGACGTCTACGCCTATGAGGTGGTCGAATGAGCGAGAAGATGACCCTGGTCCAGGCCGTGAACCTGGCGCTCTCCGACGCGATGGAGGCGGACGAGACGGTCGTGCTGCTCGGCGAGGACATCGCCGACAAGGAAGGCGGCGGCGTCTGCGGCATCACCGCCGGACTCTCGACCAGGTTCGGCACCGATCGCGTCAAGTCGACGCCGATCTCGGAGCAGGCGATCGTCGGCGCCGCGATCGGCGCGTCGATGATCGGCTTCAAGCCGGTCGCCGAGATCATGCTGATGAACTTCTTCACGGTCGCCAGCGACATGATCGTCAACCATGCCGCCAAGCTGCGCTTCATGTCGGGCGGTCAGACCAGCGTGCCGATCGTGATCCGCACCATGACCGGCGCCGGCGTCTCGAACGGCGGCCAGCATTCGGACTATCTTGAGGCCTGGTTCGCGCATACCGCCGGCCTCAAGGTGGTGCTGCCCTCGAACCCGGCCGACGCCTATGGGCTGATGCTGTCGGCGATCGACGATCCCGATCCGGTGATCTTCATCGAGACGCTGCCCGCGCTGTTCACCCCCGGCCCCGCGCCCGAGCGCCACAGGAAGATCCCGATCGGCAAGGCCAATATCGTGCGCGAGGGCCGCGACGTGACGGTGATCGCCTATGGCCGGATCGTCCAGGCGATCGCCGGCCTCGCCGAGAAGCTCAAGGGCGACGTCGACATCGAGCTGATCGACCTGCGCACCGTCTCGCCGCTCGACCTCGACACCGTGCTCGCCTCGGTCCGCAAGACCGGCGCCGCGGTCGTCGCGCACGAGGCGGTCAAGAAGTTCGGCCCCGGCGCCGAGATCTCGTCCGCGATCCACGAGCAGCTGTTCGACCGGCTGCGCGCGCCGGTCGCGCGGGTCGGCGCCAAATATGCGCCGGTGCCCTTCTCGCAGCCGCTGGAGACCGCCTCGCTGCCCTCGCTCGGCGAGATCGAGGCGGCGGTGCGCGCACTGGCACCGGAGCACGCCTGAGCCGAGCCGCGCCCGAGCGGGACGAGTGGAGTTGAAGCCATGACCACGTCCGCCTTCCCCCCCGAGGACGTCCGCGACGATTTCGTGCCGAAGGAGGATTTCTACGATCCCGCCTTCGCGCGGGCCGAGGCCGAGCATCTCTGGCCGAAGGTGTGGCAGATCGCCTGCCGGCTGGAGGAGATACCGAAGGTCGGCGACTTCCTGGTCTACGAGATCCTGACCGATTCGATCATCGTCGTCCGCACCGGGCCGGGCGACGACGGCGTGAAGGCGTTCCACAACGCCTGCCCGCATCGCGGCAACCTGATCGCCGAGGGCTGCGGCCACACCAAGCAGTTCATCTGCTCGTTCCACGGCTGGCGCTTCGGGCTCGACGGCCGGAACGCGAAGGTCGTCGACCGGCACGACTGGGGCAATTGCCTCAAGGACGGCGACGCCGATCTCGCGCCCGTCCAGGCCGGCACCTGGGGCGGCTGGGTGTGGGTCAACATGGATCCCGATTGCCAGCCGCTCGACAAGTTTCTCGAGCCGATGAAGTCCCGGTGCGACAAGCTGGAGTTCGAGAAGCTCCGCTTCGCCTGGTACAAATCGACCGTCGTCGAGGCGAACTGGAAGACCGTGGTCGAGGCGTTCACCGAATTCTACCATGTCCAGACCACGCACCAGCAGATGCTGGCCTATACCAAGGATTATTCGACCAGCCGCGCGATGGGCCGCCATGGCTGGATGAGCTACGAATTCGGCACCGGCCTGCCGATCGGCCGCTCGCCGCGGCTCGAGCCGCTCGAGCAGGAGCCAGACTTCCGCGAATATCTCTATGAATATGGCAAGCAGTTCAAGAACGACCTGGCGGCGATGCAGACCGAGCGCGCGTTCCAGTCGATCGAGGCGCTGCGCGAGCTGCCCGCCGGTGCAAGCCCGATCGAGGTGCTCACCAAATGGGGCGAGGGCATCTACACGCGGGCGATCGAGAGCGGCGCCGGCTGGCCCGAGGGGCTGACGCCGGAGTATATGGCCGAGACCGGGTTCGACTGGCATGTCTTTCCCAATACCGTCTTCCTCCATCCCGCGATCGAGGCGGTGCTGTGGTATCGGATGCGCCCGCACGGCGGCGATCCCGAGAAATGCTATTTCGACACCTGGTCGCTCGAGCGCTTCCCGCCCGGCGAGGAACCGCCGATCAAGCGCGAGTTCTACGCGGACTGGCGCGACGGCAATTATCCGCTGATCTACACCCAGGATTTCGAGAACATGCCGAAGGTCCAGCGCGGCCTGCGCTCGCGCGGCTTCAAGGGGGCGCGGACGAGCCCGGTGCAGGAGCGCGCGATCGCCAATTTCCACCGCCGGCTGCGCACCTTCCTCCAGGATCCCCACGCCGACGACGAGCTCGGCCCGGAGCCCAAGCGCGACGCGCCGTGACGATGGCGGCCAGATGACGGTCGAGGCGATGTCGGTCGAGAGGATGTCGGCCGAGGCGATGACGGTCGAGGAGCTGCTCGCGCGCGAGGGGATCCGGCGGACGATCGCGCGCTACACCGACGCCGGCGACAACGGCCGCTACGAGGATCTGATCCCCTGCTATGCCGAGGACGGCATCTTCGAGATCGCCACCGGCCGATGGCAGGGCCGGCCGGCGATCGAGGCGGCGCTGCGCACGATGCGCGCCGGCCGGGACAGCAGCGGCGTGCGGCTCCAGCGGCACCATCTCGGCACCTGTCACATCCTGATCGACGCGCCCGATCGCGCCCGTTCGATCACCTATTTCACGGTCATTTCCGAGATCGGCCCCGATCATGCCGGGCGCTACATCGACGAGCATGTCCGCCGCGACGGCCAATGGCGATTCGCGCACCGCAACGTCGTCGTCGAATGGCGCGCGGACGGCTCGCGCTTCCTGCCGGCGCAGGAGGCGCCGGTTGGCGCCGCTCCGGATTATTGATCTGCCGCGTTTTCCGAGCCAGCAGGTGATTCCACCTGCTTCGAAAACGCTCTAATTGCAGTTCGTCAGCTCCTGGCGGAGCTGGCGCGGGGAGGCGGCGAACCAGCGGTAGCAGCTTCGCGACAGCACCGACGCCTCCGAATAGCCCAGCATCTCCACCACGCGCGTCAGCGGGATGTCGGGCTGTCCGAGATAGCGCATCGCGACGTCGCGGCGGACGTCGTCCTTGATCGCCTCGAAGCACTGGCCCTCCTCGCGCAGCCGGCGCTGCAGCGTGCGCGGATGCAGCCCGAGTGCTGCGGCGACGCGGTCGTTGGTGCATTCGCCGGCATCGAGCAGCCGGCCGATCAGCGAGCGCACCCGCGTGCTCATCGCCAGATTGGCGGCGGGAAAGCGCGTGTCGATGAAGCATGTGGCGAGTTCGTAGAGCTGCGAATCGGGATCGGCGATGCGGTGCGTCAGATCGCGCTCGGAGAAGAACAGCCCGCTCGACGACTGGCCGAAGCGGACCGCGCAGCCGAAATGCGCGCGATAGGTCGCGAGCGGCGCCAGCGCCTCGTGGCTGAACCACACCTCGCGCGCGCCCACCTGGCCGCCG
>CAXTPE010000166.1:0-5930 GCA_964245925.1 uncultured Sphingomonadaceae bacterium
CGACCACGCCGACCAGCGTCAGGTTCGGGAAATGATAGCCCTTGGTGACGAGCTGGGTGCCGATCACGATGTCGATCTCGCGCGCCTCCATCCGCGCGACGAACTCGGCGGCCCTGGCGGGCGACCAGATCGTGTCCGACGTTATCTGCGCCACCCGCGCCTCGGGGAACAGCGCCGCCACCTCGTCGGCGATGCGCTCGACGCCGGGGCCGCAGGCGACGAGGCTGTCTTCCTCGCCGCATTCGGGGCAGGCGCGCGGCGGCGGCGTCTGGTGGCCGCAATGATGGCAGAGCAGCCGCCGCATCAGCCGGTGCTCGACCATCCAGGCGGTGCAGTTCGGGCACTGGCAGCGGTGGCCGCACGTCCGGCAGAGCGTCAGCGGGGCGAAGCCGCGCCGGTTGAGGAACAGCAGCACCTGCTCCTGACGTGCCAGCGTCTCGGTCATCGCGCGGACCAGCGATGGCGCCAGCCATCGACCACGAGGGGGCGGATCGGCGAGCAGGTCGATCGCGGCGATGTCCGGCAGGTTGGCGCCGCCGTGGCGGGCGGGGAGCCTGAGCTCGCGATATTTGCCGATCTCGACCATCTGACGCGTCTCGATCGCGGGCGTCGCCGACGCCAGGACGACGGGGATGTCCTCGAAGCTCGCCCGCATCACCGCCACGTCGCGCGCGTGATAACGCACGCCCTCCTCCTGCTTGAAGCTCGCCTCGTGCGCCTCGTCGACGACGATCAGCCCGAGCTTGGCATAGGGCAGGAACAAGGCCGAGCGCGCGCCGACCACCACCTTCGCCTCGCCGCCCGCGATCGCCCGCCAGGCGCGGCGGCGCTGCGACTGGCGCAGATCCGAATGCCAGGCGACCGGCGCCGCGCCGAAGCGCGCCGCGAAGCGGCGCAGGAACGGCTCGGTCAGCGCGATCTCGGGGAGCAGCACGAGTGTCTGCCGGTCCCGCCGCAGCGCCTCGGCCACCGCCTCGAAATAGACCTCGGTCTTGCCCGATCCGGTGACGCCATCGAGCAGGAACGGCGCGAACCGGCCCGACCGCACCGCATCCCGCAACGCGCCCGCCGCATCCGCCTGCGCCTCGGACAGCGCCGGCGGGGCATGCGCCGGATCGGGCGGCGCGAACGGATCGCCGACATGCACCTCGACCGCCCCGAGCGCGCCCGCCTTGACCAGCCCGCGGATCACGCCGTCCGATACGCCGGCCAGCGCGGCGAGCTCGCGCACCAGCCCCTGGCGTCCGCCGATCCGCGCGAGCGCCTGCGCGCGCTGCGGCGTGAGGCGCTCCGGCACCTCGCCGGTGGCGCGATATTCGACGATCGTCGGCGCGCCGTCGAGCGCGCTCGCCGACGCCAGCGCCATCCGCAGCACGGCCGCCGGGGGGGCGAGATAATAACCGGCGGTCCACTCGATCAGCCGGCGCAGCGAGGCCTTCAGCGGCGGCAGATCGTAGACGGCGGCGAGGTTGCGCAGCCGGTTGTCCCCGATCTCGGCGTCGGACGGCATCCGCTCCGGCTCCCACACCACGCCCGCGAGCTGGCGCGGCCCGAGCGGCGCGAGCACGATCGCGCCTGGCGCGACCGCCATGCCCCGCGGCACCCGGTAATCGAGCGGCCCGAGCGCGGCATTGAGGAGGAGGACGCGGGCGCGGCTCATTGCCATGCGATATAGGCGCTCGCGAGGGCGGCGCCATATCGCGGCGTTGCGTCTTTGTTCCAGGACGATGAGGGTGCTACCGGCGAACGCCTCGATCGATCGTTCCCACCTCCGTTCGTCCGAGCGGACCCGGTCTAGAGGTTGCTGGCGGAACCGTTGCCGATGCGCGACGGTCTCTTACATCGCGCTCATGCTTCAGTAATGCGGCGAGCCGGCGTAAGGGCGGGTCGCCAGCCCGTCCGAGGACATGCCCGATGCCCGTCTACCGCTCCCGCACCACCACCCACGGCCGCAACATGGCGGGCGCGCGCGGCCTGTGGCGCGCGACGGGGATGAAGGACGAGGATTTCGGCAAGCCGATCATCGCGGTCGTCAACAGCTTCACCCAGTTCGTGCCCGGCCACGTCCACCTCAAGGATCTGGGCCAGCTCGTCGCGCGCGAGATCGAGGCGGCGGGCGGCGTCGCCAAGGAGTTCAACACCATCGCGGTCGACGACGGCATCGCGATGGGCCATGGCGGCATGCTCTATTCGCTGCCGAGCCGCGAGCTGATCGCCGACAGCGTCGAATATATGGTCAACGCGCACTGCGCGGACGCGATGGTGTGCATCTCCAACTGCGACAAGATCACCCCCGGCATGCTGATGGCGGCGCTGCGATTGAACGTGCCGGCGGTGTTCGTCTCGGGCGGGCCGATGGAGGCGGGCAAGGTCGTGCTCAAGGGCAAGGAGGTCGCGCTCGATCTCGTCGACGCGATGGTCGCCGCCGCCGACGAGAGCTATTCGGACGAGGAGGTCGCCACCATCGAGCGCTCGGCCTGCCCGACCTGCGGCTCCTGCTCGGGGATGTTCACCGCCAATTCGATGAACTGCCTGACCGAGGCGCTGGGATTGTCGCTGCCCGGCAACGGCTCGGTGCTCGCCACGCACAGCGATCGCGAGAAGCTGTTCCGCGAGGCCGGCCACCTGATCGTCGATCTGGCCAGGCGCTGGTACGAGCAGGACGACGTCACCGCCACGCCGCGCGGCATCGCCACCTTCGCCGCGTTCGAGAACGCGATGAGCCTCGACATCGCGATGGGTGGCTCGACCAACACCGTGCTCCACCTGCTCGCCGCCGCGCACGAGGGCGAGGTCGATTTCACGCTCGCCGACATCGACCGGCTCTCGCGGCGCGTGCCCTGCCTCTGCAAGGTCGCCCCCGCCAAGGCCGACGTCCATATGGAGGACGTCCACCGCGCCGGCGGGATCATGGCGATCCTCGGCCAGCTCGATGCCGCGGGCCTGCTCGACGTCGAGCAGCCGACGGTGCACGCCTCGACGCTCGGCGAGGCGCTCGGCCGCTGGGACGTCAGCCGCACCAACAGCGACACGGTGCGCGATTTCTATCGCGCCGCGCCCGGCGGCGTGCCCACCCAGACCGCGTTCAGCCAGTCGACGCGCTGGAAGGAGCTCGACACCGACCGCGAGACCGGGGTGATCCGCGCGGCGCCGCACGCCTTCTCGCGGGACGGCGGGCTCGCGGTGCTGTTCGGCAATCTGGCGCCCGAGGGCTGCATCGTGAAGACCGCCGGCGTCGACGACGGCATCCTCAAGTTCACCGGCGTCGCGCGGGTCTATGAGAGCCAGGACGCCTCGGTCGCCGGTATCCTCGGCAATCAGGTCGGCGCCGGCGATGTGGTGGTGATCCGCTACGAGGGGCCGAAGGGCGGGCCGGGGATGCAGGAGATGCTCTATCCGACCAGTTATCTGAAATCGAAGGGGCTGGGCAAGGCCTGCGCGCTCTTGACCGACGGCCGCTTCTCGGGCGGCACCTCGGGGCTCTCGATCGGCCATGTCTCGCCGGAAGCGGCGGAGGGCGGGCTGATCGCGCTGGTCGAGACCGGCGACGCCATCGAGATCGACATCCCCAATCGCGGCATCCGCCTCGCGGTCGACGACGCCGTGCTGGCGGCGCGGCACGCCGGGATGGTGGCCAAGGGCGCGAAGGCGTGGAAGCCGTTCGGGCGCAAGCGGGAGGTGTCGCCGGCGCTCCGGGCCTATGCGGCGCTGACGACCAATGCGGCGAGGGGGGCGGTGCGGGATGTGTCGCAGGTGGAGGGAAAGGGTTCCTGAAAGGCTCGCGCGTGAGCGATCAGGCGCGGCGATGACGGCGACCAGCAGCAGGGCTGACATGGCAGCTCAACCTCAAGCGCATGGCGGGTCATCGGATCGGCGACTTTCCGCATCCGCGCCGCTACGAAGGTCTCCTCGGCGAGGTGGACGCCGCGCCGAGCCCGTTCGTCTGGATGCTGGAGATGCATATCCGGCATCCGGAGCGGGCGTTCGGGGCATTCCGCGAAGACCTCATGCTCCCGGCCGCCGCCGGACCCTGATGACCCAGGCTTGCACCGCGACTCACGCCAGCCCGTAGGGCACCGCCGCGCGCCGGTCCGGATCGACCAGCAGCGCGCGGCCCGAGGGCGGGAAGGCGCGCTGGTCGCAGTCGGCGCGTGGGCAGATGCGGCAGGAGACGCCGATCGGGGTCGCCGCGCGCGCGCCGGCGAGATCGAGCTGGTCGGCATAGACGAAGTCGCCCGCGTCGCCGACCTCGCAGCCGAGCGCGACCGCATAGCGGCGCGGCAGCCTCGCATAGCTGCCGCTCTCCTTGACCAGCCCCTTGGCCATCGAGACGTAGCGCGTCCCGTCCGGCATCTCGGCGAGCTGGACCAGCACCCGGTCCGGGATCGCCGCCGCCTCGTGGACCACCCACAGCGGGCAGGCGCCGCCGAAGCGCGCGAACTCGAGCCGCGTTGCCGAGTGGCGCTTGGTGATGTTGCCGGCGAGATCGACCCGGCAGAAGAAGAAGCGCGTGCCGCGCGCGCCGGGCCGCTGGAGCGTCGACAGGCGGTGGCAGGCCTGCTCGAAGCTCACCCCGAAGTTCTGCCGCAGGCGATCGATGTCGTGGCGGACGGCCAGCGCCGCGTCGCGGAAGGCGGCATAGGGCATCAGCAGCGCGCCGGCGGCATAGTTGGCCAGCCCCACTTCCAGCAGCGCCGCCGCCTCCGGCGCGCGCAGCGCGGCCGTGTCGCGCACCGCCGCGATGGCGTCCGCGAGCGCGGTGCGGACGAGCTGGTGGGCGAGCTGGAAGGCGCGGCTCGCCGCCGGCAGCGCGCCGTCGACCACCAGCAGCCCGCGGACGGCATCGAACGCGCGCAACGGCACCGCCTCGCCGGGGGCGGAGAGCCGCACGTCGATGCCCTCGGCCGCGAGCCTTGCCGAAAGCTCGCCCGGAGCGATCCCGTCGGCCAGCGCCTCGGCGCCGCGATCGAGCGGATCGACATAATTGCCGGCGTCGTGGAACCAGTCGCGCACCTCGTCCCACGGCAGCCGCCCGGCGGCGGGCGCGCCCGCCTCATAGGCATCGTCCATCCGCTGGAGCTGCGCCTCCGCGCGCCGCCAGGCGGCATGCACATCGAGGAAGCGCCGCGCCAGCGCCGGCTGCTGCGCGAACCCGCGCGCCAGCCCGTCGGCTTCGGCGCCGTCCGCCGCCGCCGGATCGGCGACCGCCTCGACGATCGCCGCGAGCAGCCGCGCCGGTTCAGCGTCCGACGCGCCCGCCCAGTCGGCCGGGAAGGCGCGGACCAGCGCGGCGATGACGGGCGGGGTGAGCGGCCGGTCGTTGGTCTCGATCTGCGAGAGGTAGCTCAGCGAGATGCCGAGCCGCGCCGCCATCGCCTGCTGGCTGAGCGCGGCGCGGCGGCGCAGCGCGCGGACGCTGTCGCCGGCGAAGGCGCGGGTGCGGAGCGGGCGGGTCATGCCGCGGGGCTTATTCCGCGGAAGTAACCTTCGCAACTTCGCAAACCCATATTTGCTGTTCGCGGCTCCGCGGCCGATAGCGCGGGTCGTCATAGCAAGAGGGGAGCGGATGCCGACGATCCTGGACGAACTCGAGCGCCGCCGTGCCGAGGCGCGGATCGGCGGCGGGCAGGCGCGCATCGACGCGCAGCACGCCAAGGGCCGGCTGACCGCGCGCGAGCGGCTCGACGTGCTGCTCGACGAGGGCAGCTTCGAGGAGCTCGACATGTTCGTCGAGCACAACTGCGTCGATTTCGGCATGGAGCAGACGCATTTCCCGGGCGATGGCGTCGTCACCGGATCGGGCACCGTCAACGGCCGGCTGGTGTTCGTGTTCAGCCAGGATTTCACCGTGTTCGGCGGCTCGCTGTCCGAGCGGCACGCGCAGAAGATCTGCAAGATCATGGACATGGCGCTGAAGGTCGGCGCGCCGG
>CAXTPE010000167.1:0-5878 GCA_964245925.1 uncultured Sphingomonadaceae bacterium
GGCCGCCGGTCGGGCTGCTCTGCCTGCGGGTTCGCGGGCCGGCCGGCGACATGCCCCGCGTGGAACGCGCCCGCGTCGGCCGGTGCCGGCCCGGCGACATAGCTCGCGGCATCCACCACGTCGTCGTAGCGCTCGGTGGCGAGCTTGACGCCGGCCGAGCCCGCGGGCGTCGGGAAGCCGTAGAAGATGTCCTCGTCGCGCGGGCCGTGCTCGCGGATGAACACGGGGCAGCCGCGCGCCACGTCATAGGGCGACGGCTCGGCGGCCTCGAACCAGAACAGCGACTGCCGCGTGACGGTCAGCAGCCGGTCGAACGGCGCGCCGAGCAGCTCCCCCAGCCACGCGCCTGCCGCGACCACCGCGCGCGCCGCCCGGATCGGCCCGGCATCGGTCTCGACCTGCACGGCGTCGCCCCGCCGCCGCAGCTCGCGCACGGCGAGCCCGGCGCGGATCGCCGCGCCGAGCCGCCGCGCCTCGCCGAGCTGCGCCGCGATGCAGGCCTCGGGCCGCAGGAAGCCGGCACCGGGCTCGTGATAGGCGATGTCGTCCGGCGCGAGCCCGGTGAACTGCGGGAAGCGCTTGGCGAGCTGCGTCCGGTCGAGCAGCGCGTGGAGGATGCCGAAGCGCCTCGCCTGGTCGACGGTCGCGCGCAGGAAGGCCGGCACGCCGTGCGCGCCCGCGCCATCGTCCATCCGCCCGATCACCAGCCCGCCGCAGGGCTCGAACAGCCGGGTCGCCGTGGCCCGCTCGAGCTCGCGCCAGATCGCGTGGCTGCGGATCGCGAGCGGCACATAGTCGGCGCCCTCGCCGATCGCCTGGCGGGTGATGCGGGTCTCGCCGTGGCTGGAGCCGTGCGCGTGCGGCGGCGCGTGGCGGTCGATCCCGATCGCGTCGATCCCGCGCTTCGCGAGCTGGTAGAGCGTCGCGGCGCCCATCGCGCCGAGGCCGATCACCGCGACATCGTGCCGGCGGCTCACCGTCGGGGTCATCGGGCGTGGCGCTCCGCGACATAGCGGCGGATGTCGAGGCTGGCATCCTCGAGCGGCGAATAATAGCCATGCTCGTGGACGCGCGCGGCGATGCCGGACTGCACCCGCTCGCACACCGCCCAGTCCTGCCGGTTGACGAGATCCCAGAAGTCGATCGCGTCCGACGGGTCGAAGCCGGGCCGCGCCATCTCGTCGGGGTGGAACAGGAAGCGACACTCGACGCGGGTGCGGTCCGCCGCCAGCGGCCGGAGCAGGAAGGCGGCGGCATGATCCATCGACACGCTCAGCATCAGGTTCGGATAGACGAGCTCCCCCTTGTGGCGGACCTGCTCTTCCTCGCTGAGGCCGGGGAAGGGCGCGCGGGCGGTGGTGCCCGTGGCGGTGTAGGTGGTGGCGCCGGCGCGGTGGGGGATGCCTTCCTCCCAGTCGAGGTCGATGCCGCCCCGCTCCCGGAAGGCGGGGACGATCTCGCACAGCTCGGGATGGACGCCGGGGCAATGATAGCATTCATTATAGTTCTCGAGGATCAGCTTCCAGTTGGCGGCGAGATCGTAGCAGAGGGTGCGCGCGGTGCGGAGTTCCGCGAGCGGGTAATTGCCGAGCCGGCGGGGTGCCGCGCCGAGCGTCGCCGACAGCTCGGGCGCGTCGCCGGGCGTGAGATTGACGAACACGAAGCCGCCCCAGCCCGCCACGCCGACCGGGTGCAGGCCATGCGCCGCCTTGTCGAAGCCGGGCGCGTCCTGGAGCAGCGGCGCGGCGAGCAGCCGGCCGTCGAGCGCATAGGCCCAGCCATGATAGGGGCAGCGGATCAGCGTCCGCCCGATCACCCCGGCATCGAGGGTGACGCCCCAGCGCGCGTCGCTGGCCGGGTCGCACAGCCGCGCGCCGCGGTGGCGGCAGAGGTTGTAATGGCCGTGGATGGCGTCCTCGCCGCGCACCAGCAGGATGCTCTCGCCCGCGACATCCAGCACGAGATGGTCGCCGCGCGCGGCGAGATCCTCCTCGCGCGCGACGCAGACCCACTCGCGCGCCAGGATCGCCGCCTTGTCGCGCGCGAAGGCCCGCGTCGTGAGATAGGCGCTGCCGGGCAGCGAGGGCTGGAGCGGGACGGGGACGTCTTCCGCCATGCAGACCCACTCCCCCTTCGTCATGCCGGCGCAGGCTGGCATCTCGCGCGGCCGAGCGCCACCCTGCCTCGCGCGGTCCCGGCCGGCGCCGGGACGACGGACATTATTGGACAGTTGCCTCATAAACCGGGATCGGGCAAGACCGGGCGGATGGGGACGGAATACGACGCGATCGTCGTCGGCGGCGGCCACAACGGGCTGACCGCCGCCGCCTATCTGGCGCGCGCCGGCCGCTCCGTGCTGCTGTGCGAGCGTCGCGACATGCTCGGCGGGGCCTGCGTCACCGAGGAGGTGATCCCCGGCCACCGCGTCTCCTTCGCCGCCTACATCGCCAGCATGCTGATGCCGACGGTGATCCGCGATCTGCGCCTCGGCGACCGCGGCCTGCGGATGGTGGCGTGCGACCCGATCCTCACCGTGCCGCTCGAGGACGGCCGCATCCTGCGCTGGTGGGCCGATCCGAACCGCACCGCGCTGGAGATCGGCCGCTATTCCCAGGCCGACGCCGGGGCGTTCCTTGCGGTCGACGCGAAGCTGAAGGCGCTCGCCGCCTATCTCCAGCCCTTCTTCCTCGAACCGCCGCCCGATCTTGCCGCGCGCGGCCTCGGCCGGGTCGGCGAGGGGGTGCGGCTGTTCCGGCGCTTCCGGGGCATGGGCGGCGCGCAGGCGGCCGAGCTCGCCATTTTCCTCACCGGCAGCCTCGCCGACTTCCTCGACCGCCATTTCGAGCGCGCGGAGACCAAGCGGCTGATCCTCGCCAACACCGTCTACGGCAAGCATGGCGGACCCCATGAGGCGGGCTCGGCGGTGGGGCTGCTGTTCCATCTGCTCGCCGGCGGCGATCACGGCGTGCAGGGCTTCAACGGCCATGTCATCGGCGGCATGGGCGCGATCACCCAGGCGATCGCGGCGGCCGCGCGCGGCTTCGGCGCCCAGCTCGTCACCGGCGCGCCGGTCGAGCGGATCGTCGTCGAGGACGGCCGCGCGACGGGCGTGGCGCTCGCCGACGGGCGGCTGTTCCGCGCGGATACGATACTCTCCAACGCGGACCCCAAGCGCACCTTCCTCGATCTCGTCGGCGCGGCGCACCTGCCGGACGATTTCCGCCGCGACATCGCCGCGATCCGCATGGCCGGACCCTGCGCCAAGCTCAACCTCGCGCTCTCGGGCGAGCCCCGCGTGATCGGCCGCCCGGCCGACGCCGGGCCGCTGGAGCGCGCGCTGCTCTCGATCGCGCCCAGCATGGCGGGCGCGCAGCGCTGCGCCGACGCCGCGCGCTTCGGCGACATCGCCCGGGAGCTCTGGATCGACTGCGTGATCCCGAGCCTCGTCGATGACAGCCTCTGCCCGCCCGGCCATCACATGATGACCTGCTTCATCCAATATCTGCCGTACAGCTTGCGCGAGGGCGACTGGGACGCGCGCCGCGAGGCGTTCGCGGATCAGGTGATCGCGCAGGTCGCGCGGATCATGCCGGACCTGCCGGGGCTGATCCTCGGCCGCGTGACGCTCACCCCGCTCGATCTGGAGCGGCGCTACGGGCTCACCGAGGGCAATATCTTCCATGGCGATCTCCACATCGGCCAGCTCTTCTCGATGCGACCGGTGCCGGGCTGGTCGCAGTATCGCACGCCGATCGCGGGGCTGTACCTCTGCGGCGCCGGCGCGCATCCTGGCGGAGGCGTGACGGGCGCGCCGGGGCACAATGCGGCGATGCGGGTGCTGAAGGACGGCAGGCGGCGCAAGCGGAAGGCACACGGGAAGCTGCGATGAAGGCTGCCGTCGACGTCCCCGTTCGTGCCGAGCGAAGTCGAGGCGCGGCGCCTGGTGCCCACCCCTCGACGTCGCTCGGGGCGAACGGAGTGTGGCACGGCATCGCATCCAGGCGGCGAACCGATGAGCGGAGGTAGCGCCGGAGCCCATCCGCCCAGGGTGATGGGCGTCGCCGATCTCGCGCTCTTCTATGTCGTGACCGGGGTGAGCCTCCGCTGGATCGCCACCGCCGCCGCCGCGGGCCCCAGCTCGATCCTCGTCTGGATCGGTGCCTTCGCCTGCTTCTACCTGCCGCTCGCGCTCGCCGTGGTGGAGCTCTCCTCGCGCTATCCGCAGGAGGGCGGCCTCTATATCTGGACGAAGCGCGCCTTCGGTCCGGTCGCGGGGTTCATGGCCGGGTGGAGCTACTTCACCTCGAACCTGCCCTATTTTCCGAGCGTCTTCTATTTCGATGCCGCCAACGCGCTCTACATCGGCGGCGATCGCTGGACGCATCTGCACGACAGCACCGCCTTCTTCGTGAGCTTCTCGCTGTGCGCGCTGCTGTTCATCACCATCCTCAACATCGTCGGGCTTCGTTTCGGCAAATGGCTGCACAACATCGGTGCGCTCGGCATGTGGCTGCCGGCGCTGATCGTGATCGTGATGGGCGGCGTGGCGTGGTGGAAATTCGGCTCGGCGACGAGCTTCACGCCCGCGACGATGCACCTGCGGCTCGATCTGAACCACATGCTGTTCTGGTCCAGCCTCGCCTTCGCCTTCTCGGGCTGCGAGACCGCCTCCTTCATGTCCGGCGAGATCAAGGACGCGCGCCGCACCATCCCGCGCGCGCTGCTGATCTCGGGCGCGGTCGTCACCTTCTGCTATCTGGCCGGCACGGTCTGCGTGCTGCTCGCGCTGCGGCCCGATCAGGTCAACAGCCTCCAGGGGCTGATCCAGGCCGGCGCGATGACCGCGCGGAAGCTGAACGTCGGCTGGGTGATCGTGCCGCTCGCGCTGCTCATCACGGTCGGCAATCTGGGTGCCGCCAGCGGCTTTCTCGCGGCCTGCGCGCGCATCCCGTTCGTGGTCGGCATCGATCGCATGCTCCCGCCGGCGCTCGGCCGGATGCACCCGCGCTGGGGAACGCCGCACATCGCGATCATGCTCCAGGGCGCCTTGGGCGCGCTGTTCGTCGTGCTCGGGCAGGCGGGGACGGGGGTGAAGGGCGCCTATGACGTGCTGGTCAGCATGGGCATCATCGCCGCGTTCATCCCCTTCGCGATGGTGTTCCTCGCGCTCATCAGGCTGCAGCGCGAGCCGGCCGGACCGGAGGTGACCCGGCTGCCGGGCGGCAGGGTCACGTCGGTCGCGGTCGCCTGCGTCGGGCTGGTGACGACCTGCGTCGCGATCGTGCTGGCGGCGCTCCCCGCCGCCGACGAGCCGAACAAGCCGCTCGCGCTCGCCAAGATCGTCGGCGGCACGGCGGCGCTGCTGCTGGTCGGCTGGCTGGTGCAGGCGCTCGGCACCCGCGCGGCGGCGCGCGGCGCGGTGCCGGCGACGACGTGACAAAGCGCCGCCCGCGCACCATGTCGCGGGCGACAAGGAGAGGCCCCGTGACCGCCATGCCCGCCCCCGCTCCCGCCGCGAAGCGCCCGCGCGCGCGCCGCGCCGATCCGACGGTGCGGCGGCAGGATCTGCTCGCCGTGACGCTGAGCTGCCTCGCGCGGCTGGGCGCCCGCGGCACGACCGGCCGCGAGATCTGCCGGCAGGCGGGGGTGAGCCACGGGCTGCTGCGCCATTATTTCGACAATCCGGACAACCTGCTGCTCGAGACCTACCAGCAGCTCTGCGACGGCTTCCTCGGCCGGTTCGAGCAGGAGCTGCTGCCCGCCGGCGGCGATCCCTGGGAGGCGCTCGACCGCTTCTTCGCGCTGCTCTTCTCGGAGCAGTGGGCGAGCGCGGACGTGCTCGGCGCGTGGATGGCGTTCTGGACGCTGGTGCGCACCA
>CAXTPE010000168.1:0-5878 GCA_964245925.1 uncultured Sphingomonadaceae bacterium
TGCCGGAGCGATCCGGTTTCCGCCCTGCAGCGGCTCAACCGGAAGGAGACTATCCCATGGCGGCTTCCACCGTCTCGATGCAAACGTTGCTCGAATCGGGCGCGCATTTCGGCCACCAGACGCATCGCTGGAATCCGAAGATGAAGCCCTACATCTTCGGCGAACGGAACGGCGTCCACATCATCGATCTCTCGCAGACCGTGCCGCTGATGGCGCGCGCGCTCGATTTCGTCTCGCAGACCACCGCGCGCGGTGGCAAGCTGCTGCTCGTCGGCACCAAACGCCAGGCGCAGGAGCCGGTCGCGGAAGCGGCGCGGCGCTCGGGCCAGCATTTCGTCAACCATCGCTGGCTGGGCGGCATGCTCACCAACTGGAAGACCATCTCCAATTCGATCAAGCGCATGAAGAGCCTCGAGGAGCAGCTCGGCGGCGACACCGCCGGCCTCACCAAGAAGGAGGTGCTCCAGCTCACCCGCGAGCGCGACAAGCTCGAGATGAGCCTGGGCGGCATCCGCGACATGGGCGGCATCCCGGACGTGATGTTCGTGATCGACGCCGGCAAGGAGGAGCTCGCGATCAAGGAGGCCAACACGCTCGGCATCCCGGTCGTGGCGGTGCTCGACACCAATGTCAGCCCGGACGGCATCGCCTTCCCGATCCCCGCGAACGACGATGCGTCGCGCGCGATCCGGCTCTATTGCGACGCGATCGTGGACGCCGCGACACAGGGCAACCAGAGCCGCGCGGCATCGAGTGGCGCCGATCTGGGCGCGATGGACGAGCCGCCGGCGGAAGTGGCGCTGGCGTAGCGATCGTCGCCGTGCCGGGGCGACGTTCCCGTTATCGAAAGGAAGATGACATGGCGGAGATCACCGCTGCGACCGTGAAGGAGCTGCGCGAGCGCTCCGGCGCGGGGATGATGGATTGCAAGAAGGCGCTGGGTGAGACCGGCGGCGACATGGAGGCCGCGGTCGACTGGCTGCGCGCCAAGGGCCTCGCCGCCGCCGCCAAGAAGTCGGGCCGCGTCGCCGCCGAGGGTCTGGTCGGCGTCGTCGTGGCGGGCCGCAGGGGCGCCGCCGTCGAGGTCAACAGCGAGACCGACTTCGTCGCCAAGAACGAGCAGTTTCAGGGCTTCGTCCGCGAGGCGGCGCAACTGGCGCTCGCCGTCGATGGCGATGTCGCGAAGCTGGCCGAGGCGGCCTATCCCGGCGGCGGCACCGTCGCCGAGAAGCTCACCGCGAACATCGCCACGATCGGCGAGCAGCAGTCGCTGCGCCGCGCGCGCGCGATCGAGGTGGGCGAGGGGGTCGTCGTGCCCTATGTCCACAATGCCGCGGGCGTCGGGCTCGGCAAGATCGGCGTGCTCGTCGCGCTGGAGAGCGCCGCGCCGGCGGATGTGCTCGAGCCGCTCGGCAAGCAGCTTGCGATGCACATCGCCGCGGCGAGCCCGCAGGCGCTGCATGCCGAGGGTCTCGATCCCGCGACGATCGAGCGCGAGCGCGGCATCGCCGCCGAGAAGGCGGCGGAGAGCGGCAAGCCGGCCAACATCATCGAGAAGATGGTCGAGGGCGCGATCGCCAAGTTCAAGAAGGAGGCGGCGCTCTTGAGCCAGGTCTTTGTCATGGACAACAAGACGCCGGTACAGGACGTCATCGCCAGGGCCGCCAAGGACGCCGGCACGGCCATCGTGCTCAAGGACTATGTCCGCTTCCAGCTCGGCGAGGGCATCGAGAAGAAGGAGAGCGATTTCGCCGCCGAAGTCGCAGCCGCCGCCGGCACGGCGCCGAAGGAGCCGACGCCGGTCGAATGAAGACGCCCTCTCCCGGTGGGAGAGGGGGAGACATGGCGTCCAGCTTCGTGGTTGTCGCCGGTTAATTGATGGTTAGCCATCGTCCGCGCGGCTTGGCACGCGCGGGCGCCGCCACTAAGGTGCCGCTCGCCTCCGCAACGACTGGACGATCCCGACCGCATGACACGGCCGCGCTTCAACCGTATCCTCTTGAAGCTGTCCGGCGAGGTGCTGATGGGCCCGGGCCAGTTCGGCATCGATCCAGCCACGGTGGCGCGGGTCGCGGGCGAGATCGCCGGCATCGCGCGCGATCGCCAGCTCTGCATCGTGGTCGGCGGCGGCAATATCTTCCGCGGGCTCGCGGCGGCGGCGGGAGGCTTCGATCGCACCAGCGCGGACTATATGGGCATGCTGGCCACCGTGATGAACGCGCTGGCGGTGCAGAACGCGCTCGAGCAGATCGGGGTCGATACGCGCGTGCTCTCCGCAATCCCGATGGCGACGGTGTGCGAGCCGTTCATCCGCCGGCGCGCCGAGCGGCACATCCAGAAAGGCCGCATCGTCATCTTCGCCGCCGGCACCGGCAACCCCTATTTCACCACCGACAGCGCAGCCGCGCTGCGGGCCGCCGAAATGGGCTGCGACGCGCTGTTCAAGGGCACTTCGGTGGATGGCGTCTATGATGCCGATCCGAAGCAGGTTCCGGATGCAAAGCGCTATGAAAGCGTCTCTTTCAGTCATGTGCTCGCAGCCGATCTGAAGGTGATGGATGCGAGCGCGGTTGCACTCTGCCGCGACAACGACATACCGATCGTCGTGTTCAACATCCGCGAGCAGGGCAATCTGGCGCGCGTGATGGCGGGCGAGGGCGTGGCGACGATCGTCCGGAACGACGCGCGGAACGGAGAATAGGAATGGCCGCACTCGCCTATGACAAGGCCGATCTCGAGCGGCGCATGACCGGTGCCTTCGACGCCATGAAGCATGATCTCGCCGGTCTGCGCACCGGGCGCGCCTCGACTTCGCTGCTGGAGCCGGTGACGGTCACGGTCTATGGCGCATCGATGCCGATCACCCAGGTCGCCACCATCTCGGCCCCCGAGCCGCGGCTGCTATCGGTGCAGGTGTGGGACAAGAACAATGTCGGCCCCGTCGACAAGGCGATCCGCTCGGCGGGCCTCGGGCTCAATCCGATCGTCGACGGCACCACGCTGCGGCTGCCGATTCCGGACCTGACCGAGGAGCGCCGCAAGGAGCTCGCCAAGCTCGCCGGCCAATATGCCGAGAAGGCGCGCGTCGCCGTCCGCAACGTGCGCCGCGACGGCATGGACGCGCTCAAGGCCGACGAGAAGAAGAACGGCCTGTCCGAGGACGAGCGCAAGCGCCACGAGGGCGAGGTGCAGAAGCTCACCGACGCGACGATCGCGAGCCTCGACGCCGCCGCCGAGGCGAAGGAAAAGGAAATCCTCGGCAAGTGAGCGCGGCGAAAGCCACCCCGGCGCCCGCGCCGACCCCCGGCCCGCCCGCGCCCGGCGCCGCGTCCTCCGGCGGCAGCGGCGTTCCCCGCCATGTCGCGATCATCATGGACGGCAACGGCCGCTGGGCGAAGGCGCGCCGGCTGCCGCGCCTCGCCGGGCACCGCCAGGGTGCAGAGGCGGTGCGGCGCACCACCCGCGCGGCCGCCGAGCTCGGCATCGACACGCTGACGCTCTACGCCTTCTCGTCGGAGAACTGGCGGCGCCCGGCCGACGAGATCGCCGATCTGATGGGGCTGCTGCGCCATTACATCCGCGCCGAGCTGCGCGAGCTCATCGCCAACAACGTCCGCCTGGCCATCATCGGCGACTGGCGCAAGCTCGATCGCGATCTCGTCGCGATGCTGGACGATGCCCGCGCCAGGACCGCCGGCAATACCGGGCTGACGCTGGCGATCGCGCTGAACTATGGCGCGCAGGACGAGCTTCTGCGCGCGGTGCGCGCGCTCGCCGCCGAGGCTCGCGAGGGCGCGATCCACCCGGACGCGATCATGCTCGATCATATCGATGCGCGGCTCGATACCGCCGCGATGCCGCCGCTCGATCTGCTGATCCGCACGTCCGGCGAGCAGCGGCTGTCGAACTTCCTGCTGTGGCAGGCGTGCTATGCCGAGATCCTGTTCCTCGACACGCTCTGGCCGGATTTCGATCATGCCGCGCTCGCCGACGCGGTTCGCGTGTTCGGCTCGCGCGAGCGGCGCTACGGCGGCCTGTGACGATGGTGCTGACCCGGGCCGTGGCCGCGTCGCCGCGGTCCGATCTCGCGGTGCGCGCGGCCGCGGGCCTGGTGATGGCCGTGCTCGCGGTCGGGCTGGTGGTCTATGGCGACGTGCCGTTCTGGGCGCTCGTCGGCGCGGCGAGCCTGATCGCGCTCCGGGAATATGGCGCGCTCGTCGGCGTCGACGGCTGGCGGCGGCTGGCGGCGCTGCTGATGCTGGCGGGCGCGCTCTGGCTCGCGCAGCCGCACCGGCAAGCGGAGCTGCCGGTCGTCGCGGCGGCGGTGGCGGCCGCGGCGATCGCGACCGCGCTCGTCTGCGGCATCCGGCTCGGGCTCGGCGTGGTCTATGCGGGCGCGCCGGCGCTCGCGCTGTTCTTCATCCGCGATCAGTATGACGGCATCAATCTCACGCTGTGGACGCTGATCGTGGTATGGGCGACCGACATCGGCGCCTATTTCGCCGGCCGCGCGATCGGCGGCGCCAGGCTCGCGCCCCGGCTCTCGCCGAACAAGACCTGGGCCGGGCTGTTCGGCGGCATCGCGGCGGCGCTGGCGGCGAGCCTGCTGCTCGCGGCACCGCTGCACGTGCCGCTGCGGCTCGCCTCGCTGGCGGGCGTGCTCGCGATCGCGGCGCAGGGCGGCGACCTGTTCGAGAGCTGGCTCAAGCGGCGCGCGGGCGTGAAGGATTCGGGCAGCCTCCTGCCCGGGCACGGCGGTCTGCTCGATCGGCTGGACGGCGCGTTTCCCGTGCTGATCCTGGTCGCCGGGCTGCTGGTGACGGGTTATGTCTGAGCCGCGGACCGTCTCCATCCTCGGCGCGACGGGCTCGATCGGCCGCTCGACGCTCGACCTCGTCGAGCGCGCGCCGGAGCGCTTCCGGGTGCTGGCGCTGACCGCGCAGCGCGACGTCGGCAAGCTCGCCGCCGCCGCGCTCAGGACGCGCGCGCGGATCGCCGTGATCGGCGACGTCGCGCTGCTCGACACGCTGCGCTATGCGCTCGCCGGCAGCGACGTCGAGGCCGCCGCCGGCCCGGACGCGATCGCCGAGGCGGCGGGGCGGGGGGCGGACTGGACGATGGCCGCGATCGTCGGCCATGCCGGGCTGGCGCCGACGATGGCGGCGGTGGCCCGCGGCCGCACCGTCGCGATCGCCAACAAGGAGGCGCTGGTCGCGGCCGGCGACATCGTGACGCGCGCGGCGCAGGCATCGGGCGCGACGCTGCTGCCGGTCGATTCCGAGCACAATGCGATCTTCCAGTGCTTCCCGCATGATGCGCCGGCGAGTGTCCGCAAGCTGATCCTCACCGCGAGCGGCGGCCCGTTCCGCGCCTGGACCACCGCGCAGATGCGCGACGCGACACCGGCGCAGGCGGTCAAGCACCCGAACTGGTCGATGGGCGCGAAGATCTCGGTCGACAGCGCCACGCTGATGAACAAGGGCCTCGAGCTGATCGAGGCGCGGCACCTGTTCCCGGTCGCGCCCGAGCGCTTCGAGGTGCTGGTGCATCCGCAATCGGTGATCCACAGCCTCGTCGAATATGTCGACGGCTCGCTGCTGGCGCAGCTCGGCACGCCCGACATGCGCACGCCGATCGCGCATGCGCTCGCCTGGCCGGACCGGATGGCGACGCCGTGCGCGCCGCTCGATCTCGCCGCCATCGCGACGCTGACCTTCGAGGCGCCGGACGAGGCGCGCTTTCCGGCGCTCGCGCTCGCCCGGGCCGCGCTTATCGCAGGCGGGGCACGGCCCGCCGTGCTGAACGCCGCGAACGAGGCGGCGGTGGCGGCATTCCTCGCCGGACGAATCGGCTTCCTCGATATTGCCGCAATCGTCGG
>CAXTPE010000169.1:0-5875 GCA_964245925.1 uncultured Sphingomonadaceae bacterium
GTGGCTCGAGGTGCAGGCCGGGATCGCCCGCAATGCCCAGCAAGTCACTCCAGCCCGGATCGTCAACGGACCGACGATGCTCGCCGGTATCGCCAAGTGCGGCCATCCCGAGTGCGGCCACGCCTTGTCCATCGCGACTGGCAAGGGCGGACGCTATCGCTACTATCGATGCTCGCGCAATCTGCGCCGGGGCGAAACGGCGTGCGAAGGCATCAGCATTCGCGACGAGAAGCTCGAGACCATCGTCATCGACGCGATGGCCGAGCGGCTGTTGCAACCCGACCATCTCATTCAACTGCTCGCCAATCTGCTCGACGACAGCTCCTCGGCAATCCGCGAGCGGCAGGCGCATCTCAAGGCGTTGCGGACCGAACGAACACGCGTCGAGGGCGCGATCCAGAACATGTTCGACTTCATCGAGCAGGGCGTGGTCAGCCCTCGCGATACCGACTTTACCAACCGGCTCGCCGCCTAGCGTACCCGCCGCGCCGACTTGGAACAGGAGATCGTGCTGGTCGAGCGGCAGCTGTCAGCCACCGATCGCAGCGTCACGCCGGAGGCGATCGGGCGGCTGGGCGACGTCATTCTCCGCAAGCTGCGCTCCGATGATGCAATCCTACGGCAGGGATATGCACGCCGGTTCATCGACCGGGTGGTCGTCGCGCCCGGTACGATTACTATCAGCGGGCCAATCAAGCCGCTCGAAATCGCCATCGGCGCCGATCCCGAGCATCAGGCACCAACGGTGCCCTCTTCTGCTCGGAAGTGGTGCGCCACGCAGTCTGGTGCGAACCGGTCTCGGCTGCCAAATCCCTGATTCACGGGAAGATACAGGCAAGATTCGCCACGCCGAGCACACGCGACCTGAGAAGATCAGGCTTTTTCAGCAAATTGACCAGCAATTCCCTGCATACCGGAACAGGGAAGTTGTTCCACTAATCAGGGATAACTTTGTCTCGATCACGCCCGCCGTTTTCTCGATCAGGTAAGTCCCGCGTCCTCCGTGCAAAGCGCCCGGTCGATCGCCTCCATGGCCGCCGATAATGCGGCCCTGGTCGCGCGCAGGTCCGCCGCGAGAGCAATTCTGTCGCGGCCGGCAAGTAGCAGGAGCGCCGACATCACGGCGTCCGACTCCCGCGCGAGCCTGATCAGGTTGCATCCGCTCGGCCCCAAGGTTCCGCCTAGCCAGTTCTTGGCCGTGCGCTCGCTGGCGCCCGTCCAGCGCATGATCGTCTTGGCCGCTCGATGGCTTTCCCCAAGGTGCGATCGCAGAGCGGCGGCGATAGCGACCGCGTATTCGGTGTCCAAGCCGTCGTGCAGTTTGTTGCCCGTTTTCGGAAACATCTTTCCGTCCCTTCCAGTCTAAGTGCTGGCGGAACTTGCTTCTTCTCGACTGATCGGAACGCATGACCTTCGACGACGAACACCACGCGAGCCCATCGCGCGGCCGACGGCTCGCGCGGGCGGCCGAATATGTCCGCATGTCGACGGACCATCAGCGCTATTCGACCGAGAACCAAGGCGACGCGATCCGCCAATACGCGGCGGCGCGCGGCTTTGAGATCGTCCAAACCTATGCCGATGCCGGGAAGAGCGGCCTCAGGATCGACGGGCGCGACGCGCTCAAGCGGTTGATCGAGGAAGTGGCCGCCGGGCAAGCCGATTTCACGGCGATCCTCGTTTATGACATCAGCCGCTGGGGCCGCTTCCAAGACGCCGACGAGAGCGCTTATTACGAGTATATCTGCAAGCGCGCGGGCATCGCCGTGCACTATTGCGCGGAACAGTTCGACAACGACGGCAGCCCGATCTCCACCATCGTCAAGGGCGTCAAGCGCGCGATGGCCGGCGAGTATAGCCGCGAGCTGTCGACCAAGGTATTCGCGGGTCAATGCCGGTTGATCGAACTCGGCTATCGTCAGGGCGGTCCGGCGGGCTTCGGGCTACGCCGCGTGCTCGTGGACCAGAGCGGCGCCATCAAGGGCGAACTGGTCCGTGGGGAGCACAAGAGCATCCAGACCGACCGGGTGATCCTGGCGCCGGGCGACGAGGCCGAGATCGCGGTCGTGCGGGGTATCTACCGCGCGTTCGTCGACGACAGCCACGGCGAGCAGCGGATCGCCGACGATCTGAACGAGCGCGGGGTCGTCACCGATCTCGGTCGCGCTTGGTCGCGTGGCTCGGTCCACCAGATCCTCATCAACGAGAAGTATATCGGTAACAACGTCTGGAACCGGATGTCCTTCAAGTTGAAGAAGAAGCGCGTTCGGAACAGCCCGGGCATGTGGATCCGCTCGGACGGATCCTTTCCCGCCATCGTGGATCGTGATCTGTTCGACGCGGCGCGCGCGATCATCGCCGAGCGCTCGTTGCGCATGACCGATGACGAGCTTCTGACTGCCCTGCGCGGATTGCTCGCCGAACACGGACTGCTGTCTGGCCTCGTCATCGATGAAACCAACGGCATGCCATCCAGCAGCATCTATCGCTCGCGGTTCGGCAGTCTGTTGCAAGCTTATCGGCTGGTGGGATTCTCGCCCCGCCGCGACTACCGTTACATCGAAATCAACCGGCGGCTGCGCGGCCTTCACCCCGACGTGATCGAGACGATCCTCGCTGGCTTGCGGGCGTTTGGCGGCTTCGCGTCGCGCGATCCGGTCAGCGACTTGATCGACGTGAACGGCGAACTGCTGCTGTCGGTCGTGATCGCCCGATGCTTCCGCACCGCCGGTGGAGCCTTCCGGTGGCGGCCTCGCCTCGACACGAGCCTGCGGCCCGACCTGACCGTCGTCGTGCGGATGGACGCCGCCAATCGCGCTCCGCTGGATTATTACATCCTGCCACGCATCGATCTCGCCAGCGCCACGATACGCATTGCCGAGGAAAATGGCCTCGGCCTGGACGGCTATCGGTTCGACACTCTCGATCCTCTGTACGAACTTGCCGCTCGCTCCAGCATCCTGGAGGCCGCATGACCGATCCCGTCACTCCGCGCGCGATGGAGATGGTCCCGATCGAGCGCGTCAACGTGCTCAACCCTCGCGTCCGCAACAAGCGCCAGCATCGGGAGATCGTCGACAATATCGAGGCGATCGGCCTGAAGCGGCCGGTCACCGTCCGCCGGCGGATGGACGGCGAGGAGGCCGTCTACGATCTCGTGTGCGGCGAGGGCCGGCTCGAGGCGTTCCGGATGCTCGGCGAGAGCCTGATCCCCGCCGTCATTGTCGACGCGGCCGAGGATGAATGCCTCGTGATGAGCCTGGTCGAGAACATCGCCCGTCGGCAGCATCGACCGATCGACATCATGCAGGAGATCGGCAGCCTGCATCGGCGCGGCTACACCGATATTGAAATCGCGCGGAAGCTCGGCTGCACCGCGAGCTGGATCAACATGGTCATGGTGCTGATCGAGCGCGGCGAGGAAAGACTGCTCGCGGCGGTGGAGACAGGGCTGATCCCGGTAAGCCTCGCCGTCGACACCGCGCGCGCCGAAAGCGACGACGCGCAGAACGTGCTGCTCGACGCGTTCGAGACGGGCAAGATCAAGGGCAAAAAGGTCGGCGTGATCCGCCGGATGCTCGATCAGCGCATGCGGCGGCGCAAGAGCCTGCGCGATAGCGGGCTTGGCCGGCGTGGCGGCTCGCGCAAGCTGACCGCCGCCGATCTGCTGCGGCTCTACCAGCAGGAGGGAGATAAACAGCGACTGCTCGTCAAGAAAGCGGATTTTACACAGGCGAAGCTCATGTTCGTGGTGGAGGCGCTCAAGGACCTTCTGAGCGAGGAGGGCTTCTCCACGCTGCTCCGCGCCGAGGGGCTCCTCACCATGCCGCGCGCACTCGCCGGCCGCATCCACGGCGAGGCCGCGCGATGAGCGACGACGGCAGGATCAAGCTGTCGTTCGAGACGAAGGCGGTCGTTCTGGCGGTCGCCGACCTGGTGCCGCTGAAGGTCTTGCGCGCCGGCGTGAAGGACAGCCGCAAATACGCGCAGATCCTCGGCTCCGTGCGCGCGATTGGGCTGGTCGAGGCGCCCGCTGTCTCGCCTGACTCAGATCATCCCGGACGCTGGTTCCTGCTAGACGGGCACCTCCGCGTCGAGGCGCTGAAAGACCTCGGCGTCACCGAGGTGGAGTGCCTCGTCTCGACCGACGACGAGGCTTACACCTACAACAAGCGCATCAACCGCTTGGCGGCGATCCAGGAGCATCGAATGATCACCCGCGCGATCGAGCGCGGTGTTCCGGAGGAGAAGATCGCCGAGGCGCTCGGCCTTGACGTCGCCTCGGTCCAGCGGCGCTCGCGTATGCTCAACGGGATACATGCCGACGCGGTCGATATATTGAAGGACACGCCCTGTGCGCTTGCGGTGTTCGACCTCCTGCGCCGCATGGCCGGGCCGCGCCAGATCGAGGCGGCCGAACTGATGACGGGCCAGGGCAACTATTCGGTGATGTTCGCCAAGGCGCTGCTCGCCGCTACCCCAGAAAAGATGTTGCTCGCGCGATCCACCAAGCGGCCCGAGGGCGCCGCGGCGGCCGCCGGGCACATCCAGCGGATGGAACGCGAACTGGCGAGCCTGCAGACGCAGGTAAAATCGGTCGAGGACAATTATGGGATCGATACGCTGCATCTGACGGTCGCCAAGGGCTATGTTCGCGCCCTCCTCGGCAACGCGCGCGTCGTGCGCTGGCTGAACCAGCATCGCGGCGAATATGTGCCCGAGCTTCGGTCGATCGCCGACATGGAAAACATCGCCGAGCCACCGGCGATCGCGGCGGAGTAGGATCGATGGGGACCCGGACCCGATAAGCGCGGGGACCACGGGAGACGCCGCACGGTGAGGCGGATCGAGCGTGGGACGGGAACGGCGGCGAACCCGCATCATGCCCGTCGAGCCGGCCACCATAGGCCGGTCGCGGGAGGCGCATGCCGGTCGGAGGGGAGACCGGCATGCGCCAAGCGCCGATCAACATGGCGGCGCCCACGCACCCACGCTAATCTGCCCGCATGCGCGACGATCTCGGAGATTTCTTGCTGGCGGAGGCCGAGCAACCTTACGAGCGGGGCTCCGCGCTGACGGCGCTGATGTGCTGGCCCGAAGACGAAGCGCGCTTCGACAAACTGCGCAACGAGTTGTGCTGCCTAGCCATTCGATGCCTCGTGACCGCGAGCCCGGGCAGCGAGCGGCAAATTTGGCCGATCCGACCTATCCATGTCTTTCATGACAAGCCGATCACCCAAATGCCGAGGACGGCCCTGACCCGGCTGGAGCGCTGCCTAGAGGTTGCCGAAATGGTGACACCGCTGTTTCGCGGTATCGCCGCCGAGACCTTCGCCGGCCGCGCGGTTCCGGTGACGCCGGGGCAGGAGCGAATGGCCGACGCTTGGGCCGCGTCAAAGGACCGGATGACCACCACTTCGGCGGGCAACTTCGCCGTGCGGGTACTCCGGCCCGCGCTCCCGATGCTGCATTACTGTGTCGCCGCCATTCACCTGATGCGCGAGAGCGAGGCCGCCGGCCGTCAGCTCACTTGGCTCGACTTCCTGGGCGACGAGGCGATCATCACGTCGTGGATTGCGTTGGCGACGTTTATCGAGCCGCTCGTGCCGATCGCTTTTCCAAACGCGCGCGAGCGGGTCATTCATATTCGCCCCGTCCAGATCACGAATCCAGAAATAAGCTGAACTTCACACTCCGCCTCTGCTCGCCAATGTCGTGACAGAGGCGGGAGGTCGAAGTGGCGAAACAAGGGGAACGCGAGGTCGGCTCGGCGAGCGCGGGGGTCGGGCATAACAGCACGGGCGTCAGCGAGCGGATCGCGGTCGCGTCGCTAACCCAGGCGCCCGGCGATCCACGCCGTTTCGATCGCGCCGAA
>CAXTPE010000170.1:0-5821 GCA_964245925.1 uncultured Sphingomonadaceae bacterium
CGGGCCTGCCGCGCTCCTTGGGCGTCATCGATCCGATCACCGCGTCCATGCGGACGAGGATGCGATCGTCGACCTGCCCGCTCGCCAGCGCGGTCTTCACCTGCTTGACGCCCGGCAGCATGCCCGCGAGCGCGCCCAGGCCGCCCATGCGGCGCATCTGGTTGAGCTGGCCGCGCAGGTCGGTGAGATCGAACTGACCCTTGGAGAGGCGATCGGCGAGATGCTCGGCCTCCTCCTGCTTGATCGTCTCGGCGGCGCGCTCGACCAGGCTGACGACGTCACCCATGCCGAGGATGCGCCCGGCGACGCGCGACGGCTGGAACAGCTCGAGCCCGTCGAGCTTCTCGCCGGTGCCGACGAACTTGATCGGCTTGCCGGTCACCGCGCGCATCGAGAGCGCGGCGCCGCCGCGCGCATCGCCGTCCATCCGGGTCAGCACCACGCCGGTCAGCGCGACCTGCGCGGAGAAGCTGGTGGCGACGTTGACCGCGTCCTGGCCGGTCAGCGCATCGACGACGAGCAGGATCTCGTCCGGCGTCGCGATGGCGGCGACCGCCTTCATCTCCTCCATCAGCGCCTGATCGACATGCAGCCGTCCGGCGGTATCGAGCATCAGCACGTCAAAGCCCTGGAGCTTCGCCGCCTGCAACGCGCGCCTCGCGATATCGACCGGCTGCTGGCCCTGAACGACCGGCAGCGTCGCGACGCCCGTCTGCGTGCCCAGCGTCGCGAGCTGCTCCTGCGCGGCCGGGCGGTTGACGTCGAGCGACGCCATCAGCACCTTCCTGCGGCCCTTCCCGGTCAGCCTTCTGGCGACCTTCGCGGTCGTCGTCGTCTTGCCCGATCCTTGCAGCCCGACCATCATCACGACCGCCGGCGGCGTCACGTCGAGCTCGAGGTCGGAGGCCTCGGAGCCGAGCATCTCGACCAGCGCGTCGTTGACGATCTTGACGACCTGCTGGCCCGGCGTGATCGAGCGCAACACGCCCTGGCCGACCGCGGCCTCCGTCACCTTGTCGATGAACGTCCGCACCACCGGCAGCGCGACATCGGCCTCGAGCAGCGCGATCCGGACCTCGCGCATCGCCGCGCGTACATCGGCCTCGCCGAGCGCGCCGCGCCCGCGCAGGCGATCGAACACCCCGCCCAATCGTTCGCTGAGACTCTCGAACATCGCCCGCTCCTCAAGCCCAACGCACAAAGCGCCGGCGGGCGAAACCTCGCCGGCCGGCGGGCGTCCTCGGGACGCTGGGCTTTCCCGTCCTCGAACGGACGATCGCGCCGCCGGTAGCCGAACCGCGCGCCGCCGGCAAGGCATGGGACGAGGCGACGGCGGGGCGACGGCGATTTACGTGTTCTACACGCTCTGCCGTCAGAAGCCGTTCCGGGGACGACGGACAGGGGTTGCCGAATGGAGGCCGAGCCGGTGGCGGACGGCGTGAGCAGGGCGAGGCGCGACATCATCGCCGGCGCCGCGCTGCTGGCGGCGACGGCGGCGCTGGTCTGGCTCGCCGCCCGCTTCGCGCCCCCCGTCCATCGCATCCTCGCCGGCATGCCCGGCGCGCACGACCGCATGCTGGTCGCCGCGCTGTGCCTCAATCTCGCGCTCGCGCTGTTCGGCTGGCGGCGCTACCGCGATCTCAAGACGGCGCGCAGCGGCCAGGCGACAGCCGAGGCCCGCGCCTCGACGCTCGCCGCGAGGGACGCGCTCACCGGCTTCCTCAACCGCCGCTCGCTGGGCGAGGCGGCGAGCGCGCTGCTGGCGCGCGCCGAGCGCCGGCAGAAGCAGGTCGCGCTGCTGGTGGTCGATCTCGACAGTTTCAGGACGATCAACGACGTCCACGGTCACAAGTCCGGCGACGCGCTGCTCGGCGCCGTCGCCGCCAGGATCGCGCGGGCGCTGCCGCCCTCGGCGGAAGCGGCGCGGCTCGATGGCGACGCCTTCGCGATCATCCTGCTGTTCGATCCGCTCCACGGCGGCGCGATCGACGCGCTCGCCGAGCATCTCGTCTCGCGGCTCGCCCAGCCGCTCGAGGCGGGCGAGGTGCAGGTCCACATCAGCGCGTCGGTCGGCATCGCGCGTTCGGACGCCGACTGCGGCACCGTCGACGCGCTGATGCGCCGCGCCTTCATCGCCGTCCGCCAGGCCAAGGCGCGCGGCCGCAACCGGCACATCTGGTTCGATGCCGGCATGGAGCGCGAGCTGATCGCGCGCAGCGCGGTCGAGTCGGGCCTGCGCGACGGCATCCCGCGCGGCCAGTTCGTTCCCTATTACGAGCAGCAGGTCGATCTGCGCACCGGCCAGCTCCACGGCTTCGAGGTGCTCGCGCGCTGGGAGCATCCGGTCCACGGGCTTGTGCCGCCGGACAGCTTCATCCCCGTCGCCGAGGAAAGCGGGCTGATCGCCGACCTCAGCCTCGCGGTGATGCGCCGCGCCTTCAGCGACGCGCGCGACTGGGATCCATCGCTCTCGCTCTCGGTCAACATCTCGCCCGCGCAGCTCAAGGATCCCTGGCTCGCGCAGAAGATCGTCAAGCTGCTGGTCGAGACCGGCTTCCCCGCCAACCGGCTGGAAGTGGAGATCACCGAGACCGCGCTGTTCGACAACCTCAACGTCGCACAATCGATCGTCGGCAGCCTCAAGAACCAGGGCATCCGCCTGGCGCTCGACGATTTCGGCACCGGCTATTCGAGCCTCTCGCACCTGCGCGCGCTGCCGTTCGATCGCATCAAGATCGACCGGAGCTTCGTCACCTCGATCAACGAGAACCCCGAGAGCGCCGCGATCGTCAACGCGATCACCAGCCTTGGCGAGAGCCTCGGCCTGCCGATCACCGCCGAGGGCATCGAGAACGAGGCGGTCCGCGCCCGGCTCCAGGCGCTCGGCTGCGCCAAGGGCCAGGGCTGGCACTTCGGCAAGCCGCTCGGCATCGGCCCGACCCGCCGCCTGCTCGCCGAGCGCGGCCTGCTGCCGCTCGCGCGCGGCCCGGCAGGCGGCGAGGATCTGCGCCAGGTGGGCCGAGCCGGCTGAGGCGGCTTCGGCGTGGACTTGAGCGCCGCCGCTCCCTAGATCGCGCGCTCGATGATGCGGCGCTTCCACAAGATGCACGGGCTCGGCAACGACTTCGTCGTGATCGACGCGCGCGAGCGCGCCGTCGGGATCAGCGCCGCGCAGGCGCGCGCGATCGCCGACCGCCACACCGGCATCGGCTGCGACCAGCTCATCCTCGTCGAGCCCTCGACCCACGCCGACGCCCGCATGCGGATCTGGAACGCGGACGGCGGCGAGGTCGGGGCGTGCGGCAACGCGGCACGCTGCGTCGCGCTGCTGCTCGGCGGCGAGAGCCGCATCGAGACCGGCGGCGGCACCATCAGCGGGGATGCCGCAGCCGACGCCGTGACCATCGACATGGGCGTGCCGCGGTTCGGCTGGGACGAGGTGCCGCTCGCCTATGCGATGGACACCGCCGCGCTGCCGGTCGGCTGGGAGGCGCTGGAGCGGCCGGTGGCGGTCAACGTCGGCAATCCGCACGTCGTGTTCTTCGTGGCGGATACCGACGCGGTCGATCTCGCCCGGCTCGGGCCGCTGATCGAGCGCGACCCGCTGTTCCCCGACCGCGTCAACGTCGGCGTCGCCACGATCCAGGCGCGCGACCGGCTGCGGCTGCGCGTCTGGGAGCGCGGCGCCGGGCTGACGCGTGCCTGCGGCACCGGCGCCTGCGCCGCCGCCGTCGCGGCGATCCGGGCGGGGCATTGCGACGGGCGGATCGCCGTCGCGCTGCCGGGCGGCACGCTGGAGATTACATGGTCGCCCGGCGGGACGATCCGGATGCGCGGCCCGGCGGCGCACGTCTTCTCGGGCGAGCTGGAACTGGAGCGGTTGGGATGAGCGGCCCCGAGCTCGTCACGCTCGGCTGCCGGCTGAACACCGCCGAGAGCGAGGCGATGCGCCTGGCCGCCGCCGGGCAGGACGATCTCGTCATCGTCAACTCCTGCGCGGTGACCGCCGAGGCGGTCCGCCAGACCCGCAAGGCGATCCGCCGCGCGCATCTGGCCCGGCCGCGGGCGCGCATCATCGTCACCGGCTGCGCCGCGCAGATCGATCCGGCGACGTTCGCGGCGATGCCCGGGGTGGCGCGGGTGATCGGCAACCGCGAGAAGCTGGACCCGGGCAGCTTCCTTCCGCTCCCGTCGTCCCGGCTTCTCCCGTCATCGCGGCGAAGGCCGGGATCGCCTGCGGCGGAGAACGGCGCCCGCCCCGACGAGGCCCCCGCCCCCGCCTCCGCCGGGGCGACGACAGGCCGCCGCGCCCGCGCCTTCGTCGAGGTGCAGAACGGCTGCGATCATCGCTGCACCTTCTGCGTGATCCCCCAGGGGCGCGGCGACAGCCGCTCGGTGCCGGCCGGCCTCGTGATCGAGCGGATCGCCGCGCTGGTCGATAGCGGCTGCAACGAGGTGGTGCTGGCCGGTGTCGACCTCACCTCCTACGGCCCCGACCTGCCGGGCGCGCCGACGCTCGGGCTGCTCGTCGAGCGCATCCTGCGCCATGTGCCGACGCTCGCTCGCCTCCGCCTCTCGTCGCTCGATTCGGTCGAGATCGACGATCGCCTGTTCGATCTCGTCACCGGCGAGGCACGCATCATGCCGCACCTCCACCTCTCGCTCCAGTCCGGCGACGACATGGTGCTGAAGCGCATGAAGCGGCGCCATGGCCGCGCGCAGGCGGTGGCGACGGTCGCGCGCCTCAAGGCGGCCCGGCCAAGCCTCGCGATCGGCGCCGACCTCATCGCCGGCTTTCCCACCGAGACCGAGGAGATGGCTGCCAACTCTCTGGCATTGCTCGATGATTGCGACATCGTGTTCGGCCACATCTTTCCCTATTCGCCCCGCCCCGGCACGCCCGCCGCGCGCATGCCGCAGGTTCCCCCGCAGGCGATCAGGGCGCGGGCGAAGGCGCTCCGCGAGGCGGCGGCGCGGCGGAAGCGGGCGTGGCTCGGAACGCTGGTCGGCACCATCCAGCAGGTGCTCGTCGAACGCGCCGACGGGCGCGGCCATGCCGCCAACTATGCCGAGGCGCGCGTCCCCGGTGGAACCGCGAGGGGCGCCGTCGCGGCGCTGCGCGTCACCCACGTCGAGGGCGACATGCTTGTCGGCGTGCCGGCATGAGCTTCACCGATCCCGGCCCCGCCTGGCACGAGCGGCTGCTCGGCGGCTTCCGCCGCACCTCCGAGAAGCTCGGCGAGAACCTCACCGGGCTCTTCACCAGGGCCGCGCTCGACGAGGCGACGCTCGACGGGATCGAGGAGGCGCTGATCGCCTCGGATCTCGGCCCCGCCGCCGCCGCGCGCATCCGCGCCCGGCTGGAGGCCGAGCGCTACGACCGCGACATCGACGAGGCCGGCGTCCGCGCGGTCGTGGCGGAGGAAGTGGCCAAGATCCTCGCGCCGGTCGCCAGGCCGCTGGAGATCGTGGCGTTCCCGAGGCCGCAGGTGATCCTCGTCATCGGCGTCAATGGATCGGGCAAGACCACCACCATCGCCAAGCTCGCCCATCTGCTCAAGGAACAGGATTACGAGGTGATGCTGGTGGCGGGCGATACGTTCCGGGCGGCGGCGATCGGCCAGCTCAAGGTCTGGGCCGAGCGCATCGGCGTGCCGATCATCGCCGGCAAGGAGGGCGGCGATGCGGCCAGCCTCGTCTGGGAGGGCGTCAGGCGCGGCACCGAGATCGGCACCGACGCACTGATCGTCGACACCGCCGGCCGCCTCCAGAACAAGGCCGGGCTGATGGACGAGCTCTCGAAGATCCGCCGCGTGCTCGG
>CAXTPE010000171.1:0-5798 GCA_964245925.1 uncultured Sphingomonadaceae bacterium
TTCGCCGGGCCGGGCAAGCGCGACGACGAGCTGGCCGCAGCACTCGCCGCGGTCATCACGATCAACCTCGAGTCCGAGGACGAGGCGGCGCGCGCGCTGGCGATCGCCGGTCGGTCGGGCACCCGCCCGCGCCTGGCGATCCGGGTCAACCCGCCGTTCGAGCTGCGCGGATCGGGCATGCGCATGGGCGGCGGCGCGCGGCCGTTCGGGATCGACGCGGACCGCGCCGCGCCACTCGCCCGCCGGCTGATCGCGGCGGGCGCGGACTGGCGCGGCTTCCATGTCTACGCCGGATCGCAGTCGCTCGATGCGGGCGCCGTGATCGAGGCGCACGCGGCGACGATCGCCCTCGCCGCCGGGCTGGCGGAGGCGGCGGGCGCGGCGCCGCCACTGGTGAACCTCGGGGGCGGCTTCGGCGTTCCCTATTTCGCCGGCGACGCAGCGCTCGACGTCGCCGCGATCGGCGCGGCGCTGGGCGACGCGCTCGTCGCGCGCCCGCCGATCCTGCGCGACACAGCCTTTGCGATCGAGCTCGGCCGCTGGCTCGTCGCCGAGGCCGGGGTCTATCTCACCCGGATCGTCGAGCGCAAGGAAAGCCACGGCCGCATCTTCCTCGTTGTCGACGGCGGCATGCACCACCAGCTCGGCGCCAGCGGCAATCTGGGCGCGGTCGTCCGCCGCAACTATCCGGTCGCGATCGCCACCCGCCATGGCGCGCCGGCCGAGGAGGAAGCGAGCATCGTCGGCTGCCTCTGCACCCCGCTCGACCGGCTCGCCGACGAGGCGGCGCTTCCCCGCGCGCAGGCCGGCGATCTGGTCGCGCTGTTCCTCGCGGGCGCCTATGGCGCGAGCGCCAGCCCCGCCGCCTTCCTCGGCCATCCGCCGGCGCGCGAACTCCTCGTGGACACCGAGACAGGGCAGCTTTCCTAACCGTATCTTCACCTCTTCTTGCGCATAGCAGGGCCGGTTCCGCGCCCTGATCTGCGTCCGTCCCGCCGGCGGAACAGGTCTCCGGCAGCGGGATGATGAGGACGGGTAACGATGCGGAACGCGAAGACGATTGCGCTGCCGGCCAAGCTGCTGCCGGGGCTCCTGCTGCCGGCGTTCGTGCTGGCAGGCTGCGCTGGCGGACGCCCCGCGGCCCAGCTTCCCGCCGCCACCTTCGTGGCGAGCGAGCAGAAGCCGAGCGACGATTATATCATCGGCCCGCTCGACCAGCTCAACATCTTCGTGTGGCGCAATCCCGAACTCGGCGGCAAGGTCCAGGTCCGCCCCGACGGGCGCATCACCACGCCGCTCATCACCGACATGCAGGCAGTCGGCAAGACGCCGACCCAGCTCGCCGCCGATCTCACCATCGCGCTCCAGAAATATGTCAAGGATCCGCTCGTCTCGGTGATCGTCGACAATTTCTCGGGCACCTTCTCGCAGCAGATCCGTGTCGTCGGCGCGACCGAGAAGCCCGCCTCGCTGCCCTATCGCGCCAACATGACGCTGCTCGACGCGATGATCGCGGTGGGCGGCCTCAACCAATATGCCGCCGGCAACAAGGCGCGCCTCGTCCGCCACGACAAGGCGACCGGCAAGCAGACCGAGTTCCAGCTCCGCATCGCCGACCTGCTCAGGCACGGCGACACCAAGGCCAACGTCAGCCTCCAGCCGGGCGATGTCATCATCATCCCCGAGAGCATGTTCTGAGGGGCCGGCACGCATGAACGCAATCTTCGAGGAAGCGCGGCTCGCGCTCCATGCCGTCTGGCACCGCCGCTGGCTGGCGCTCGCCGTCGCCTGGGGCATCGCGCTCGCCGGCTGGCTGGTGATCTCGCTGATCCCCAACCGCTACGAGAGCCAGGCGAGCATCTTCGTCCAGATGAGCTCGATCCTGCCCGAGCAGGTCGGCATCACCGCCAACGAGCAGCGCGCCGACATCGATCGCGTGCGCCAGACGCTCACCTCCAGCGAGAACCTCGTCAAGGTCGTCAAGTCGACCGATCTCGCGCGGCAGGCCTCGACCGATCGCGACATGGGCAATATCGTCGGGCAGCTCCAGCGCGACATCGACGTCAAGCAGCAGGGCGACGACCTGTTCACGATCAGCGCGCAGGCGACCGGCAACGGCTTCTCGGACCGGCAGAACGCGCACATCGCCCGCGAGGTGGTGTCGCGGCTGATCGACATCTTCGTCGAGCAGAACATCGCCGGCAACCGCGACGAGAACCGCGCCAGCCTCAAGTTCCTCGACGCCCAGCTCGCCCAACGGCAGGCGGCGCTCCAGGACGCCGAGCAGAAGCAGGCCGCGTTCGAGCAGAAATATATGGGAATGCTGCCGGGCACCGGCTCGATCGCCGACCGGATGAGCCAGGCGCGCTCGCAGCTCGAGGACATCGAGACGAGCCTCGCCGCCGCGAACAGCTCGCTCGCCGCCGTGCAGAGCCAGATGTCGGGCACGCCGGCGACGGTGCCGGGGATCGACATGGGCGGTGGCGGCGGCGCGCGCGGCCGGCTCGCGGGCTTGCAGGGCCAGCTCGCCGACATGCGCGCCAAGGGCTGGACCGATGCGCACCCCGACGTGATCGCGGTGCAGTCGCAGATCGCCGCCATCTCGGGCGCGGCCGCCAGGGAGACCGGCGGCGGCGCGGGATCGCAGCCCAACCCGCTCTATATCTCGCTGCGCTCGATGCTGGCCGAGCGCCAGGCGACCTCCTCGGCGCTCGAGACGCGGCGCGCCCAGATCCAGTCCGACATGGCGCAGTTCGCCGCCAAGCAGGCCGCCGCGCCCGAGGTGGTCACCGAGCAGGCCAAGCTCGCGCGCGATTACGACGTGCTCAAGGCATCCTACGACAAGCTGCTCCAGGATCGCGAGGATGTGAAGCTGCGCTCGGACGTGCAGGCCGGCGGCAATGCGGTGCAGTTCCGCGTCGTCGATCCGCCGTCCGCGCCGACCATCCCGGTCGCGCCGAACCGGCCGCTGCTGCTGACGCTGGTGCTGGTCGTGGCGCTCGCCGGCGGCGCCGCCGCGGCGTTCGGCATGGCCCAGCTCCAGACCACCTACACGACGCCCGCCAGGCTCGCCGCCGCCACCGGGCTGCCGGTCGTCGGCGCGGTCACCGCGGTGCTGGGGCCGAAGCAGCGCGAGGAGCGGCGCGAGCGGATGAAGTGGTTCGCCGGCGCGGGCGCGGGTCTGGGCGGCGTCTACGCGCTGCTGCTCGTCGTCGAGCTCGTCCGCCGCGCGCTGACGGCATGAGGGGGGCGAGATCATGAGCAACCACCAGCCCGTTAAACCCCGCCGCGTCCCGCTGCTGGAGCGCGCCGCACAGGCCTATGACTTCGGCGCCGTGCTGCGCGGTGACGGCGCGATCGTGCCGGCCCTGGCCGAGCAGGCGCCGCTCGGCCCGCTGCTGATCGAGCCCTCATGGCGGTCCGCGCCGATGGAGCAGCGCCGCGGCACCGTCGCGGCCGAGGAGCTGCGCGAGGCGGGCTACATCCTGCCGAACGCCGCGGTCACCGCGCTCGCCGAGGAGTTCCGGATCGTCAAGCGCCAGCTCCTGCTGGACGCCGCCGGGCAGGAGCGCGGCCGCATGATCCTCGTCGCCTCGGGTGCGGCGGGCGAGGGCAAGACCTTCTGCGCGGTCAATCTCGCGCTCTCCTGCGCGCAGGAGAAGGACATCGAGGTGGTGCTCGTCGACGCCGACAGCGCCAAGCCCGAGGTGCTCGCCACGCTCGGCCTGGAAGGTGGCGGGCCGGGGCTGATCGACGCGCTCGCCGATCCGGCGGTCGACATCGAGGCCTGCCTGATCCGCACCGACATCCCCAACCTCACGGTGCTGCCTGCGGGCCGCACCAGCACTGAGGCGACCGAGCTGCTGGCGTCCGAGCGGACGCTGGCGGTGCTCGACGCGCTGCTGGCGCGCAACCCGAACCGGCTGGTGATCTTCGATTCGCCACCCGCGCTCGCCGCCTCGCCGGCCTCCGTGCTGGCGCTCGTCTGCGGGCAGGCGCTGGTGGTGGTGCGCGCCGATCGCACGCCCGAGAAGGCGCTGCGCGACACGCTCTCGCTGCTGTCGGGCTGCCGGCACATCCAGCTCCTGCTGAACGCGGTGGAGTACAAGGGCTCCAGCCGCCGCTTCGGCTCCTATTACGGACATGCGGAATGATGAGGAACCCACATATCCGCGGCGGCGCGCGGGCGGCCCTGCTCGCCGCGACGGCGCTCGCCTGCCTCCATCCCGGCGCGGTTTTCGCGCAGGACGCGACCGGCGGACCGGCGGTCGGCCCCAATCTCGACCCGGACGCGGCCCCGCAAGCCGCGCCGCGGGAAACGGCCACGCCGGTACGATCGGGCCACAAGGTGCTGATCCTGCCCTATGTCGAGGTTGACCAGATCCTCGACGTGCCGATCTCGGGGGGCGGCGACACGCTGACCTACACCGATCTCTCGGCCGGCATCGACGCCAGCATCGCCACCCAGCGCGTCCAGGCGACGGTCGGCTACCGCTACGAGCGGCAGATCACCGAGCGCCACGGCTATCCCGACCAGAGCGTCCACACCGGCATCGCCCGCGCCGATGTCGTGGCCGTGCCGAACTACGTCACGATCGATGCCGGCGCCCTCGCGACCCGCACCCGCAGCAGCCTCGACGAGGCGACGCCCGCCTTCTTCACGCGTGGCGACTATCGCAACGTCAGCCAGCTCTACGCGCTCACCGTCGGCCCGAGCTTCCAGCACAGCTTCGGCGATCTCGACACCACCGCCGGCTATCATTTCGGCCTCGTCCATGTCGACGACGGCAACACCGCCGGCTTCGCGCTCGGCCCCGGCCAGCCCTCGTTCGAGGATTATGGCACCTCGTACAGCCATACCCTCAACGCCAGCATCGGCGCGCGGCCCGGCACCCTGCTGCCGTTCGGCTGGACGCTGTCCGGCGGCTACGTCCAGGAGAACCAGCATTTCCTGAAGGCGCGCTTCCGCGATCGCTTCGTCGGGCTGAACATCACCCAGCCGGTCTCGCCCACCTTCGCGCTGGTCGGCGACGTCGGCTATGAGAAGCTTGACAACACGCAGCGCCAGCTCCTCGTCGATGCGGGCGGCAACGCCATCCTCGACGGCAAGGGCCATCTCCAGGGCGATCCGAGCCTGCCGCGCCAGCTCAGCTACCAGCAGGACGGACTGTTCTGGGATGTCGGCCTCTCCTGGCGCCCGAACCGCCGTACCAGCCTCGATGCGCGCGTCGGCCGCCGCTACGGCGAGTGGATCGGCTTCGGCACGCTCGACTATCAGACCGGCCCGCGCAGCCGCGTCCAGGCCGGCGTCTACGACGACGTGCAGACCTTCGGCCACCAGCTCACCAACGGCATCGGCGCGCTGCCGACCGCCTTCCAGGTTAGCTTCAACCCGATCGTCGGCAATCTCGATGGCTGCGTGTTCGGCGTCAACGGCGGGCAGGGCGGCTGCCTTGGCGGCGCGCTACAGTCGATCAACGGCAATCTCTTCCGCGCCCGCGGCGTCTACGCGCTGTGGTCGGCGACCAGCGGTCCGTGGACCTACGGCGTCGGCGCAAATTATGACGAGCGCCGCTATCTCACCCCGGTCAGCGCGCTCGGCAGCGCCTTCCTCTATGCCCGCGTCAAGGATCGCAGCGTCAGCGTCGAGGCGAACGTCTCGCGCACGCTGTCGTCGGTTTCGGGCATCGACGGCCAGCTCTACGCGCTGTGGTATGACGGCGGCTTCCAGGCGGCCGGCAGCACGCCGGGCGTCTATTCGCTGGGGGCTACCGCGGGCTATCATCGCATCCTGTTCG
>CAXTPE010000172.1:0-5749 GCA_964245925.1 uncultured Sphingomonadaceae bacterium
AGGACATGGAGTTCGTCCAGTTCCACCCGACCGGCATCTACGGCGCGGGCGTGCTCATCACCGAGGGCGCGCGCGGCGAGGGCGGCTATCTCACCAACTCCGAGGGCGAGCGCTTCATGGAGCGCTATGCGCCGTCCGCCAAGGATCTGGCGTCGCGCGACGTCGTGTCGCGCTCGATGGCGATGGAGATCCGCGAGGGGCGCGGCGTCGGCAAGAACAAGGACCATATCTACCTGCACCTCGATCACATCGATCCCAAGGTGCTCGCCGAGCGTCTGCCCGGCATCACCGAGACCGGCAAGGTGTTCGCGGGCGTCGACCTCACCCGCCAGCCGCTGCCGGTCACGCCGACGGTCCACTACAACATGGGCGGTGTGCCCTGTAACTATCATGGCGAGGTGGTGACGCTGAAGGGAGGCGATCCGGACAGCGTCGTCCCCGGGCTGTTCGCGGTGGGCGAGGCGGCGTGCGTCTCGGTCCACGGCGCGAACCGGCTGGGCTCCAATTCGCTGATCGATCTGGTCGTCTTCGGCCGCGCCACCGGCCACCGCATCGCCGAGATCGTCAAGCCCGGCACCAAGCATGCCCCGGTGAGCGATGCCGCCGACGAGAAGGCGGTGAGCCGGCTCGACCGCTTCCGCCACGCGGCGGGCGGCACGCCGACCGCCGTGATCCGCGGCGAGATGCAGCGCACGATGCAGAGCGACTGCGCGGTCTACCGCAATTCGGAGAGCCTGCGCGAGGGCATGGCCAAGATCGACACGGTGTACGCCAGGCTCCAGGACGTCGGCATCACCGATCGCTCGCTGATCTGGAACACCGATCTCGTCGAGACGCTGGAGCTCGACAACATGCTGCCGCAGGCGGTGGTGACGATGCACGGCGCCGCCAACCGCCACGAGAGCCGCGGCGCGCACATGCACGAGGACTATCCCGAGCGCCACGACGACGAGTGGATGAAGCACACGATCACATGGTTCGAGAAGGGCCGCGTGACGATCGACTACCGCCCGGTTCATGAGTATACGCTGACGGATGACATCGAGTACATCAAGCCGAAGGCGCGGGTATATTAACGGCTGACATCGGCGATGGCGTCGAACTGACCGAGCTAGGCCGGTGTCACCACATCTGATGGCGGAGGAGGTGGTGACGGCATGGCTGCCTGGCGGCAAACGGTCGAGACGCGGCATTCCGAGCTTCGCGGGGATGTGCGGAAACTCGATCGAAAGGTGGATACCGGCTTCAACTCGGTGCACAATCGGCAGGAGCAGGATTTTCGGATCATATTCGGAGCGCTAATCGCCGTGGCTTTGGGTCTGGCAGGACTTATGGCAAAGGGCTTTCATTGGATCGGGTAAATCATGGCCGAATTCGCACTCCCCAAGAACTCCAGGATCAAGACCCAGGGCAAGGTCCACAAGGCGGACCCGGCCGCCAAGAACGTCAAGGCGTTCAAGGTCTATCGCTATGATCCCGATGCCGGCGAGAACCCGCGCTATGATCGCTTCGAGATCGATCTCGACGAATGCGGGCCGATGGTGCTCGATGCGCTCATCAAGATGAAGAGCGAGCAGGATAGCTCGCTCACCTTCCGCCGCTCGTGCCGCGAGGGCATCTGCGGCTCCTGCTCGATGAACATGAACGGCCGCAACGGGCTCGCCTGCACCACCGCGATCGAGGACTGCAAGGGCGAGGTGCAGATCACGCCGCTGCCGCACATGGACGTCATCAAGGATCTCGTCCCCGACTTCACCCACTTCTACGCGCAGTACAGCTCGATCAAGCCGTGGCTCCAGACCGTCACCACCACGCCTTCGGGCAAGGAGCGGCTCCAGTCGCCGGAGGATCGCGCCAAGCTCGACGGGCTCTACGAGTGCATCCTGTGCGCCTGCTGCTCGACCTCGTGCCCGAGCTACTGGTGGAACAGCGACAAGTTCCTGGGCCCCGCGATCCTGCTCCAGGCCTATCGCTGGCTCGCCGACAGCCGCGACGAGATGACCGGCGAGCGGCTGGACGAGCTCGAGGATCCGTTCCGGCTCTATCGCTGCCACACGATCATGAACTGCGCGAACGTCTGCCCCAAGGGGCTGTCGCCGGCCAAGGCGATCGCCGAGACCAAGAAGATGCTCGTGGAGCGCGCGGTCTGACCGGCGTGGCGGGGGACGGCGCCGACGCCGCGGCCTGGCGCGCGGTGAAGAGCCCGGGCGGCTTCAACGCCATCTTCGACAATCTCCGCTTCCGCGTCGATCCCGACGGCCGCGCCCGCTGCCGGGTCGACACCGGGCCCGCGCAGGACAATACCAACGGCGCGATCCACGGCGGCTTCTTCCTGGCGCTGGCGGATCAGGTCGTCTTCATCGGCGCCGCCGCGCTCGGCCGCATGCCGGGCCATGCGGTGACGCTGCAGGCCGGCGTGACGTTCGTCGGGCGGGGCATCGTCGGCCTGCCGGTCGATGCGCTGGTCGAGGTGACCGGCGAGACCGGGCGGATGGTGTTCGTGCGCGGCCTGTTCGAGCAGGAAGGCCGCACGATCGGTTCGTTCGAGGCGGTGCTGCGCAAGAGGAGCGCGGCGCCGGCGGGCGCATGACCGCGCCGCTGGAGCGCTACGACGCGCTGGTCGCGGCCGGCGAGCTGCGTCCGGATTCCGATCAGCGCGGCGCGGCGCTGGCGCTCGACGCGCTGGCCGCCGGGCTCGTGGCGACACGCCCGCGCGGCATCGTGTCGCGGGTGCTGCGCAAGCCGCCCGAGCGGCCGCGCGGCATCTATCTGTGGGGCGGCGTCGGGCGCGGCAAGTCGATGCTGATGCACCTGTTCTTCGGCTGCGTCGATGTCGCCGCCAGGCGCCGCGTCCACTTCCACGAATTCATGATCGAGGTCCATGCCCGCCTGCGCGTCGAGCGCTCGCGCGAGACGGGCGATCCGGTCGCGCCGGTCGCCGCCGCGTTGGCGGCCGACGCGCGGCTGCTCTGCTTCGACGAGATGGTGGTCAACAACAGCGCCGACGCGATGATCCTCTCGCGGCTGTTCACCGCGCTGATCGTCGCGCACGGCGTCACCGTCGTCGCGACGTCCAACCGCCGGCCCGCCGAGCTCTACAAGGACGGGCTCAACCGCGAGCATTTCCTGCCGTTCATCGCGCTCGTCGAGCAGCGCCTCGACGTGCTGGCGCTCAACGGACCGACCGATTTCCGGCTCGCGCGGCTCGGCGGCTTCCCAACCTGGTATGTGCCCAACGGCGCGGCCTCGACAGACGCGCTCAGCCGCGCCTTCTTCCGGCTTACCGACTTCCCGGTGGAGGATCGCGAGCATGTCCCGTCCTGCGACCTCAAGGTGTCGGACGGGCGCGCGCTGCATGTGCCCAAGTGCCTCAAGGGCGTGGCGGTGTTCTCGTTCGCCAGGCTCTGCCGGGAGGCGCGCGGCGCCGCCGATTATCTGGCGGTCGCGCGCGGCTATCACACGGTGATCGTCGTCGGCGTGCCGCGGATGGGGTCGGAGAACCGCAACGAGGCGGCGCGCTTCGTGACGCTGGTCGACGCGCTCTACGAGCACAAGGTCAAGCTGCTCGCCGCCGCCGATGCGGCGCCGGACGCGCTCTATGCGGCGGGCGACGGCGCGTTCGAGTTCGAGCGGACGGCGTCGCGGCTGATGGAGATGCAGTCGGCCGACTATCTCGCGCTGGGGCACGGCGCGGATTGACACCCGCCCGCCCGCTGCCATGCTGGCGGCGAGCGAGAGCGGAGATCGGGATGCGCCGTCACGTCGTCACACCGCTGGCCATGCTGTTCGCCGCCGCCGCGGCAGCCGCGCCGCCCGCCGACCCGTGGCATGTCAAGGCGCGCGATATGCTCGGGCACGCGATCGGCGTGCCCACCGTCGCCGGGCGCGGGCGGACGCCGGAGCTCGCGCGCTGGTTCGCGGACCAGTTCCGCGCGGCGGGCTTCGCGCCGGCCGACATCCATCTGATGCCCTATGCGCCCGAGCCCGGCAACGACACCGCCGCGCTCATCGTGCGCTGGCGCTCGGTCCATCCGACGAAGCGGCCGATGCTCCTGATGGGGCATATGGACGTCGTCGAGGCGCTGCCGGCGGACTGGTCGATCGATCCGTTCGCCCTCGTCGAGAAGGACGGCTATTATTACGGCCGCGGCGTGATGGACATGAAGACGCCCGACGTGGCGATGGCGGTGGCGATGATGCGGCTGAAGGCGCAGGGCTTCCAGCCGGGCCGCGACGTCATCCTGCTGCTCACCGGCGACGAGGAGACCGCCGGCCAGGGCGCCCTGCTCGCCGCGACCAGATGGCGGGCGCTGGTCGATGCCGAGTTCGCGCTGAACGGCGATGCCGGCGGCGGCCGCTTCGATGCGTCCGGCAAGCCGCTCGGCTACACGCTGCAGACCGCCGAGAAGACCTATGCCGACTATCTGTTCACGGTGACGAACAAGGGCGGCCATTCGTCGCAGCCCCGTCCCGACAATGCGATCTACCAACTCGCCCATGCGCTCACGCGGCTCGCGGCCTGGCGCTTCGCGCCCGCGCTCAACGCCACGACGCGCGGCTATCTCGCGGCGCGGCAGAAGAGCGAGCAGGGCCCGCTCGGCGATGCGATGCGCGCCTGGCTCCGCGACCCCGACGACGGCCGAGCGGCGGACGCGATCGAGGCGGATCCGAACGAGATCGGCATCACCCGCACGCGCTGCGTCGCGACCCGGCTCGCCGGCGGCGACGCCAACAACGCGCTGCCGCAGCTCGCCACCGCGACGGTCAACTGCCGCATCCTGCCGGGCGAGCAGCCGGACGCCGTCCGCGATCTTCTCCAGCGGATCGCCGGCGATCCCGGCGTCAAGGTGACGCGGCTCGACGCCGACCCGATGAGCATCGCCTCGCCGCCGCGCGCCGACGTCACCGCCGCCTACACCGCCGCCGTCCACAGGCGCCACCCCGACAGCCCGATCGTCCCCGAGATGAGCGCCGGGGCGAGCGACGGCGCGGCGCTGCGCGCGGCGGGCATCCCGGTCTACGGTGTCGACGGCGAGTGGTGGATCGCGCCCGAGGACGAGCGCGCGCACGGCCGCGACGAGCGCATCCCGGTCAGGGCGTTCGACGAGGACGTCGATCACTGGACCGACATGGTGGCGATGCTGGCGCGCTGATCCGCCGCGTCAGATGGCGAGAATGCTGCACCGCCCAAAGGCGGTTGAACCGCCCGGTCGATCGGTTTAAGCGGCTCGCGTCCAACGCGCCGCGCCTGCGGCCGCGCCGTCCCGTCGCCCTCCCGGGCGTCCAGCAGCAGGGGAGTTCGAGTGGCTCGCAAGACAATCGCGCTCATCGGCGCGGGCAACATCGGCGGCACGCTCGCGCATCTCGCCGCGCTGAAGGGCCTGGGCGACATCGTGCTGTTCGATGTCGTCGAGGGCGTGCCGCAGGGCAAGGCGCTCGATCTCTCGCAATGCGGACCGGTCGAGGGCTTCGACGCCAAGATCACCGGCACCAACGACTATGCCGACATCACCGGCGCCGACGTCATCATCGTGACGGCCGGCGTCGCGCGCAAGCCGGGCATGAGCCGCGACGACCTGCTCGGCATCAACCTGAAGGTGATGAAGGCGGTCGGCGAGGGCATCAAGGCCAATGCGCCGGATGCGTTCGTGATCTGCATCACCAATCCGCTCGACGCGATGGTCTGGGCGCTGCGCGAGTTCTCGGGGCTGCCGCACCACAAGGTGGTCGGCATGGCGGGCGTGCTCGA
>CAXTPE010000173.1:0-5708 GCA_964245925.1 uncultured Sphingomonadaceae bacterium
CGCGCGGTGGTCGGCTGGGACGCGGGCCGGCTGGCGATGATCCTGGCGGTGCTGGAGGCGCGCTGCGGCCTGGGGTTCGCGTCGTGCGAGGTCTATCTGAACGTCGCGGGCGGTTATCGCATCTCGGATCCCGCCGCCGATCTCGCGGTCGCCGCCGCGCTCGTCTCGGCGCTGGCGGAGCGGCCGCTGCCGGCGGACGCGGTGGCGTTCGGCGAGGTCGCGCTATCCGGCGAGGTGCGCACCGTCGCGCATGCGGGCTTGCGGCTGCGCGAGGCGGCGAAGCTCGGCTTCGGCCGCGCGCTGTTGCCGGCGGCGGTGAAGGAGGGGCAGGGCGGCATCGCCTGCTCGGGCTTCGCGACGCTGGGCGGGCTGGTGGATCACCTGCTGGGGAGGTGAGCGCTCGACCTCAAGTAAAACGGATCATTACTTGTATTTATCTTGCCGGGGAGGGTCGACTCTCCGGTCGCGGGGTAGCAGGCTGCCGCCGATTCGCGGGGGGGGGCTTCGATGGCGCAGCAATGGTTTCTGCCGGACGATAAGATCGACGTCGATCAGGACGAGATTCAGGGCGACGTGCTGATCGGCATGCAGAAGCGGGCGGAGGTGTTCGTCTTCTTCGAGATCACGAGGATCGCCGCGTTCAAGCGCGGCCTCGCCCGGATCGCCGGCAAGATCGCCTATCTGCGCGAGACCAGGCTGTACGAGGAAGGGGTGGATCGGAGCGAGCTCGTGAAATCCTCGATCTCCTTCTCGGTGCAGGGGTTGACGAAGCTGGTCGCGCCGAAGCCGCTGCCCGTGATGGACCCCGCCTTCACGGATGGCGCGGAGACGAGGGCATCCTGCCTCGACGACGACCTAGAGGAATGGCTTCCCGCCTATCGCGGCCGGAAGATCGACGGGCTGCTGCTCGTCGCCGCCTGGGACGAGGATTCGGATCGGGCGCTGGCGCTCGCCGAAGCCCGAGCGGTTCGCCTGATCCGGCTGTTCGGCGGCGGTTGCGGGATCGTGCATCGCGAGATCGGCCGCGTGCGACGGACCGGCGCCGGCGCCGACAAGCAGGAGGGGCATGAGCATTTCGGCTTCGCGGACGGCGTCTCGCAGCCGGGCATCGAGGGGCTGACGCTGCCGGTCGCGATCAGCGGAAAGAATCTGGCGACCGCCCGTCCGACGATCGATCAGGGCTTTCCCGGGCAGGATCTGGTGAAGCCCGGCGACTTCATCCTGGGCGACAAATATCCGCGCGAGGACGGGAAAAAGCACAAGCCCCAGGAGACATGGCTGACCAACGGTTCCTATCTCGTCTTTCGGCGACTGAACCAGGATGTCGATGCGTTTCAAAGCTATACGAAGCTTTTTTCCGGGTTTGCCGATGATCCCGAACAGTTCGGGGCGAAGATCGTCGGCCGCTGGAAGAACGGCAGCCCGGTGATGCGCAATCCCGACGTCGACGAGCCGAGCGAGGACGAGGCGCATCCGGAAAAGAACAATGATTTCGATTTCGGCGACGGCGATCCGGCTGGAGCGAGATGCCCGTTCGCGGCGCACATCCGCAAGGTCTATCCGCGCGCCGACGAACCCGGTCCGCCCGACGGCGGGAAGGACAATGCGGAGCAGCACCGCATCATCCGCGCCGGCATCGCCTTCGGCAAGGACGACGACGAGGACAAGGGCCTGCTGTTCCTGTGCTACCAGAGCGACATCGAGCAGAAGTTCGAGTTCATCCAGAAAAACTGGGCGAACGATCCGAATTTTCGCCCGGGCGCGAAGGTGCTGACCGTGCCGAGCACGCCCGGACCCGATCTGCTGATCGGCCAGGGGGCGGCGCCGCGTACCGACGACTGGTCGACCGGCACGCCGCTGCCGGCGGCGCCGCGCTTCGTGATCGCGACCGGCGGGGCCTATCTGTTCACGCCCTCGCGCTCCGGCCTCGCCCATCTCGCGCGCGCCACCGTGCCGAAGCCGGCGCCCGTGCCGCGCGGCGGCTGACGGGCGCGATCAATCGCGGCCCGGCACGGCCGCGACAGGGGATGGAGCGCCGGCTTCCTCGCGGTGCGCTCGCGCGGCGCCGCCGTCCGCGCCAGGACACGCCGCGCGCGGTGTGACTTCCGGTCGCGCTCGACACTCCGCCACCCGCGCGGCTAAGCCCCTCGCCATGCTCACCGCGCTCGACATCATCACGCTCCTGCTGGTGGGCGGCGGCGCGGTGTTCGGGGGGCTGCGGGGGTTCGTCACCGAGGTGCTGTCGCTGTTCGCCTGGGTGGCGGCGGTGCTGGCGCTCAAGTTCCTCTACACGCCGGCCGCCGCCCTGCTGGCGCCGCATGTCGGCACGGCGGGGGGAGCGGCGGTGCTCGCCTTCGCGCTGGTGTTCGGGCTCACCTTCCTGTTCGGCAAGCTGGTCGCGGGAAGGCTCGGGCGGCGGACGCGCGAGTCGATCCTCGGGCCGCTCGACCGGCTGCTGGGGTTCGGCTTCGGCGCGCTGAAAGGGCTGATCGGGGCGACGCTGCTGTTCCTGCTCGCGAGCCTAGCCTATGATTCGGTCTATGGCGGCGATGCCGTCCGGCCGGTGTGGATGACGCGGTCGCGCAGCTATCCGCTGCTGCGCGCCGGCGGCCATGCCATCGTCGATTTCGTCGCGGCGCGGCGCGCGCTGCACGGCGAGGGGGCAGGCGCCACCGGGTCGACGCGCGCGCGCCGCGACACTATTTGACCGCGATGTCGGCCGCGCTCTACAACGCCACCATCCTCCGGCTCGCCGCCGCCATCCCCCATCACGCCCGCCTCGCCGCGCCCCAGGCGACCAGCGAGAAGCGCTCGCCGGTCTGCGGCAGCCGGGTGACGGTCGACGTCGCGCTCGACGCGGCCGGGCGCGTCGCGGCGCTGGGGCAGGAGGTGCGCGCCTGCGCGCTGGGCCAGGCCTCGGCGGCGCTGATGGGCGCGCATGCGATCGGGCGCTCGGCGGACGAGCTGGCCGACGCGCGCGACACGCTCGCCGCCTTCCTCACCGGCGGTCGGGACGATCCGGGCGCCTGGCCGGGGCTTGAGATCTTCGCGGCCGCGCGGCCGCACAGCGCGCGCCATCCGTCGATCCGCCTCGCGTTCGAGGCGATCGCCGAGGCCGCCGCCGCCGCCGGGCACGAGCGCGCCGCCGCGTGAACGGCGCCCAGGCCAGCGAGAGCCTCTTTCGCGATGGCGTGATCCTGCTCGGCGCGGGGCTGTTCGCGGTGCTGCTGTTCCGCCGCTTCGGGTTGGGCGCGGTGCTGGGCTATCTCGTCGCCGGCGCCGCGATCGGCCCGGAGGGGCTGGGCCTCGTCGGCGGCGCGCAGGCCAAGATCGACGTCGCCGAGATCGGCATCACGCTGCTGCTGTTCCTCGTCGGGCTGGAGCTGCACCCGACGCGGCTGTGGCGGCTGAAGCGCGACATCTTCGGGCTGGGGCTGCTCCAGGTGGTGCTGTCGGGCTGCGTGCTCGCCGCGATCATCTTCGGCTCGACCTTGTTCTCGGGCGCGGCGGCGATCGCGCTGGCGCTGCCGCTGGCGCTCTCTTCGACCGCGCAGGTGCTCCCGCTGCTGCGCTCGGCGGGGCGCATGAACACGCCGTTCGGAGAGCGCGCCTTCTCGATCCTGCTGTTCCAGGATCTCTCGATCGTGCCGCTGATAACGATCATCGCGAGCCTGAGCCGCGCGCCCGCCGATCCCTCGACCCCGCCCGGCTGGCTGATGGGGGTGTACACGGTCGCGGCGGTGGCGGGGCTCGTGCTGGCCGGGCGCTATGTCCTCAACCCGCTGTTCCGGCTGATCGGCCGGCTGGGCGAGCGCGAGCTGTTCGTCGCGGCGGGGCTGTTCACCGTGCTGGCGTCGGGCGCGGTGATGGAGGCGCTGCATCTGTCCACCGCGCTCGGCGCGTTCGTGGCGGGCGTGATGCTGGCGGATTCGCCCTACCGGCACGAGCTGGAGGCGGATGTCGAGCCGTTCCGCTCGATCCTGCTCGGGCTGTTCTTCCTCGCGGTGGGCATGATGCTGGACCTGCACGCGATCGCGGCGCGGCCGCTGTTCGTGGTGGGGCTCGCCGCCGTGCTGATCGTGGTCAAGACCGGCGTGCTGTACGGGCTCGGGCGGCTGTTCGGGATGGCCAACCGGCCGGCGATCGCGCTCGGGCTGCTGCTCAGCCAGGGCGGCGAATTCGGCTTCGTGCTGTTCACCCAGGCGCGCGACGCGCTGCTGATCGCGCCGGAGGCGGCGAGCCTGATGGGCGCGGTCGTCACCCTCTCGATGGCGACGACGCCGTTCCTGATGTCGCTCGCGCGGCGCTTCGGCGGCGAGGAGGCGGGCGCCAGGCTGCGCGGGCTCGACGGGCCGGAGCAGGCGACGCGGGCGACCGCGCTGGTGATCGGCTATGGCCGCTTCGGGCAGACGGTGGCGCAGATGCTGTACGCGCGCGGGCTGAAGGTGACGCTGATCGACGCCAAGGCCGAGCAGATCGAGCGCACCGCCGAATTCGGATCGAAGGTCTATTATGGCGATGGCCTGCGGATCGATCTGCTTCGTCAGGCCGGCGCGGAGGAGGCGGCGCTGATCGCCTATTGCATCGACGGCGACGCGATCGACACCGCGCATGCCGCCGCCATCGCCGAGGCCTTCCCCAAGGCGCGGCTGCTGGTGCGCGCCTACGATCGCCGCCAGCTCATGCGGCTCGGCGGCGCGCCGGTGGCGGGCACGGTGCGCGAGCTGTTCGAATCCGCGGTCCTGATGGGCCGGATGGCGCTCGCCGCGCTCGACACCGATGAGGACGAGGTCGATCGCATCGAGGAGGAATATCGCCGGCTGGATGCCGAGCGGCTGGCGGCGCAGATCGCATCGGGCGATCTCCATGCCGAGGAGCACAAGGCGTTCCGGCCGGGATCGGCGCGGCTGGCGGAAGCGGAGGCGGAAGGAGCGTGAGGCGGATGGATGGTCTGGTGCTGGCCGCCGCGCTGTCCGGGGCGCTCGCCGTCGTGGCGGGGGCACGAGGCGCGCATGGCGCTTCCGGTCCGGCGGCGGAGTGGCTGAAGACCGGCGGCCAGTACCAGCTCGTCCATGCCGTCGCCGCGATCGCCGTGCTGGCGCTGCCGTGGGGCCGCGTGGCGGGCCGGCTGTTCGTGGCGGGCGGCGGGCTGTTCGCGGCGACGCTCTACGGCCTCGCGTTCGGCGCGCCGCTCTGGCTCGGCGCGATCACGCCGGTCGGCGGGCTGCTGATGATCCTGGGCTGGCTGGCGCTGGGATGGGGGGCGGCGCGGGGATAGCCTCTACCTCGTCCATTGCCACATGTCCGGCTCTGAAGGAGAAAGCGAACCGCCGTCCATGGATCCGCGGTCAGGCCCGGGATGACGGCGCGGCGCCGGCCGAGCGGCACTTGTCCGAGCAGTAGCGGACCTGCGCCCAGTCGCGCGCCCATTTCCTGCGCCAGGCGAACGGTCGCCCGCAGGCGGCGCAGGGCTTGCTCGGCAGATCGCGCTTGTGCGTGCCGTTCGGCATCAGGCGGCGCGCTCCTCGTCCAGGAACGCGGCCACCGCCGCCAGGTCGACGTCCTTCGCCACGAACGTCTCGCCGATGCCGCGCGCGAGCAGGAACGGCAGCCGCCCACCCGCCATCTTCTTGTCGTGCGCCATGTGTGCGACCAGCGTCGCGCCTGAAGCGCGCACGCCCGCGTCCGCCAGGCTGGCGGGGAGGCCA
>CAXTPE010000174.1:0-5639 GCA_964245925.1 uncultured Sphingomonadaceae bacterium
CCATCAGCCGGAACGGATCGTCCTTGTTCTTGGCGCGCGCGATATATTCGGGGATGCGGTCCGGCGTGCCGATCTCGCGCAGCATGTTGAGCGCCGCCTCGTTGGCGCCGCCGTGCGCCGGCCCCCACAGGCAGGCGATGCCGGCGGCGATGCAGGCGAACGGGTTCGCGCCCGACGAGCCGGCGAGGCGGACCGTCGAGGTCGACGCGTTCTGCTCGTGATCGGCATGCAGGATGAAGATCTTGTCCATCGCGTCCTCGATCAGCGGATCGACGACATAATCCTCGGCCGGCACGCTGAACGTCATGCGCAGGAAATTGCCGGTGTAGGACAGCGAGTTGCGCGGCCAGACGAACGGCTGGCCGATCGAATATTTATACGCCATCGCCGCGATCGTCGGCATCTTGGCGATCAGGCGATGGCTCGCGATCATGCGCTGGACGGGATCATCGATGTCGGTCGAGTCGTGATAGAAGGCGGAGAGCGCGCCGACCACGCCGCACATGATCGCCATCGGGTGCGCATCGCGCCGGAAGCCGCGGAAGAAGGTCGCGAGCTGCTCGTGGACCATGGTGTGACGGGTGATGGTGTTGACGAACTGGTCGAGCGTCGTCTTGTCGGGCAGCTCGCCGTTGAGGAGGAGATAGGCGACCTCCATGAAGCTCGACTGCTCGGCGAGCTGGTCGATCGGATAGCCGCGATGGAGCAGGATGCCGACGTCGCCGTCGATATAGGTGAGCGCGCTCTCGCAGCTCGCCGTCGAGGTGAAGCCGGGATCATAGGTGAAGGCGCCGGTGTCGGCATAGAGCTTGCGGATGTCGATCACATCGGGGCCGACCGAGCCGGACATGACCTTGTAATCGAAGCCCTTCTCCCCGAGCGAAAGCTTGGCGGTTGCGTCACCCATGCACTTGGCCCTCCTGTTCGAACCCGGCTCCGGACGGAGCGGGCGCGCCGGCGTGAGGCCGGCGGCTGCGATCGTGCCGGTTACCCCCGGCGAGGTTAAGCCACCGTCACGCCGATAATCACGCCGGCGCGCGGACGAGCGTCGCTTCCGCATCGGCGAGCCGCCCCAGGCTCTCCTCGCGGCCGAGCAGCTCCAGCACGTCGAAGATGCCGGGCGACGTCGTCCGGCCGGTCAGCGCGGCCCTGAGCGGCTGCGCCACCTTGCCGAGGCCGACGCCGTGGGCATCCGCCACGCCGCGAACCGCCGTATCGAGCGCCGCCGCCGACCACGCCTCCAGGCCGGCGAGCGCGGCCGCGGCGGCCGCCAGGAGCGCGCCACCATCGCCGATCAACGCGGCGGCGCGCTCGTCCAACTCTACTGGGCGGGCGCGAAAAAGAAAAGCGGCGCCGTCCGCCAACGCGTTCATGTCGCTGGCGCGCATCTTCAGCGCCGGCATGCCGCGCCGCAGCACGTCCTGCTCGGCGGGATCGAGCGCGCGGCCGAGCAGCGCCGCCAGCCGGGGCGCGACGAGCCCGGCCAGGCGGGTGTCGTCCGCCTCGCGCAGATAATGGCCGTTGAGGTTCTCCAGCTTCCGGATGTCGAAGCGCGCCGGCGAGCGGCCGACATCGGACAGGTCGAACAGTTCGACGGCGCGGGCGCGGGGCACGATGTCCTCGTCACCATGCCCCCAGCCGAGCCGGAGGAGATAATTGTCGAGCGCTTCGGGCAGGATGCCGAGCTCGTCGCGATAGGCCTCGACGCCCAGCGCGCCGTGACGCTTGGAGAGCTTGGCGCCATCCGCGCCGTGGATCAGCGGGACATGCGCGTAGACGGGCTCGGGCCACCCCATGGCGCGGACGATGCCGAGCTGGCGGAAGGCGTTGTTGAGATGATCGTCGCCGCGGATGACGTGGGTGACGCCCATGTCGCGATCGTCGACCACCACCGCCAGCATATAGGTCGGCGTGCCGTCCGAGCGGAGCAGCACCATGTCGTCGAGCTCGACGTTCCGCACGGTGACGCTGCCCTGGACACGATCCTCGATGGTGGTGGCGCCCTCGCGCCCGGACCTGAGGCGCACCACGAACGGCGCGCCGGCGGGGGCTTCGGCCGGGTCGCGATCGCGCCAGCGGCCATCGTAGCGCTGCGGCAGGCCCTGAGCCTTCTGTTCGGCGCGCATCGCGGCCAGCTCCTCGGCGGTCGCGAAACATCGATACGCATGGCCGGCCGCCAGCAGCTCGCGGACGACCTCGGCGTGGCGCCCGGCGCGGGCGAACTGGAAGACGGGCTCGCCGTCCCAGTCCAACTCCAGCCAGCGCAGCCCGGCGAGGATCGCGTCGATCGCCGGCTGGGTCGAGCGGGCGCGATCGGTGTCCTCGATGCGGAGCAGGAACGTGCCGCCGGCGCGGCGCGCGTAAAGCCAGTTGAACAGCGCGGTGCGGGCGCCGCCGATGTGGAGGTAGCCGGTCGGCGAGGGCGCGAAGCGGGTGACGACGGGGGTAGCGGCGGGCGCGCCGTCCGTCCCCGATGCCGCTCCGCCGCTTGCGCTCACGCGCGCTTCCTCCACACTCCCGCGCATGCCCGAGCAGATGCCCGAGCCGGGGCCGCGCGCCACTAGCATAGCGATCGCCGCACCGCAAAACGGCGCCCGCCGGCTGCGCGCGGCCATCGAGCGCTGGCTGGAGCTGGAGCGCGACCAGCTCGCGCCGTGGCTGCCGGTGGGTCTTGGCGCGGGCGTCACGGCATGGCTGTGGCTGCCGGACCGCGCCGGCTGGATTGCTTTCCTGCTGGGCGCGACGGGGGTGGCGGGCGCCGCCCTCGCGATCGGGCGCGGCGGCCGGGCGGGGCGGGCGCTCGCCTGGTTCGCCATCGCCGCGGCGCTCGGCTGCGCGCTCGTCTGGGCGCGGGCCGAGCGGCTCGATCATCGCGTGCTCGGGCGGGCGCGGGTGGCGCGGTTCGCGGGGCGGATCGCCTCGGTCGAGCGGCTGCCGGCGCGCGACAGCGTGCGGATAGTGCTGGTGCCGGTCGCCCCGCCAGTCGCCCCGCCAGTGTCTACGCCGGCGCTGCCGGAGCGGGTGCGCGTGTCGATCAGGCAGGAGGACGCGCCCGCCGGGCTCGCGCGGGGCGCGCTGCTGGCGGTGCGCGCCCGGCTGGTCCCGCCCGCGCCGCCGGCCGTGCCCGGCGCCTATGATTATGCCCGCAACGCCTGGTTCGACGGCGTCGGCGCCTCGGGCAAGGCGCTCGATCCGCCGCGCATCGTCGCGCCGGCGCGGACGAACGGACCCGCCGACCTGCTGGCGCGCTGGCGCGAGGCGCTCGCCGCGCACATCCTCGCGCGCCTCGGCGGCGGCGAGGGCGGTGTCGCGGCGGCGCTGGCGATGGGCGACCAGGGCGCGATCCCCGACGCCGACACCGATGCGATGCGCCGCGCCGGCCTCGCCCATCTGCTCTCGGTGAGCGGGCTGCACCTGACCGCCGTGGTCGGCGCGACGATGCTGCTGACGCTGCGGTTGCTGGCGCTCTGGCCGCGGTTCGCGCTGCGCTGGCCGCTGGGCGTGATCGCGGCCGGTGCCGGCGCGTTCGCCGGGATCGGCTACACGCTGTTGACCGGCCTGCAGGTGCCGACGCTGCGCAGCCTCGCCGCCGCGCTGCTCGTGCTGGCGGGCGTCGCGGTCGGGCGCGAGGCGGTGACGCTGCGGCTGGTGGCGACGGGCGCGCTCGTCCTGCTGCTGGTCTGGCCCGAGTCGCTGGCGGGGCCGAGCTTCCAGCTCAGCTTCGCGGCGGTGACGGCGATCATCGCGCTGCACGAGGAGCGCCACGTCAAGGCGTGGTTCGCCAGGCGCGACGAGCCGCCGTGGCGCCGGCTGGCGCGCGAGGCGGCGAGCCTGCTGCTGACAGGACTGGTGGTCGAGCTGGCGCTGGCGCCGATCGCGCTGTTCCATTTCCATCGCGCCGGGCTTTATGGCGCGATGGCGAATATCGTCGCCATCCCACTGACGACGTTCGTCATCATGCCGCTCGAAGCGGGCGCGCTGCTGCTCGACGTGGCGGGCGCCGGCGCGCCGCTGTGGTGGCTGGCGGGCAGGGCGCTGGGGCTGCTGCTGGCGCTCGCGCACGCCACCGCCGCGATCCCCGGCGCGGTGACGATGCTGCCCGCCGCCTCGCGCGCCGCCTATGCGCTGGCGATGGCGGGCGCGCTCTGGCTGGCGCTCTGGACGACGCGGGCGCGGATCGCGGGCGGCATCGCGCTGCTCGCCGGGATCGCCTGGATGGCGGCCGCGCCCGCGCCGGACCTGCTGATTACCGGCGACGGGCGTCATGTCGCGGTGCGTGGTCCCGACGGGCGCATCGCGCTGCTGCGCGAGCGGACCGGCGCCTATGTCCGCGACACGCTCGCCGAGGTATCGGGCGAGGAGGGCGACACCGCTGGGCTGATCGAGGCGCTGCCGGACGCGCGCTGCGGCCGCGACATGTGCGCCGCCGACATCATGCGGGGCGGGCGCCGCTGGCGGCTGCTCGCGGCGCGCAGCCCCTATCTGATCGGCATGCGCGAGCTGGCGCGGGCCTGCGCGGCGGCCGACATCGTCGTGGCCGATCGGCGTTTGCCGGCAAGCTGCCGGCCGCGCTGGCTCAAGGCCGACGCGCCGCTGCTCGCCCGCACCGGCGGCCTCGCGGCCTATCTCGGCAGCGGCGAGGTGGTGAGCGTCGCCGATCTCCAGGGCGCGCACCCCTGGGCGGTCGGCCGTGGCGGGGCGGCGGCGCGACCCAGCCCGGAATGATCGCGAAGCCGCCGTTGGACGGTTGACTGGGAGGCCGTCTCGCAACATCCTCGCCACGGCACCGGATCGGGGGCGATCCTGCGAACCGGGACGCGCGAGCTGAAGAGACAAGCCGCCTTGGCGATCGCCCGCGCAAGCGCGTTGCCGGCGGCGCGCGGGGCAGCGCGGGCGCCGGCCGCTGCTCCCGCCGATACCGCGGATCCGCTCCATGTCGGCGCCAGGGTCGCGACCGACCGGCTGTTCTGATGGCGGGGTTGCGAGCGGTCTGGATCGCCGCGCCCTGGCTGGCGCTGACCGCCGCGGCGCCGGCGCCGCCCGCCACCCCCATCGTGCTCGACGACATCTACCGGCTGGCGGCGATCGCCGAGCCGGACCTCGCGCCGGACGGCGAGCGCGTCGCCTACAGCGTGACGATCGGCGACCGGAAGCTCGACAAGGAGGTGAGCGACATCTGGGTGGCGCCATGGCGTGGCGGCGCGGCGGTGCGCCTGACCGCCACGCCGGCGGCGAGCGAGAGCCAGCCGCGCTTCAGCGCCGACGGCCGCTGGATCGCCTATCTGAGCGACGCCGGCGCGGGCGCTGGGGACGGCGACCCGCACGACAAGAAGCGGGACGACGATGAGAACACCCAGCTCTGGCGCATGCCCGCCGCGGGCGGGACCGCCAGGCGCCTCACGAGCCTGCCCGGCGGCATCACCGACTACAGCCTCTCGCCGGACGGGCGCAACGCGGTGGTGGTCGCCGAGGTGGGGCGCGACGTCGGCCGGACCGGCGGCACGCCGCCGCCGATCGAGATCGACCGCTTCCACTTCAAGGAGGACACCCGCGGCTATCTCGACGACCGCGCCCGGCAGCTCTTCGTGGTCGATCTCGCCACCGGCGATGATCCCGGCCGGGTGGACCGGGTCGAGCTG
>CAXTPE010000175.1:0-5611 GCA_964245925.1 uncultured Sphingomonadaceae bacterium
CCCTCGAGGCTGATCCCCAGCAGCTTCTGCGCCTCGACCGCGAACTCCATCGGCAACTGTCGCAGCACCTCGCGCGCGAAGCCGTTGACGATCAGCGCCACCGCCGCTTCCGCGTCCAGCCCGCGCGACATCGCGTAGAAGAGCTGGTCGTCGCTGATCTTGCTGGTGGTCGCCTCGTGCTCGATCTGCGCGCTCGGGTTGCGGACCTCGATATAGGGGACGGTGTGCGCGCCGCACTCACCGCCCAGCAGCAGCGAGTCGCACTGGGTATGGTTGCGCACCCCCTCCGCCGTCGGCCCGACGCGGACCAGCCCGCGATAGGTGTTGTCGCTCCGCCCGGCGGAAATGCCCTTGGAGACGATCGTCGAGCGCGATCCCTTGCCGAGGTGGATCATCTTGCTGCCGGTATCGGCCTGCTGGCGATTGGTGGTGACCGCGACCGAGTAGAACTCGCCGACGCTGTCCTCGCCCGAGAGCACGCAGGACGGATATTTCCAGGTGATCGCCGAGCCGGTCTCGACCTGCGTCCAGCTCACCTTGCTGCGCTTGCCCGAGCAGAGCGCGCGCTTGGTGACGAAATTATAGATGCCGCCCCTGCCCTCGGCGTCGCCGGGATACCAGTTCTGCACGGTCGAATATTTGATCTCGGCATCGTCCATCGCGACCAGCTCGACGACGGCGGCGTGGAGCTGGTTCTCGTCGCGCTGGGGGGCGGTGCAGCCCTCCAGATAGGAGACGTACGCGCCCTTGTCGGCGACGATCAGCGTGCGCTCGAACTGGCCGGTGTTGGCGGCGTTGATGCGGAAATAGGTGGAAAGCTCCATCGGGCAGCGCACGCCCTCGGGGATGTAAACGAAGGTGCCGTCCGAAAAGACCGCGGCGTTCAGCGCGGCAAAATAATTGTCGTGGATCGGCACGACCTTGCCGAGCCATTTGCGCACCAGCTCGGGATATTCCTTCACCGCCTCGCTGATCGAGCGGAAGATGACGCCGGCGCGCTCCAGCTCGGCGCGGAAGGTGGTCGCGACCGAGACGCTGTCGAACACCGCGTCGACCGCGACCTTGCGCGCGCCCTCGACCCCGGCGAGCATCTTCTGCTCCTCGATCGGGATGCCGAGCTTCTCGTAGACGCGCAGGATCTCGGGATCGACCTCGTCGAGCGAGCCGAGCTGCGGCTTTGCCTTGGGCGCGGCGTAATAATAGGCGTCCTGATAGTCGATCGCGGGCACGTTGAGCTTCGCCCAGTCCGGCGCGGTCATGGTCTGCCACTGCGCCCAGGCCTTGAGCCTCCAGTCGAGCATCCACTCGGGCTCGCCCTTCTTGGCCGATATGAAGCGGACGATGTCCTCGGAAAGGCCCTTGGGGGCGAACTCCTGCTCGATGTCCGAGGAGAAGCCCCACTCATAGGTGGAGAGCTTCTCGGCGGCCTCGTGCGCCTCGAGATTGCGGGTGGCCATTATGCGCCGATCCCCAGACCGGCCGTGTCGAGCGACGTCGAGACGCGCTGCGCACGTCCCTCGATTTCGCTCGGGACGAACGGAGGTGGAGGAGCACTCAAGCTGGCGAGGCTGATACCCGCCAGCGCGCCGCGCACCGCATCGTTGACGCCGTTCCAATGCGGTTTCACGCGGCAGGTCTCCTCGACCGCGCAATCGTGGCGGCTGTGCTCGACGCAGGCGGTCATCGCGATCGGCCCCTCGACCGCCTCGACGATGTCGGCGAGGCTGATCTCGCTTGCCGGGCGCGCGAGGCGGAAGCCGCCGCCGGTGCCGCGAGACGAGACGAGCAGCCCGGCCGACGCCAGCCGACCGACCAGCTTCTGCGCGGTCGGCAGCGGCACGCCGGTATCCTCGGCGAGCAGCGTCGCGTTGAGCCGCCCGTCGCGGCGCGCGGCCGAGGCGAGCATCACCACGGCATAGTCGGCGAGATTGGAGAGGCGCATCTAATCCTACCGATTCGTTCCGATTGCGAGATGGTGTGTGGCGGGGCCGGGGTCAAGCACCCCCGCCGTCGATCCCGGCGCAGGCCGGGGCCGCGTGCGGCAAGGCGCGCTCCATCTCACGAGATCCCGGCCCGCGCCGGGATGACGGAAGGGCGAGCGGCTGGCATAGCCGCTCCCATGCGCTTGTATCCGCTCGTCCGTCCGCTGCTGTTCGCGCTCGATGCCGAGCGCGCGCACGGGCTCGCGATCGCGGCGCTGGAGCGGGGACCGCGCCGTGCGCCCCCGCCGGCCGATCCGCGCCTCGCGATCCGGGTGGCGGGGCTCGATTTCGCGTCGCCGATCGGTCTCGCCGCCGGTTTCGACAAGGATGCGCGCGTGCCGGACGCGATGCCGGGGCTGGGCTTCGGCTTCGTCGAGGTCGGCACGGTGACGCCGCTGCCGCAGCCCGGCAACCCGCGCCCGCGCCTGTTCCGGCTGGCGGAGGACCGCGGCGTCATCAACCGCCTGGGGTTCAACAACGCGGGCCAGCGGGCGGCGCATGCGCGGCTGGCGGGATACCGGAGGCGGGGCCAGCCCGGCCCTTCGACGCCGTTCGGGACAGGCATCGTCGGCGTCAACATCGGCGCCAACAAGGATGCGGCCGATCGCATCGCCGACTATGCCGACGGCGTCCGCGCGATGGCCGACGTGGCGGACTATCTCGCGATCAACATCTCCTCGCCGAACACCCCGGGCCTGCGCGCGCTGCAGGACGCGGGCGCGCTGGGCGAGCTGCTGGCGGCGGTCGCCGAGGCGCGCGCCGGGGGCGGGCCGCCGGTGTTCCTCAAGGTCGCGCCCGATCTCGGACGGGGCGAGATCGACGCGATCGTCCGCGCCGTCGCCACCCACCGGATCGACGCGCTGATCGTCGCCAACACGACGCTGTCGCGGCCGCCGCTCCGCTCGCGGCATGCCGCCGAGGCGGGCGGGCTCTCGGGGGCGCCGCTCGGCGGCCTCGCGCTCCAGCGGCTGCGCGATTTCCGGAGCGCGGCGGGCGCGGCGCTGCCGCTCATCGCCGTCGGCGGGATCGCGTCGGCCGAGGACGGCTATGCGCGCATCCGGGCCGGCGCGAGCCTCGTCCAGCTCTATTCGGCGCTGGTCTACGAAGGGCCGGGGCTGGCGCGGCGGATGCGTCCCGGGCTGGCGCGCCTGCTCGCCCGCGACGGCTTCGCGACCATCGCGGACGCGGTCGGCGCCGCGTGAGGCTTGCCCGGCGGCGGGGCGCGGCTAGTCTCGCGGGCATGAGACGCCTCCTCCTCGCCACGACGCTGTCGCTCGCCGCTCCCGCCGCTTCCGCCGCCCGCGCGGCGCCGCTGGAGGCGGTCGGCCCGGTGTCGGCCGGAATGGTGTCGGCGGCCGATCCGCGCGCCGCGGCGGCGGGGCGCGAGATGCTGCGCGCCGGCGGCAGCGCGGTCGATGCGGCGATCGCGACGATGCTCGCGCTGACGGTCGTCGAGCCGCAGTCCTCGGGGATCGGCGGGGGCAGCTTCCTCGTCTACAGCGATGCGAGGACCGGCCTGGCCAGCTACGACGGGCGCGAGGCGGCGCCGGCGGCGGCGACCCCGCGCTATTTCTACGCAGCGGACGGCACGCCGCTCGGCCACGCCGATGCCGTCCCCGGCGGCAAGAGCGTCGGCGTGCCCGGCGATCTGCGCGCCTGGGGGATGGCGCATGCCGAGCACGGCCGGCTGCCCTGGGCGCGGCTGTTCGCGCCCGCGATCCGGCTGGCGCGCGATGGCTATGCGATCAGCCCGCGCCTCGATCTCTTCCTTGGCAGCTCCGCCGCGCACGTCACCGGCGGCTGGGCGCGCCGGCAGTTCTGGCAGGCGGACGGCACGACGCCCAAGCCGGCCGGGACGATGCTCCGCAATCCCGATCTGGCGCGCGTGCTCGGGCGGATCGCGCGCCACGGGCCGGACTGGCTCTACACCGGGTCGCCGGCGGCGACGCTGGTGCGCGCCGTTCGCGCGGCGCCGCGCAATCCCTCGCCGATGACCGCCGGCGATCTCGCGAGCTATGACGCCAAGCGGCGCCCGGTGCTGTGCGGCGTCTATCGCGGCTATCGCATCTGCGGGATGGGGCCGCCGTCGTCGGGCGCGATCGCGGTGTTCGCGATCCTCAAGCAGCTCGAGCGGTTCGACCTGGCGGGGCTGGGCAGGGACAATCCCCGCGCGTGGCACCTGATCGCCGAATCGATGCGGCTCGCCTATGCCGATCGCGATCTCTACCTCGGCGATCCCGATCATGTTCCGGTGCCGGTCGCGGGGCTGATGGATCCCGCCTATCTCGCGCGGCGCGGCGCGCTGATCTCGCCCGATCGCGCCATGGCGCACGTCGCCGCCGGATCGCCGCCGGGCGCGCCGCCGCGCGTGCCCGCCACCGTCACCGAGGTGCCCTCGACCACCCACATCGTCGCGGTTGACGCGCAGGGCGACGCGGCGAGCGTCACCTCGACGATCGAGGGGCCGTTCGGATCGGGGCTGACGGTCGATGGCTTCTTCCTCAACAACGAGCTCACCGATTTCGACATCGTCCCCGAAAAGGATGGCGCGCTCGTCGCCAATCGGGTCGAGGGTGGCAAGCGGCCGCGCAGCTCGATGTCGCCGACGATCGTCTTCGAGCCGGACGGGCGGCTGCGCGTCGCGATCGGCGCGGCCGGCGGGGCGACGATCATCGCGCAGGTCGCCAAGGCGCTGATCGCCATCATCGACTGGCATCTCCCGGCCGAGCAGGCGATCGCGCTGCCGCAGCTGATGGGCTATCAGGACAGCGTCATGATCGAGCAGGGCAGCGCGCTCGAGGCGATGGCGCCGGCGCTGGCCGCCATGGGTCACGCCGTCGTCGGCGCCGAGATGCCGCTCAAGGCCAATGCCATCGAGCGGATCGGCGAGGCGTGGCACGGCGCCGCCGATCCGCGCAGCGAGGGCGCGGCGCTGGCGCAATGAGCGGCGCCCCGGGCGACATCCGCGCGCGGCTGGAGGCGCTTGGCGCTTTTCCGAACCTCGTGACGATGTTCCTCGCGCGCGCCGCCGAGCGTGGCGAGGCGCCGTTCCTGCATCGCAAGCGGGAAGCGTGGGAAGCCATGAGCTGGGCGGAGGCGGCGCGGCGGGTGGCGGCGCTCGCCCGGTCGCTGCGCGCGCTCGGGCTGGCGGCGGGCGATCGGGTGATGCTGGTCGCGGAGAACCGGCCCGAGTGGTGCATCGCCGATCTCGCGATCATGGCGGCGGGCGGCGTGACGGTGCCGGCCTATACGACCAACACGCCCCGCGATCACGCCCATATCCTCGCCGACAGCGGCGCGCGGGTGGCGATCGTCTCGACCCGTCGGCTCGCCGACGGGTTGCTGCCGGCGGTGCTGGATGCGCCGGCCTGCGAGCATGTCGTGACGATGGAGCCGCTCGCGCTCGCCCGGCCCGGCAGCTACGCCTGCCATGGGTGGGACGATCTGGTGGCGGGCGAGGGCGATCCGGCCGCGCTGGCCGCCGACGCCGCCACGATCGGCCGCGATGTGCTCGCCTGCATCATCTACACCTCCGGCACCGGCGGATCCCCGCGCGGCGTGATGCAGCATCACGGTGCGATCCTGCATAACGTGCATGGCTGCTGCACGGTGATCGAGGAGGATTTCGG
>CAXTPE010000176.1:0-5588 GCA_964245925.1 uncultured Sphingomonadaceae bacterium
TTCTACAACGAGATCAACGTCATCGCCCAGGTGCTGAGCTATGACGGCGAGAACGAGCCCGACATCCTGGCACTCGTCGCCGCGTCCGCCGCGCTCACCATCTCGGGCGTGCCGTTCATGGGGCCGATCGGCGCGGCGCGCGTCGGCTATGTCGACGGCGACTATATCCTCAACCCGACGCTCGAACAGGTGAAGGCCGGCGAGCTCGATCTCGTCGTCGCCGCCACCGGCAATGCCGTGATGATGGTGGAATCCGAGGCCAAGGAGCTGTCGGAGGAGGTGATGCTCGGCGCCGTCGTGTTCGCGCACGAGGCATCGAGGCAGGTCGTGAACGCGATCATCGACCTGGCGGAAAAGGCCGCCAAGGATCCCTGGGAGATGGCCGCGCAGGCCGATCTCTCCGCCGCCAAGACGAAGCTCAAGGGGCTGATCGGCGACGACGTCGCCGCCGCCTACAGGCTCACCGACAAGTCCGAGCGCTCGAACGCCCTGAACGCCGCGCGCGCCAGGGCGAAGGCCGCCTTCGCCGATGCCGCGCCGCAGGACCAGATGGCGGCGAACAAGCTCGTCAAGAAGCTCGAGGCCGAGATCGTCCGCACCGCCATCCTCAAGGACGGCCAGCGCATCGACGGGCGCTCCACCACCCAGATCCGTCCGATCGAGGCGATGGTCCACTTCCTGCCGCGCGCCCACGGCTCGGCGCTGTTCACGCGCGGCGAGACCCAGGCGATCTGCACGACCACGCTCGGCACCAAGGACGCCGAGCAGATGATCGACGGGCTGACCGGGCTCTCCTACGAGAACTTCATGCTGCACTACAACTTCCCGCCCTATTCGGTCGGTGAAGTCGGGCGCTTCGGCGCGCCGGGGCGCCGCGAGGTCGGCCACGGCAAGCTCGCCTGGCGCGCGCTGCACCCGGTGCTGCCGAGCAAGGAGGAGTTCCCCTACACCATCCGCGTGCTCTCCGACATCACCGAGAGCAACGGCTCCTCCTCGATGGCGACCGTCTGCGGCGGCTCGCTCTCGATGATGGACGCCGGCGTGCCCTTGAAGCGCCCGGTCTCCGGCATCGCCATGGGGCTGATCCTCGAAGGCAAGGACTTCGCCGTCATCTCCGACATCCTCGGCGACGAGGACCATCTCGGCGACATGGACTTCAAGGTCGCCGGCACGGCTGCCGGCATCACCTCGCTCCAGATGGACATCAAGATCGCCGGCATCACCGAGGAGATCATGCGGGTCGCGCTCGCCCAGGCGAACGAGGGCCGCGCGCACATCCTCGGCGAGATGGCCAAGGCGCTCGACAGCACCCGCAGCGAGCTCTCGGACTATGCGCCGCGCATCGAGACGATGTCGGTCCCCAAGGACAAGATCCGCGACATCATCGGCACCGGCGGCAAGATCATCCGCGAGATCGTCGCCACCACCGGCGCCAAGGTCGACATCGACGACGACGGCACCGTCAAGATCAGCTCGGCCGACCCGGACAAGATCGCCGCGGCGCGCAAGTGGATCGAGGGCATCACGATGGAGCCCGAGGTCGGCAAGATCTACGACGGCAAGGTCGTCAACATCGTCGATTTCGGCGCGTTCGTGAACTTCATGGGCGGCAAGGACGGGCTCGTCCACGTCTCCGAGATGAAGAACGAGCGGGTCGCCAGCCCCAAGGACGTCGTGTCCGAAGGGCAGGACGTGAAGGTGAAGGTGCTTGAGGTCGATCCGCGCGGCAAGGTGCGCCTGTCGATGCGCGTCGTCGATCAGGAGACCGGCGCCGAGCTGGAGGACACGCGTCCCCCGCGCGAGGGCGGCGGCGACCGCCCCGATCGCGGTCCGCGTGGCGACAGCCGGGGCCCGCGCCGCGACGGTGGGGATCGCGGTGGCGATCGCGGCCCGCGCCGCGAAGGTGGCGACCGCGATCGCGGCCCGCGCCGGGACGGCGGCGGCGATCGCGGCCCGCGCGGCGACGGCGGGGATCGTGGCCCGCGCCGCGAACGCGCCGGCGGCAATGAGGACGGCCCCGCGCCCGAATTCGCGCCCGCCTTCCTGACCCGCGGCGACGACGACTGATCCCTGGAGCGGGACGGCGTCACGGCGATCCGCTGTTTCCCGTCTCCGTCATCCCCGCTCTCCCGTCGTCATCCCCGCCCGCGCGGGGATGACGCCGGGCAAAGCTGAACTCATCCCGATCTCGATCCCTGCCTGGAGCGTTTTCAAAGCAGGTGGAATCACCTGCTGGCTCGGAAAACGCGGCAGATCGATAATCTGGAGCGGCCGATCCGATGCGGTCGGATCGAGAACCGCTCCAGGCGCGCCGCTCGCCGCGTCGCCCGTCCGCGCCGGCCCCAGCAGCGCCGGCTCGAAGAGCAGCGCGCACACCAGCGTCCAGCCGAGCGAGATCAGCAGGATCTCGCCCATGCTCGCGGTGCCGGGATGGCGCGAGAGCCACAGGCTGCCGAACGCCGCGCCCGTCGCCAGCGCCGAGAAGAAGATCGCGCGGGCGAGCGGCGTCCGGAGCAGCCCCGACGTGCCGGCCCGCCACGCCATCACGAAATAGATGTGGAAGGCGGTCCCGACCCCGAACAGCAGCGGGAAGGCGATGATATTGGCGAAGTCGATCGGTTGGCCGATCGCGACGCAGGTGCCGAGCGTCAGGAACCCCGAGAGCACCACCGGCGCGAGCGTGAAGGCGACCTCGCGGATGTCGCGCAGCACCACGAACAACAGCAGGCTGACGATCGCGAGCGCGAGCAGCCCCGCCTCGACGAAGGCGAGCGCGACGGTATGCGCCGCCGCCTGCGTCGCCACCGCGACGCCGCTGGCATGCGGCGCCACCGTCAGCACCGCGCGGGTGAAGCGGGCGAGCGTGGCATTGTCCGGCGCGCGCCCGGCGGCGGTGCGCGGGAGCAGCTGGATGCGGGCCCGCCCGTCCGCCGCGAGCCAGTCGCGCCGCAGGTCGGCCGGCAGCCCGGCGAGCGTCACCGGCCCGGCGGACAGCGCGGCGCGCATCTGCGCGAGCATGCCCTCAAGCGGCGCGACCAGCATCGCCTCCGCCGCGCGACGTGACGCCGGGCTGCCGGCGGCGAGCCGCCGGAAGGCCCGCGCGAGCTGCCGCGCATGGCCGGCCGGCGCGCCGCCCGCCCGCGCCGCCGCCTGGTCGAGCGCGGTCGCGGTGGCGGCGAGCGCGGGAAGCGTCGCGGCGTCGTCCGGCGAGGGCGCCGGCGCGAGCGGATCGAGCGTGAGGTCGAGCAGCGTCCGGGCGTCGGCGATGCGGGCGAGCTTGGCGGGCTGGTCCCGGGGCACGAAGCTGTCGACGGTCAGCACCCGGCCGACCTCCGGCAGCGCCGCCAGCCTTGCCGCCAGCGCGCGCGCGGCGGCGAGATCGGGCGCGACCACGTCGATGCTGTTCGGGTTGCGGTCGGGATCGGCGGTCAGGTCGGCGAGCGTCGCCATCGCCTCGCCGGCGGGGTCGCGCAGGTGGAGCGGATTGAAGTCGAACCGGACGAACGGCAGCGCCGCGACGCTGGCCGCGAGCGAGACCGCGAAGACCGTCAGCACGAGCCGCCGCCGCCGCATCAGCCAACCGTCGGCGGACGCCATCGCCGCCACCCCGATGTCGTCGAAAGGGCGTTTGGGCGTCAGCAGCATCAGCAACGCCGGCAGCAGGGTGAGGCTCAACCCCAGCGCCACCGCCATGCCGACGCTGGCGATCAGCCCCAGCTCGGCGATGCCGCGATAGGCGGTCGGCACGAACGCGAGGAAGCCGAGGCATACCGCGCCCGCCGCCAGCAGCAGCGACGGGCCGAGCGCGCCGGCCGCCGCCGTCATCGCCTCCGCCGGTCCCGCGCCCGCCGCCCGCTCCGCCTGGAAGCGGACGCCGAGCTGGATGCCGAAATCGACCCCGAGGCCGACGAACAGCGGGATGAACGCCACCGAGATCAGGTTGAAGATGCCCACCATCGCCAGCCCCAGCGCGGTGGTGACGGCGAGGCCGGCGAGCGTGGTCACGAGGATCGCGGCGGTGATCCGCCAGGAGCGCGTCGCCAGCCGCAGCGTCAGCAGCATCGCGGCGAGCATCGCGCCCGCGACCAGCCACCAGCGATCCGCCAGCGAGGCGAACTCCTCGTCGGCGAGCGGCACCTCGCCGGTCAGCCGCAGCCGCACGCCATGCGCCGCATCGAGCGCCAGCCCGCGTCCAGCCGCCCGCATCGCCGCGACGGCGTCCGCGCCCGGCATCAGCGCGCCATAGTCGAGCCTGGGCTGCGCCAGCACCAGCCGGCGGCGCGGCGCCGCCCCCTCCCCGCCGAGCAGCGCCTGCCACGAGAAGAACGCCCGCCCGCCGGCCGCCTGGTCGTCGAGCGCGCGCGCCAGCGCCGCCATCGCCGGATCGATCCGGCCGAGCGGCGCCTCGCCGCGCGCGATCCCGCCCAGCATCGTGGCGAGCGTGCCGGCGATCCCGCGCAGGCTCGGGTCGGCGGCGAGCGGGCCGAGGAAGGGCTGCGCCGCGATCATCCTGTCCGTCGCCGCGCCTACCTCCTCCGTCGCGCCGAACAGCAGCCCCTCGCGCGCCAGGAAGCCGCCGCCGTCGGGCCGCGTCACGCGCGGGAAGCGGGCGGGATCGCGGCCAAGGCGCGCCGCCAGCCGCGCCGCCGCGTCCTCTGCGAGCTCGGGGGTGGCGCCGTCGATCACCGCGAGGATCGCGTCGCCGTTCTGCGGGAAGGCGGCATTCAGTCGCCGCTCGTCGATCCGCCAGCCGACGCCCGGCGCGATCAGCGCGCTGGTATCGGTGGTCATCGCGAAGCGGGTGGCGACGAAGCCGAGCGCCAGCGCCACGAGCAGCAGCGCCGCCGCCAGCACCGCGCGCGGACGCCGGGACGAGCAGGCGACGAGGCGGGCGAGCGGCGGCATCAGTGCCCGCCCGAGGGTGCGGCGTGGCCGCTCATCTCGTCGCCGGCGTCGGCGGCGAAGCGCAGGTTCCAGACGGTTGCGAGCGCGGAGACGGCGGTGACGGCGAGAAAGGCGAGCGTGAAGTCGGCCGGCACCGGCACGGCGTGGTGACGCAACTGCATCGCGCCATGCAGCGCGGCCGCGCCGGTGCAGATGCCGAGCGAGAGCATGAGCTGCTGGAAGGTGGCGTAGAAGCTGGTCGCGGCGCTCATCCGCTGCTTGGGGATCTCGTCATAGGCAATGGTGTTATAGGCGGTGAACTGGAACGACATGAAGAAGCCGCAGGTCATCAGCACCGCGAAGATGACGGGGATCGGCCAGTCCGGACGGAACAGACCGCAGAGCGCATAGCCGAGCGTCGCCACCGCGCCGCAGGCGACGAGGCTGGTGCGGAAGCCGAAGCGGCGCAGCACGCGGGGCGCCAGGCTCTTCATCGCCAGCGAGCCGATCGCGCTCGCGATGGTGATCGATCCGCTCGCCGCCGCGGTGAGCCCGAAGCCGAGCTGGAACAGGAGCGGGAGCAGGAACGGCTGCGCGCCCTGGGTGATGCGGGTCAGCGATCCCGCGATCACCGACAGCCGGAACGACGCCACCCGCATCAGCGACAGGTCCAGCACCGCGTTCGCGCGCCCGCGCGCATAGCG
>CAXTPE010000177.1:0-5579 GCA_964245925.1 uncultured Sphingomonadaceae bacterium
ACCGCGACATGATTGTCCTTTATCATCGCGGCGTCCCACAGCCCCATGCGATGATTGGAGCCGCCGCCCATCCGCACCGCATGTTTCTCGAGCGCGCGCAGCCCCGGGATGGTCTTGCGGGTATCCAGCAGGGTCGCGCCGGTTCCTGCGATCGAATCGACGTAGCGGCGCGTAAGCGTCGCTATTCCCGAGAGATGCTGGACGGTATTGAGCGCCGACCGCTCGGCGGTAAGCAATGCGCGCGCGTTTCCCTCGATGCGCAGCAGCACCGCGCCGCGCGCCGCCCGGGCGCCGTCCCCGACGAGCCGCTCGATGCTCGCCGCCGGATCGAGCGTCCGGAAAAAGGCCTCGGCGATCGACAGCCCGGCGACGGAGATCGCATCGCGACTCGCCATCACGCCGGCGAAGCGCGCGTCCGCCGGGATCACGGCGGCCGAGGTGATGTCGCCCGCCTCGCCCATATCTTCCGCGAGCGTGGCGCGGACGAAGGCGTCGAGATCGAAGCCCGGCGCGGGCCAGTCGACCGTGACCACCGGCGCCATCAGCGCCGGATCCGGATCGCGCCGAGATAATCGCGCTTGCCGATCGGGACGCCGCGCGCGCGGAGGATGTCGTAGGCGGTGGTGGCGTGGAAGTGGAAATTGGGCTGCGAGAAGCTCAGCAGGAATTCCTCGGCGGCGAACTCCATCCGGACATTGCCGATGGCGAACACCATGCCCCGCCCGATGAAGCTCTCCATCTCCTCGACCGTCACGGCTTCGAGCCCGATGCGCGCGGCATCGAGCCGCTCGCGCAATCCATCGAAGCTTGTCGCGAGCACCGACCGGTCGGGCGAGAACTGCCCGCGGCGCACGCCCTCGATCGCGTCGAGCGAGTGCACCGCGATCGATTTCACCTGATAGGCGAACGGGTGCATGTCCTCGGCCAACCGCGCCTCGAGCAGCTCGGCGGGATCGAGCGACCGTTCGGCGCAGAACGCCTCGGCCTTGCCGATCAGGCCGGCGGTCGCGTCGATGATCTGGAGAAAGGACGGCAGCGTCGCGGCATGGAGGGACAGCGGCATCGGTTCGCTCCTTGGGGGGGTCTAGTCGCCGGTCACCTTCGCGCCGCCGCCGCCGAGCTTGGCGCCCGCCATCTCCAGCATCCGGTCGAGCGGGCGCCTGGCGGCGACGCGCTGGGCCTCGTCGAGCTCGATGCGCGGTTCGAGATCGCGCAGCGCCAGGTAGAGCTTCTCCATCGTGTTCATCGCCATATACGGGCACATGTTGCAGTTGCAGTTCCCGTCCGCGCCCGGCGCGCCGATGAAGCGCTTGTGCGGTGCCGCCTTCTCCATCTGGTGGATGATGTGCGGCTCCGTCGCGACGATGATCGTCCGGGCCGGCGAGGCGAGCGCGAAATCGAGGATCGCGCGGGTCGAGCCGATCTCGTCGGCATGGTCGAGGATAGTGGCCGGGCATTCGGGATGCGCCGCCACCGGCGCGTCCGGCCATTGCGCCTTGAGCTTGAGCAGCTCGGTTTCGGAAAACGCCTCGTGGACGATGCAGGCGCCCGGCCAGAGCAGCATGTCGCGCCCGGTCTTGCGGTTGAAGTAGGCGCCGAGGTTCTTGTCCGGGGCGAAGATGATCTTCTGGTCGAACGGGAGCTGGGCGAGGATCGTCTCGGCCGAGGAGGAGGTGACGATGATGTCCGAATGCGCCTTCACCGCCGCCGAGCAGTTGATATAGGTGATCGCGAGATGATCCGGGTGCGCGGCGCGGAAGCGCGCGAACTGCTCGGGCGGGCAGGAATCCTCGAGGCTGCACCCGGCGGCCATGTCGGGCAGCACGACGGTCTTCTCCGGCGAGAGGATCTTGGCGACCTCCGCCATGAACCGCACGCCGCAGAACGCGATCACGTCGGCTTGCGTCGCGGCCGCCTTGCGCGAGAGATCGAGGCTGTCGCCAACGAAATCCGCCAGGTCCTGGATGTCCGGCGTCTGGTAATAATGCGCGAGGACGACCGCGTTCCGCTCGCGCCGCAGCCGATCGATCTCGGCGCGCAGGTCGAGCCCGCGCAAGCTGGTGACGGGTGCGTTCATGGGCCTGGCGATCCTCTCGGATGCGAAAGATAGGGAGTCGCCGAGGGATTGTCAGCAGGCCTTTGCGAACCGGATGCCACGCTGCCGGCCGGGAACGGGCGATATTTCGCCCGTCCGCGGGCGTTAACTTCGCGCTTGCACAATGCCGTTATGCAACGCATATTGATCGTGCCTTTCAGGCATCCTCTCCTAAACCTTTCCGGCCGGTCCTTCTTGGACCGGCCTTTTTTTGCTCTGCAACACCCGCGTGTCGGGCCGGCGCGGGGCGCGCCCCCCACGACTTCGTAAACCGTTAACCTCGCTGTGGGAGTGTTGCCGCCGGGGCGACGTGGTTCGCCGGAGCGAGGCAGGCATGGCATCGGTGCAGAACATGGTGGAGCAGCGGCGCGAGCCGCGCCAGCCGATCTCGGTCGCGGCGACGCTCCGCCACTATCGCGACAGCATGGACGTGCAACTGCTCGATCTCTCGCGCGGCGGGGCGATGGCCGCGACCGAGCATCCACCCGGGCGCGGCGAGGAGGTGCTGCTGATCCGCGGCGCGCTCCAGGTCGTCGCGACCGTCGCCTGGGTGCGCGACCGGAATTTCGGGCTGAGCTTCCACCGCCCCGTCGAACGGCGCGCGCTGCTCGCCGCGGCCTGAAATCGGCGCTGGCGCCGCCCCGCCGGCGATGCTAATCGGCCGGTGCCGCGAAGAGCGGCGCTGCCCTAACAGGGGCCAACAGGAGAGCGATGCGGCGGCCAGCGACCCGGCCGCTCCGTTGCGCGGTGGCTGCGGCATGCCTTTATCGGCGCTGCGCATGTGTCCGGCCGGGCCGGATCATGCGACGGCCGCGGCCACCGCCTTCTTGGATGCCTTATCGATCGCCCGGCACGTCGGCCGCGCGAATCACTTCTTGCCGAGCGAAAGTCCGCCGAAGCGCTTGTTGAAGCGCGCGACCTGGCCGCCGGCGTCCATCAGCCGCCCGGTATTGCCGGTCCATGCCGGATGCGAGGTCGGGTCGATGTCGAGCTGCAGCGTGTCGCCTTCCTTGCCCCAGGTAGAGCGAGTGTCGAACACCGTGCCGTCGGTCATCTGGACCTTTATCATGTGATAGGCGGGGTGGAGGTTCTTCTTCATTATGTGCCTGTCCAAGGGTGGCCGGTTCCGACCGGCCGGGATGGGAGGCGGCGCCTTAGCGGCTTGGCCCGCGGCGCACAAGTCGCCCGGCCCCGCATCCTTATCCTTCCGTCGTCCCGCCGGGGGGGGGTGACGAAGAAGGGCTACGCCCTGGGCGGATCGGCGATCATCGCGGTGAAGCGCGCCTCGGCGGCGAGCGCGCCGTCGACCGTCGCGTGGCCGGCGAACTTGCACACGCTCGCGCGCTTCTGGACGAACTCGACCGCGAGGCGGAGCAGCACGCCGGGCTCGACCGGCTTGCGGAACTTCGCCTCCTCGATCGCCATGAAATAGACGAGCTTGCCCGATCCTGCGAGCCCGAGCGTCTCCACCGCGAGGATGCCCGCCGCCTGCGCCAGCGCCTCGACGATCAGCACGCCCGGCATGATCGGGCGTCCCGGGAAATGGCCCTGGAAGAAGCCCTCGTTGATCGACACCGCCTTGATCGCGACGATCGAACGATCGGGCACGAGCTCCTCGACGCGATCGACGAGCAGCATCGGGTAGCGATGCGGCAGCGCCGCCATCACCGCGCCGATGTCCAACCGGCCGAACGGCCCCGGCGGCGTGCCGGGGCCGGTGGCGTCGGTCACCGCCCCTGGGTCGGTGTCGTGGCCGGGCGCGCGGCCGCTGCGCCGCCCTGCTGCGGCAGCGCGATCGAGACGGTCGGCAACTGCTGGTCGAGCCGCTGGATCACCGTCGCGGTGATGTCGCCGGTGGGATCGACCGCCAGCACCGAGCCGCGCGGCACGACCAGCGAGGCCTTGCGCTCGGCACGGACCTGCTCGGACAGCGGCGTCACCCGCTCGAGGATCTGGCGCTGGACATAGCCGCCGACCGCATTGACCTCGTCCTGCATGCGCGAGAGGTTCTGGTCCGCCTGCTGCACGGCCTGCTGCGCGCGCTGGAGGCTCTGCTGATTGACCGGCGGGATCGTGCCATCCGGCTTGGCCACCTTGCGCGCGGCCTCGACCTGCGCGTTGTAGCTGGTCGCCGCCGAATTGAAGCTGGTGTTGGCCGCCTGCAACTGCGCCTCGTATTTGGCGCGGATCTGGGCATTGCCGCTCTTGCCGGCCGCGCTGTCGGTGAAGACGCGGGCGACATCGACGCTGAGCACCGGCCCGCTGGCGTCGGCGAGCGCCGGCGCGACGGCGATCGTCGCGGTCGAGAGGGTCGCGGCGATGAGCGCCGCCTTCAGGAAAATCCTCATCAGAATTGTGTCCCTACGTTGAAGCTGAAGAGTTTCGTGTCGTCGCCCGGCTGCTTGAGCAGCGCCTTGGCTATATCGATGCGGAACGGGCCGAAAGGTGAATTCCAGTTCACACCGAAGCCGACAGACACGCGCGGCTTGGGGCTGTTGCCTTGGAATATCTCGTTATACGGGTTGACCGTGGTCGTATAGGCGGGGTTGGCGGTGCCGTTCGTCGTCGCGTTCGTGGTCACGCCGCCGCTGCTGCTGTCGATGTAGAGCAGCTCGCCCTTCTTGTTCTTGCGCTGCGGCGAGACATAGACGGTCGGGTTGCCCTCCGTGGAGGGACGCCTGACGCCGAAGTTCGCGCCCGCGTCGATATAGATCGACGGCTTGATCCCGAGCTCCTTCGCGCCCGAGCCGAGCGGCAGCTCGAGCTCGAGGTGGCCGAGGTAATAGGTGCTGCCGCCGATCGCGTCATCGGTGAACTGCTTCTTCGCGACGAGGCCCGGGCCGAACGTGCCGTCGGCGTTCTGCAGCAGCGGCTGGCGGGTGACGCGCGGACCGATCCCGCGGATGTCGAACCCGCGGATCTGCGGCTGGCCGAGGAAGAAGCGATCAACCAGGCGCACATCCTGGCCGAGGCCCTTGATATAGCCGCCCTCGAGATGCGTGTTGAGGACGAAGCCGCCGATGTGATTATAGTGATCGGCGGTCGCGTTGGTGCGGATGTAGCGCACATCGCCGCCGAGGCCGGCGAAATCCTGGCTGAGCACCAGCCGGTTGCCGCTCGTCGGCCGGATGCGGTCGTTGAGGTTGTCGTAGACGAGGCTGTAGCCCGCCGACGAGATCACGCGGTTGCCGACCGCATCGCAGAGGTAGCGGCCGGCGAGCTTCGGGTCGCACACGCCGTTGGTGTAGAAGCTGTTCTTGTCCAGCCCGACCTCGTCGTAGCTGAGGCCGTAGCGCAGCGCCATCTGCCAATATTCGGTCAGCCCGATCCCGAGCCGCACCTGCGCGCCCGTCGTCGTCTGGTTGTAGGTCTGGTTGCGCGAATCGCCGACATAGTTGAACGAGTTATACTGGCGCCGGAAGATGTCGCCGCCGATCGAGATGTTCTTGTCGAACAGATAGGGCTCGGTGAAGCCGACATCGAC
>CAXTPE010000178.1:0-5574 GCA_964245925.1 uncultured Sphingomonadaceae bacterium
GGCCGAACATCGCCTCCATGTCGATCAGCCCCTGGCGGATCTCGCGATAGACCATCCCCAGGAAATCGAGCGGGCGGAAGAGCTGCGCCAGCAGCGTGTTGACCAGCACCACGTCGCCGACCGTGAAGCGCCCGACGCTCCAGCCCCACACGCTGTAGGCCATCGCGCCGGCCATCATGATGTTGGTGATGAGCGACTGGCCGATGTTCATCGCCGCGAGGCTGACCTCGACCTTCACGGTGGCGTCGGTCAGCTTGCGCACGGCATGGCCGTAGCGGCGCTGCTCGACCGCTTCGGCGTTGAAATATTTGACGGTCTCGTAGTTCAGCAGCGAGTCGACCGCGCGCTGGCCGGTCTCGCTGTCGTGCTTCGTCCACTCGCGGCGCACGCCGATGCGCCATTCCGTCATCGCGCGGGTGAACCAGATGTAGCCCGCGATCATCACGAGCGTGGCGGCGACCAGCTCCCAGCCGAACTTGGCGAGGAAGATGATGCAGACCGCCGCCAGCTCGAGGATGGTCGGCGCGATGTTGAACAGCAGGAAGTAGAGCATCGTGTCGATGCTCTTGGTGCCGCGCTCGATGATCTTGGTGAGCGAGCCCGTGCGCCGCTCGAGATGGAAGCGCAGCGAGAGCCGGTGGAGATGCCCGAACACCTCGAGCGAGAGGCGCTGGGCGGCCTCCTGGCCGACGCGCTCGAAGATGCCGTTGCGCAGATTGTCGAACAGCACGCCGGCGAAGCGCGCGCCGGCATAGGCGACGACCAGCGCCATCGCGAGCCCGGCGCCCGCCTGGAGGCCGGGCGCCATGCGGTCGATCGCGCCCTTGTAGGCGAACGGCATCACCAGCGTGATCGCCTTGGAGGCGAGCACCAGCAGCATCGACAGCGCGACGCGCCGCTTGAGCGCCGGCGCGTCGGCCGGCCACAGATAGGGGAGGAAGCGGCGGAGCGCGGCGAAGCCGGCCTCGGGGCGCTGCGTGTCGGTCGTCGTGTCGGGCGGCATCGCCGTCGCAGATAGGGACAGGTGCCCGCGAACGCCATGGAACGCGAAGCCGTGGCGGCATGTTTTCCACAGGCGACGTGCCGGCATGTCGCGGCGCCCGCGGAGGCCAGGCATGGGACCGATCGTCTACGTCATCGCCATCCTCGCCTGCGGCGACGGCCAGGCCGATTGCCGCGCCGTCCGCACCGCGCGGCCGGTGTTCACCAACGCCACCGCCTGCGCTCTGGCGACGCGCTCGGTGCTGGAGGCGAGCACGGATGTCGACGCGCCGCTGATCGCCGCGCGCTGCGAGCCGCGCGCCGCCGAGGTCACGCGCGCCGCGGGAGCGACGCCGGCGGGCTGAACCGTCGCGCGCCTTCCCCGCTTCCCCTTCGTCGTCCCCGCTTCGGAGCGGTTCGGGTCGGGTCGGCGCATCGCCGCGCGGCGCATGCTCCGCGCCTTCACGCTTCGGCAACCGGCGGACGCGCATGCTGCCGCGCGATGCTCCCCTCGCCCCGCCTCTTCCGCAGCCGCTGGTGGGCGCTGCTCTGGGCGGCGGGCATATGCTGGACCGCGATCGACGTCGCCGACGACAACAGCCCGCCTCCGCCGGCCGGCAACGGCGCGGACGGCGGCGCGGCGGACGGTGGCGGCGAGGACGGCGGCGGCGGCGATGTCGCGCGGGCGGCGGCCGCGTTGAACGGCGTGTTCTGACGGACGGGCGGACGGACGGGCGGCGGCCGCGCCGCCGTTCGTGTCGCGCCTCACTCGATGCCGAAGCCCTTCGCCAGCCGCTGATAGGCGGCCTTGCGCTCGGCGAGCATCTTGTCCTTGGCGGCCTGGTCGATCTTCTGCCGGGCCTTGATCTCGGCATCGCTCCGGCTCGCCGGCCAGCTCGGGATGAACGTCATCGTCGGCGGCGGCGGCGCGATGTTCGTGTCATGGATGAAGGCGAGGATGACCAGCACCGGGATCGCGACCGAGACGGTCGCGAACAGCAGCTGGTGGCGCTGGCGGGTCGCGAGGAACGCGCGCAGGTCGCGCCAGGCCGCGCGGGGGCCGGAAGGGGTCGGGAGATAGCCCATTCGCGCGAGATAGGCGCGGTTTCGCCCGCTCTCAACCCGCCGCGGCGGCGCGCAGCCGGGCCAGCGCCCGCTCGCGCCCGATCAGCGGCAGCAGCGCGGCCATGTCCGGGCCATGCCCGCGCCCCGTCAGCGCGCGGCGGAGCGGCAGGAACAGCGCGCGCCCCTTGCGGCCGGTGCTCTCCCTGAGCGCGTCGGTGAGCGCCGCCCAGACGCCGTCGTCCCAGTCGAGCGCCGCCGCGACGTCGGCCGCCCGGGCGACGAACAGACCATCGTCATTCTCCAGCAGCGGCGGCGCGACGCTCCCCGAAACCACGCTCGACCAGTCAGCACCCTCGTCAACCCGCCCGAGATTGCCCCGGATCGCCCGCCACCCCGCTTCCCCCAGCGCCGCCGGCAGCCGACCGGCGACGGCGGCATAGGGCAGCAGGTGGAGCGTCCGCCCGTTCAGCCGCTCGAGCTCCGCCATGTCGAACCGCGCCGGCGCGCGGCCGAGGCGCGCGAAATCGAAGCCGCCGGCCAGCTCGGCGATGTGCGCGACCGGCGCGACCGGATCGCTGGTGCCGAGCCGCGCCAGCAGCGCCAGCAGGGCCTGCGGCTCGATCCCGGCGCCGCGGAAATCGTCGCAATCGAGCGCGCCGAGCCGCTTGGAGAGCTTGCCCTCCTCGCCGATCAGCAGCGCGGCATGCGCGAAGGCGGGCGCCACCGCCCCCAGCGCGTCGAACATCTGGAGCTGGAGCGCGGTGTTCGAGACATGGTCCTCGCCGCGCACGACATGGCTGATCCCCATGGCGATGTCGTCGATCACGCTCGGCAGCAGATAGAGCCACGAGCCATCGGCGCGGCGTACCACCGGATCGGAGAGCAGCGCCGGATCGAAGCGCTGAGGCCCCCGGATCAGGTCGTCCCAGCCGATCGGCGCGCCATGATCGAGGCGGAAGCGCCAGTGCGGCGCCTTGCCCTCCGCCGCCAGCCTGGCATGGTCCGCCGCGTCCAGCGCCAGCGCCGCGCGATCATAGACCGGCGGCAGCCCGCGCCCGAGCAGCACCTTGCGGCGCAGCGCCAGCTCCTCCGGCGTCTCATAGGCCGGATAGACCCGCCCGGCGGCGCGCAGCACCGCGAACCGCTCCTCGTAGAGCGCCGCTCGCGCGGACTGCCGCGCCTCGCCGTCCGGCACCAACCCGAGCCACGCCAGATCGTCGCGGATGCCTTTCGCGAACGCCTCGGTCGATCGCGCCGCATCGGTGTCGTCGAGCCGCAGCAGGAACCGACCGGCGCATTTCCTCGCCCACAACCAGCTGAGCAGCGCGGTCCGGATGTTGCCGACGTGGATGCGCCCGGTCGGCGAGGGGGCGAAGCGGGTGACGACGTCCATGACAGCGGCGCTCTAGCAGCAAGCTTGCCGCACGCGCCATCGCGCGCCTAAAGGGCGCGGCACTCGGGCGGCGGGAAGAGCAATCGCATGAAGCTGATGGCCGGCAACTCGAACCTGCCGCTCGCGCGCGCCATCGGCGCCTATCTCAAGCTGCCGCTTACCGACGTCAGCGTCCGCCGCTTCGCCGACGAGGAGATCTTCGTCGAGATCAACGAGAACGTCCGCGGCGAGGACGTCTTCCTCGTTCAGTCGACCGCCTACCCGACCAACGACAATCTCATGGAACTGCTGATCTGCATCGACGCGCTGAAGCGCGCGTCCGCCAAGCGGATCACCGCCGTCATCCCCTACTTCGGCTACGCCCGCCAGGACCGCAAGCCGGGGCCCCGCACGCCAATCTCGGCCAAGCTGGTCGCCAATCTCATCACCGTGGCGGGCGCCGACCGGGTGCTCTCGGTTGATCTCCACGCCGGGCAGATCCAGGGCTTCTTCGACATTCCCACCGACAATCTCTACGCCGCGCCGGTCATGTCGGCGGACATCGTGGCGCGGTTCGGCGGGCGTAACATCATGGTCGTCTCGCCGGACGTCGGCGGCGTGGTGCGCGCCCGCGCGCTCTCGAAGCGGCTGGCCAACGCGCCGCTCTCGATCGTCGACAAGCGGCGCGAGCGGCCGGGCGAGAGCGAGGTGATGAACATCATCGGCGATCCCGCCGGACGCTTCTGCATCCTCGTCGACGACATCGTCGATTCGGCCGGCACGCTCTGCAACGCGGCCGCCGCGCTCAAGGAGGCTGGCGCCGAGGACGTCGTCGCCTATGTCAGCCATGGCGTGCTCTCCGGCGGCGCGGTGGCGCGAGTGGAGGGATCGGTGCTGACCGAGCTGGTGGTGACGGACTCGATCTGCCCGCCCGCCGCCGTCGAGGGCGCGAGCAAGATCCGGCTGCTCACGATCGCGCCGCTGCTGGCCGAGGCGGTGCGCCGCATCGCCGACGAGAGCTCGGTCTCCAGCCTGTTCGACTGAGATGCGCGACGCCGACATCGCGCTGGCCCAGCGCCTCGCCGACGTGGCGGGCGCCGCGATCCGGCCGTTCTTCCGGGCCGCCTTCGCCATGGAGCACAAGGCCGACGCCTCGCCCGTTACCCAGGCCGATCGCGCCGCCGAGGCGGCGATGCGCGCGCTGCTGGCGATCGAGGCGCCGGACGACGGCATCGTCGGCGAGGAATATGGCGCCGAGCGCGAAGGCGCGGACCGGGTGTGGGTGCTCGATCCCATCGACGGGACGCGCAGCTTCGTCGCCGGGCGGCCGATCTTCGGGACGCTGGTCGCGCTGCTCGAGCACGGCCGGCCGGTGCTGGGGATCATCGACCAGCCGATCGGGCGAGAGCGCTGGTTCGGCGCGGCGGGCCGCCCGACGACGCTCAACGGCCTGGGCGTGCGGACGCGCGGCTGCCCCGGCATCGGCCAGGCGCACCTCGCCACGACCGGCCCCGGCTATTTCGGACCCGAGGGACTCGCCGCCTTTTCGCGCGTCTCGGCGGCCGCGCGAGACACCTTGTGGGGCGGCGACTGCTATAATTACGGGCTGCTCGCCGGCGGCCATCTCGATCTCGTCGTCGAGGAGGGGCTGAAGCTCTACGACTTCGCGGCGCTGGTGCCGGTCGTCGAGGGGGCCGGCGGGATCATGCTCGACTGGCGCGGACGGCCGCTCGAGGCGGGCAGCGCCGGCGACGTGATCGCAGCCGGGGACGCCCGTCTGATCGAGCCGTTGCTGAGCCTGCTGACCGTCTGAGCGCTGAATTCGAGCCTTGCCGACGGTCGGGCGTCGTCAGAAGATGCCGAGGAACTTCTTCTTTTTCTTGTTCTGGTCGCCCGATTTGGCTTGGGCGCGATTGTCGCCGGCGGCGCCGATGCCCTTGATGTCGCCGCCCTTGGCCGCGTGCTGGCCCGCCGCGGTCGCGCCGGCGAGCACCGGGCCGCAGGCGGCGCCCCTGGCATCGCCAACGTCGACGAAGGCCAGCACGGCGGCAAGCGGGCTCGCGACCAGGCCGAGCGCCACCGCCGCGGCGCCGCGCTCGATCAACTGGGGCGAGACGATCTGGAACGCCGGCGCGGCGAACCAGCCCTTGATGCCG
>CAXTPE010000179.1:0-5552 GCA_964245925.1 uncultured Sphingomonadaceae bacterium
GGTGAGCAGCGCGCGGAACAGGCTGTTGTAGAAATCGTCGACCTGCCGGTCGCTCGCGCAGACCCGCCGCGCCGCGTCGGGATCGCGCGCCGCGAAGGCATCGAGCACGTCGTGGACCATGTCGCCGACGGCGCGGCCCATCGAGGGCAGGATCGCCATCGGCCCGACGTTCGGCAGCTCGGCGATCAGCGGCACGCGCTTGGCGATGTTCTTGGCATAATCGCCCATCCGCTCGACCACGCCCGAGATCTTGAGCGCGGCGATCACGTCCCGCAGGTCGTCCGCCATCGGCGCGCGCAGCGCGATCAGCCGGATCACGGTCCGCTCGACCTCGGCCTCGATCTCGTCGATGCGGCGATCCTCGTCGACGATGCGCGCGGCGGCGTCGAGATCGCGCTGGACGAGCGCGCGCATCGCCTCGCCGATCGCGGATTCGGCGCGGCCGCCCATGTCGGCGACCAGCCCGCGCAATTGCGCGAGATCGTCGTCGAACGCCTTGACGGTATGCCCGTAATTGCTGGTGGCCATGCCGGACACGCTCCCGCCGGCCGTGCTCACATGCGGCCTCGCCGGCGTCATGGCGCGATTGTGCTGCAATTTTGTGTCAAAGGCGATGCATCAGAGGCGATCGGGGGCCGACGCTTCCGGCAACAGGATCGTCACGGTCGTGCCGACGCCGGGCGCGCTGGCGATCTCGAGCCGGCCGCGATGGCGCTCGACGATGTGCTTGACGATGGCGAGGCCGAGCCCGGTGCCGCCAAGCGCGCGGCTGCGGCCGGTGTCGACGCGATAGAAGCGCTCGGTGAGGCGCGGCAGGTGCTGGGGGGCGATGCCCTCGCCGCGATCGGTGACGGCGAGCGCCACCATGCCGCCTGCGGCGGCCGCGATCGAGACCGTTACCGGGCCGGTCGAAGGCCCGTATTTCAGCGCGTTGCCGATAAGATTGTAGAGGAGCTGCGAAAGCTGGGCGCGATCCCCCGTGACATCGGCGACATCGTCGGCCGGCACGATCGCGATCTCGGGCGGGGCGCTCGCGCCGCCGCGGATCGCATCGGCGACCTCGTCCGCGAGCGGCGCCAGCGCGACCGTCTCGGCCGGCGCGCGATAGCGGTCGGCCTCGATGCGGGAGAGCGCGAGCAGATCGTCGATCAGCCGCTGCATGCGCCTGGCCTCGCCCGCCATGATGCCGAGGAAGCGCGTGCGCACGCCCGCGTCGGCGGGGCCGTTGGCATCCTCCAGCGTCTCGATGAAGCCGATGATCGCCGCGAGCGGCGTGCGCAGCTCGTGACTGGCGTTGGCGACGAAATCGACCCGCATCCGCTCGGCCGCCTGCGCGGCGCTGCGATCGACCAGCCGCAGCAGCCGGTTGGCCGGGCCGATCGGCCGCGACGAGAGCAGCCACGGCCGCCCCGGCGCGCCGATCCCGGAAAGCGCGATGGTCGCGGCGTCGTCCCCGTCGGCGAGCGGGGCGGCGGCGGGGTGGCGGATCGCGGTGCGCAGATCCTCGCCGATGATATGCTCGCCCAGCAGCGCGTGCGCGGCGGCGTTGGCGAGGACGACGCGGCGCCGCTCGACCACCAGCAGCGGATCGTCGATCGCCTCGATCAGCCGCGCCAGCGGGTCTTGCGCGGGCGCCGGCGGCGCGGCGGGCGGCGCCGCCGGCTCGTCCTCGCGGGGCGCGCGCAGCAGCAGGACCGCGCCCGCGCCGGCGGCCAGCGCGATCGCCGCGCCGGCGGCATGGGCGCCCAGCACGAGCGCGGCCGCCAGCCCCAGCAGCGCGACGGCACCGGCGACGAGGGAGGAGAAGCGTGCCACAATGATGCTTTAACCGTCGCGATGCGGCACGGCCATGACGCACGCTTAATATGCGCGGGCTTTACGGTTATGTAAGCTGGAACGAGCAAAGGGGACGGCATGACGGGCGACGACCGCGAGCGCGAGGAGGATGCCGCCGGACAGGCCGGCACGAACGCCGGCTCGCCCGCCGCCCCATCCGCGACCCCATCCGCGACCCCATCCGCGACCCCATCCGCGACCAGGCGCCGGGCGCTGCTGACCTTCGGGGCGATCGGGGCGTCCGCGGTGGTGACGATCCGGCCGGCGCTGGCGTCGACCGCCGGCTCGGTGCTCAACTGCCAGATCCCGGTGCCCGACGCCTCGCGCGCCGGCCAGTATATCGCCCCCGACGGATCGACCGTGCCGCCCGGCACCCAGGGCGCGTTCCGGCCGTCGCCGCGCCCGCTCAAGGGCCAGGACGTGCGCGCCATGATGCGCGGCGGCCCGAGCCCCGATCATATGGATCCGCAGCAGGCACGCGCCTACGTCAACTACATCCGCCGCCTCCAGCAGGGGCAGAGCGGCTTCACATGCTTCGCCTCGCTGCAGATGCCACGCGGCTGAATCCGGTCGGCCGATGACGGCGCCGGTCTATCGCGCCGATCCGCCGGGCTGCTACCGCGCCGAGCCGCTCGACGGGCTGGTGCTCGTCCATCACCGGCCGTCCGCCACGACGCATGTGCTGGCGCCGCCCGCGCCCGAGCTGATCGCGGCGCTGGCGGACGGGCCGGCCGATGCCGCGACGCTGCTCGATCGGCTCGCCGCCGCCGCCGACCTGCCGGACGCCGCGCCCGCGCTGGTCGAGGTGGTCGGGGCGCGGCTGGAGGAGCTGGCCGCGGCCGGGCTCGTCGCGCGGGAATGAGGCACGCGGTCTCGCTGCGGATCGGCCCGGTCGGCTTCCGTGTCGGCTCGGCGTGGGCCGGGCCGGTGACGGGACTTGCGGATCTCTATGCCGGCTATCCGGGCTGCGCGATCCCGGACTTCACGGTGCGGCTGGAGCCGGGCCGGCCGTGGCGGCGCTGGCTCCGGCCCGCGATCCATGCCGGCGGCGACTTCACGCTGCCCGAGGCGGCGCCGCTGCCGCTCGCGCACGGGCTGCTCGCCGCCGAGATGGGGATGAACCTCCAGCTCGCGCTCGGCCACCGCCGCCACCTGCTGCTGCACGCCTCGGGCGTCGAGCGGGGCGGGCGCGTGCTGCTGATGACCGGCGAGAGCGGCGCCGGCAAGTCGACGCTGGCGGCGCTGCTCGGCGAGCGCGGCTGGCGGCTGCTCGGCGACGAGTTCGCGCTGGTCGATCTGGCGACCGGGCGCATCCACCCGCTGCCGCGCGCGGTCAGCCTCAAGAACGGGAGCATCGCCGCGCTGGCGGCGATCGTGCCGGCGGCGCGGTTCGGGCCGCTGCTTAGCGGTACGCCCAAGGGCGCGATCCGGCACCTGCGGCCGCGCCCCTCGGCGATCGCGCGGATGGGCGAGGACGCGGCCCCCGCGCTGCTGCTGTTCCCGCGCTTCGGCGTGGCGGAGGCGGTGCGCGCGGTCGGCGCGGCGGAGGCGTTCGTGCGGCTGACCCAGGCGTCGACCAACTATGTCGCGCTGGGCGAGCGCGGCTTCGATGCGCTGACCCGGCTGGTGCGCGAGGTGCCCGCCGCCGCGATCGACTATCCCGATACCGCGACCGCGCTGGCGCTGGTCGAGCGATTGTGGGAGGCGGCGTGAGCGGCGCGCTGCTCGTCCGCGCGCTTGGCCGTCCGGCGACGGTGGCCATGCTCGACGATGCCGGCTGGGCCGCGCTGCTGACGGCGGCGCGCGCCGAGCAGCTCCTCGCCAGCCTCGGCCACCGCCTCGACGGGCTGGCGATCCCGGATCGCGCGGCGGCGATCCTCGCTGACGCGCGGGCGTCCGCCGAGGTGGGGCGCGCGCAGGCGCTGTGGGAGGCGGAGATGGCGCGGCGCGCGCTTGGCGGCCTGGGCGCGCCGGTCGTGCTGCTGAAGGGGACGGCGTATGTGGCGGCGGGGCTGGCGGCGGGTGTCGGCCGCTCGATCGGCGATCTCGACATCCTCGTGCCGCGGGACGCGCTCGGCGAGATCGAGCGCGCGCTGCTCGCCGCCGGCTGGGAGTGGGTCAAGCCCGACGCCTATGACGACGCCTATTACCGCCGCTGGATGCACGAGCTGCCGCCGCTGATCCACCGCACCCGCGACCGGATGATCGACGTCCATCACGGCATCCTGCCGCTCACCGCGCGGCCGACGCCCGATCCGGCGGCGCTGATCGCCGCCGCCGTGCCGCTCGGCAACGGCCTGTCGGTGCTCTCGCCGTCGGACCGGATCGTGCACGCCGCCGCGCATCTGTTCGCGGACGGCGATCTCGCCGGCGGCCTGCGCAACCTGTGGGACATCGACCGGCTGCTGCGCGAGGACTGGCCCGCCGATCTGGCGCGGCGGGCGAAGCTGCACGGGCTGACGGCGGCGGTGGCGCGCGCGCTGCGGCTGGCGGCGCGGCTGTATGGGACGCCGGTCGATGCGGCGCTCGCCGGCCGGCGTCACGCCGGCGACGCCCTGTTCGCCCGCCGCCTGCTCGCCCGCGACGGCTGGGGCCGGGCGAGCAGGCCCGCCACGCGCCTGACCTTCTACATCCGCTCGCACGCCCTGCGCATGCCGCCGCACCTGCTGGCGCGGCACCTCGCGGTCAAATGGTGGAAGGGGCGCCGATCCGGCCGAGCGTCGGTATGAGCTCGTCGAAACGGTCGATCAGCGCCGTTGCGCCGAGCTGGTCGGGCGGGCGGTCCGAGAAGCCGAAGGTGACCGCGACGCAGGGGACGCCCGCCGCGCGCGCCGTATCGGTGTCGGTGATCGAATCGCCGACGAACGCCGCCGGGCCGCCGCCGGCGCGCGCGATCGCCGCCAGCAGCGGCGCGGCCGCGGGCTTGCGGACGCCGCAGGTGTCGCCGCCGACGATCGCGGCGAAGCGCCCGTCCCAGCCGATCGCGGCGATGAACTTGCGCGCCAGGCCCTCCAGCTTGTTGGTGCAGACCGCCAGCGCCACGCCGTCCGCCGCCAGCGCGTCCAGCGCCGCCTCGAGGCCGGGATAGGCGGCGCTGCCGTCGCAGATATGCGCTTCGTAATGGTCGAGGAAGATCGGGAAGCCCCGTTCGATCAGCGCCTCGCTGACCTCGCCGGTCGCGGCCAGACCCTTTTGGAGCAGCGCGCGCGCGCCGTGGCCGACCATGTGGCGCACGCTCTCGGCGGGTACGGCGGTCCGGCCGAGCGCGCCGAGCGCATGGTTGAGCGCCGCGGTGAGATCGGGCGCGGTGTCGGCGAGCGTGCCGTCGAGATCGAACACGACGCATCTGAAAGGCAGGGTGGGCATGTCGTCCCTGTCACCTCGGGGTTATGGAAGATGCAAGCGGAACATGGCATCAGCCGGCCATGTCCGACGCTGTCCCTGGCCGCCCGCTTGCCGCCGTGATCCTCGCCGCCGGCAAGGGGACGCGCATGGCGTCCGATCGCCACAAGGTGCTGCATCCGCTCGCCGGGCGGCCGATGCTGGCGCACCTGCTCGCGAGCGTCGCCGAGCTGGGCGCGGTCCGCGAGGTGGTCGTCGTCGGCAGCGGACGCGAGCAGGTCGAGGCGGCGCTGGCGGGGACGGGCGCGCGCGTGGTGGTGCAGGAGCCGCAGCTCGGCACCGGCCATGCCGTCCGCCAGGCCGAGCCGGCGCTG
>CAXTPE010000180.1:0-5469 GCA_964245925.1 uncultured Sphingomonadaceae bacterium
TCGGCAGCTCGAAGCGCGGCTCCTTGTGCTCCTCGTCGCTCTCCCGGCGAAATGCCACGCTCACCCGCATTCTCCCTGTCTGCGAGTCACAGGTGGGGAGCGGCGCGGCCGGTGCAAGCGCGCTCGCCAGCGCGGCCGCGTTGCGGCTAGGCTCGGCGGCATGATCGTCCGATTCGCCATGCTCGCGCTGCTCTGCGCCGCCGCCGTGCCCGTCGCGGCGGCGCCGCCGCCCGCCACCATCGACGTCACGCTCAAGACCGGCGCCGGCACGATCGTGCTCGCGCTGGAACGCGCCAGGGCGCCGCTCACCACCGCCAATTTCCTGCGCTATGTCGACGCCAGGCGGCTCGACGGCACCGTCTTCTATCGCGCCACCAAGGTGGCGCCGGGCTATGGCCTGATCCAGGGCGGCACGCGCAACGATCCGTTCCGCGTCTTCACGCCGGTCGCGCACGAGCCGACCAGCAAGACGGGCCTGAGCCACGTCGGCGGCACCATCTCGATGGCGCGCGACGCGCCCGGCACCGCGACCGGCGACTTCTTCATCGTCGTCGGCGACCTGACGTCGATGGACGCCAACCCGAAGGCCAAGGGCGACAAGCTCGGCTTCGCGGCATTCGGCCATGTCGTCTCGGGCATGGCGGTGGTGCGCAGGATCCTCGCCGCACCCACCTCCAGGGCGGCGGGCGCGGGCGCGATGAAGGGTCAGATGATCGCCGATCCCGTCCGGATCATTTCGGCGCGGCGCGGCGGCTGATCGGGGGGATCAGGCCGGAGCCGAACGTCCGGAAGCGGTCGACGGCGCCGGCGGCGAGGGGTAGCATGGGGCGGCGGCATGTCGCCGCCGGATGAGGAGCGCGAGAATGGGCAAGGGTCTTCTGCTGTGGCTGATCGGGATTCCGATCCCCGTCATCATCATCCTCTTCCTGATCTTCCGCTGAGTCGCGGCGTCCGCGTCACGCCATCGCGGCGAGCACGTCGTCCACCGAGGCGGACGCGAAGGCGGTAAAGTTGTCGGCCACGCCATAGGGCAGCAGCAGCGTGCGCTCGTGCACGAGCGCGCCGCAGCTGTAGACCACGTTCGGCACATAGCCGTCGCGCTCCTTCTCGCTCGGGCGGAGCAGAGGCTCGGTCGTGCGCGCGAGGAGCTTGGCCGGATCGCGCTTGTCGAGCAGGCAGGCACCGATGCAATAGCCCCGCACCATGCCGACGCCATGGGTGAGGACGAGCCAGCCCTCGTCGATCTCGATCGGCGATCCGCAATTGCCGATCTGGACATATTCCCAGGGCCAGCGCGGCGCGACGATCTTCATGCCCCCCTCCCAGCGGTAGCGGTCGTCCGAGGTGAGCAGCCAGAGGTTCTCGCTGTCCTGCCGCCCGAGCAGCGCGTAGCGGCCGTCGATCCGGCGCGGGAAGAGCGCGGTGCCCTTGCTGTCCTCCACGGCGCCGCGCATCGGCCGCATCTCGAAGCGGTTATGGTCGGTCGCGAGCAGCATCTCCGATCGCGTCGCGGACCCGCTGAACGCGGTATAGGTGCCGAGCCGGAGGACGGTGCCGTCGTCCTCGGTGAAGTTGCAGAGGCGCAGATCCTCGATGCCCTGCCGCTGGCTCGGCGCCATCGGGAAGAGCACCGTCTCGGAGATCTCGCGGCTGCCCTCGGAGATGAAGCGGATCGCCTCGTCCTCGTTCTGCCCGTCGAGCGGTTCGATCATCGGCGGCATCGCGAAGCGGCTGGGTGGATCGATCGCGACCTCGGCATCCGGGCCCCAGGTGCCGGTGCGGAACGTCACCGACGAGACATGGCCCTCGCCGATGCCGCGCAGCGCGAGCACGAACCGGATGCTGTGCGGCGCCAGCCCGGACTGGTCGTGGTGCAGCGCCATGCTGGGGTTGAAGAGCGCCGCCGCCTCGAAGGAATATTCCTCGCTGAAATAGGCGCCGATCACCAGCTTGCGATCGCGATCGATGCCGTCGCGCCCGATCTGCGCGCTCACCTCGTCGAAGCGCCGCAGCATCAGCGCCTCGACGTCGCGATGACGATCGCCGAGCGCTTCGACCGCCAGGCTGAGCCGGGCGCGCACCGTCTCGTCGTCGAGCGCCAGCACGCGGTCCGCGATCCGCTGCGCGCGGGAGTGGCCCTCGACCGCGAAGCCCGCGGGATCGCCCGGGTCGAACGGCCGGATCACCGTTCGCGAAGGATCGGGCCGCAGGATAAGCGGGGAGTGGGTGAGGATGTCGGCCACGGGAATGTCCTTACCGATGCAGGCGGGCACAACGCCCCGGCACGCCAGACGGGCCATGCCGCCGGCATGTTGCGGCAACAAGAGGGCAAGCGACCGCGGCGACCGGCCACGCGCCGGCGATGCTCCGCCGGCCGTCCGCCGTCGCGAGATCGGCCGCGCATCGCCGGCAAGCCTCTGGACGCTGGCCGCGGCGCTGTGGCAGGGAGCGGCGGCAGCCAGGCGGGCGTGGTGAAACTGGTAGACGCGCCGGACTCAAAATCCGGTTCCGCAAGGAGTGTCGGTTCGATCCCGACCGCCCGCACCACCATTAACCCGACGCGTCCGCGAACCCGGGGAAGATCATGCGTATAGCGATCATCGGCGCGGGCATGGCCGGCCTCTCCTGCGCCGCGGCGCTTCGCCTGCCGGATCACCGCGTCAGCCTGTTCGACAAGGGGCGGGGCCCCGGCGGACGCATGGCGACGCGCCGGATCGGCACGGCGATCGGCGAGGCGAGCTTCGATCACGGCGCGCAATATCTGACCGCGCGAGATCCCGCGTTCGTCGCGCAGGTCGCGGCGTGGGCGGCGGCGGACGTGGTCGCGCGCTGGCCCGTGGCCGGCGCGCGGGCATGGGTCGGCACGCCGGCGATGAACGCGCCGGTCAAGGCGATGGCGGCCGGTCGCGATGTCGCCTGGGGCGTGCGCGTGGCCGAGGTCATCCGTGCCGACGGCTGGCGCCTTCGCGGTGACGGTCCGGACGCCGGCCCGTTCGACGCGATCGTCGTCGCGGTTCCGGCCGAGCAGGCCGGTCCGCTGCTGGCACCGCATGCGCCGGCGCTGGCGGCGCTGGCCGGCGGCACCCGCTCGGCGCCCTGCTGGACCGCGCTGGCGGCGTTCGCCGAGCGGGTGCCGGCCGGCGACATCGTTCGGGATGCCGGGCCGATCGGCTGGGCGGCGCGCAACTCGGCGAAGCCCGGCCGCACCGGGCTGGAGAGCTGGGTGATCCAGGCCGCGGCGGACTGGTCGGCGGATCATCTCGAAGATCCGGCGGAAGCGGTCGCCGAGCAGCTCCTGGCTGGCCTGGCGGATCAGGTCGGCGCGGTTCTGCCGAAGCCGGTGGCGCTGGCGGCACACCGCTGGCGCCATGCCCGCTCCGCCGCGCTCGGCCGCGACTATCTGTGGGATCGGGAGCTGGCGATCGGCGTCTGCGGCGACTGGCTGCTCGGACCACGGGTGGAGAGCGCGTGGCTGTCGGGTGCCCGGCTGGCGCGCGCGATCGGGGCGTCGGCATGACCGCGACCGCGGGCGCCGCCGTGATCGTCGGTGCCGGCGGCGGGATCGGCCGCGCGCTGGTCGCGGCACTTGCCGAAGCCGGCGACCATGGCGTCATCCACGCGCTCTCCCGGCGGCCTCCGGGGGGTGCGGCGGCGGGCGTCCGCGCGGGGACGATCGACGTGACGAGCGAGGATGCGATCCGCTCCGCCGCCGCCGCCCTCGATGCTCCGCTCGATCTCGTGATCGTCGCGACGGGCATGCTGCACGAAGCGGGCCATGGCCCCGAGCGCGCGCTGCGCGACCTCGATCCCGAGGCGCTCGCGCGCATCTTCGCGGTCAACACGATCGGTCCGGCGCTGGTGCTGAAGCATTTCTCGCCGCTGCTGGCGCGCGACCGGCCGACCGTCTTCGCGCTGCTGTCCGCCCGCGTCGGCAGCATCGCCGACAATCGCAGCGGCGGCTGGTACGGCTATCGCGCGTCCAAGGCGGCGCTCAACATGATCGTGCGCTCGGCCGCGATCGAGCTTGCCCGCGGCCGGCCGCACTGCGTCTGCGTCGGGCTGCACCCCGGGACGGTCGATACCGGGCTCAGCAAGCCGTTCCAGGCCAGGGTTCCCGCCGGGCAGCTCTTCACGCCGGAGCGTTCGGCGCACCACCTGCTCGAGGTGATCCGCGGCCTGACCGCCGCCGACAGCGGCCGGTGCTTCGCCTGGGACGGCACGGTGATCCTGCCATGAGCGACGAGCCGCCCGACGAGCGCGGCCGTGCCGTCCCCAGCGGCCGCCTGTCGCGGCTGGGTTCGTTCGGCCGGCTGGCGGGCGGGGTCGCGGGCGGGATGATGGCCGAAGGCGCCCGGCGCCTGGCATCCGGCGAGCGGCCGCGGATGCGCGACATGCTGCTGACCCCCGGCAACGTCGCGCGCGTCGCCGATCAGCTCGCGCACCTGCGCGGCGCGGCGATGAAGCTCGGGCAGATGATCTCGATGGACGCGGGCGACCTGCTGCCGCCCGAGCTCGCCCAGATCATGGCGCGCCTGCGCGAGCGGGCGCACCGGATGCCGCCCTCGCAGCTCCAGGAGGTGCTGGCGAGGCAATGGGGCCGCGACTGGCGCTCGCGCCTCGCCCGCTTCGAGCCGAGCCCGATCGCCGCCGCGTCGATCGGCCAGGTTCATCGCGCCACCACGCGCGACGGCCGGCTGCTCGCGATCAAGGTGCAGTATCCCGGCGTCGCCGAGAGCATCGCCGCCGACGTCGACAACGTCGCGACGCTGCTGCGCGTCTCGGGCCTGCTGCCCGCCGGGCTCGACGTCCGGCCGCTGCTGGAGGAGGCGAAGCGGCAGTTGCGGGAGGAGGCGGACTATCTGCGCGAGGGCGAGCAGATGCGCCGCTTCGGCGCGCTGCTGGCCGACGCGCCGGGCTTCGTGGTGCCGGTGCTCGACGCGGAGTTCACGACGCCGCGCGTGCTGGCGATGAGCTTCGTCGACGGCGTCGCCATCGAGACCCTGGTCGATGCGCCGCAGGAGACCCGCGACGCCGTCGTCCGCGCGCTCATCGGCCTGGTGCTGCGCGAGCTGTTCGAGTTCGGCGCGATGCAGACCGATCCCAATTTCGCCAATTATCGCTACCAGCCCGAAGGCGGTCGGCTGGTGCTGCTCGATTTCGGCGCGGCCCGGCCGGTGAGCGGCGCCACCAGCGACGGCTACCGCCGCCTGCTGGAGGCGGGGTTGGCGGACGATCGCGGCGGGTTGCTCGCCGCCGCCATCGCCGCCGGCATCCTGACCGAGGACATGACGCGGCGGCAAGCGCCGGTGCTGGCCCGGATGCTCGACGTCATCATGGCGGAGCTCAATCGGCCGGGCGCGTTCGACTTCGGTGATCGCGCCTTCGTGGGCTCGTTGCGCGAGGACGGGATCGTCGTGGCGAGCGACCGCGCGGCCTGGCACCTGCCGCCGGCCGACATGCTGTTCGTCC
>CAXTPE010000181.1:0-5438 GCA_964245925.1 uncultured Sphingomonadaceae bacterium
GCGTCCCCTCCTCCATCGTCGGGGAAAGCGCGGGCATCTTCAGCTCGATCGGCATGCGGCGGCTATCTCGGCAAGGCGGGGAGCAACGCTTTTCCGCCACATCGGCGAGGGGGTCAAGGCCGCGCCCGGCTTGCGCGCATCCCCGCGATGCCGCAGGCTCGGCGGCCATGCGCACCTATCTGGTCATCATCGACGAGACGCCCGAGGCGCGCATCGCGCTGCGCTTCGCCGCGCGCCGCGCCGCCAAGACCGGCGGCGCCGTCCAGATCCTCGCGCTGGTGCCGCCGCAGGAGTTCGTCCAGTGGGGCGGCGTGCAGGCGGCGATGGAGGAGGAGGCGCAGCTGCGCGCCGAGGCGATGGTGGCGCAGGCGGCGGGCGAGCTGGTCGACGAGCTCGGCATCCGCCCCGCGATCACCGTGCGCCAGGGCGACGGGCCGGCGACGATCCGCGCCTTCCTCGACGAGCGGCCCGACATCGCCGCGCTCGTGCTCGGCGCGGCGGCGAGCACGCCGGGGCCGCTGGTCGAGCATTTCGCGGGCGCCGATGCCGGCCGCATGCCTTGCCCGCTGATGATTATCCCCGGCGGCCTGGGCGACGACGCGCTCGACCGGCTGAGCTGAGCGGCGCCGCCCTGACCGCCGCACCCATCCTGGTCCTCGTCAACCGTGCCGGCGGGGCGGCCGCGTCGCATGGCGATGCGCTCGTGCCCCGGCTGGAGGAGGCGTTCGCCGCCGCCGGCGCGCGCGCCGACGTGCGCGTGCTCGGCTGCGACACGCTCGCCGATGCGATCCGGGCGGCGGCGCGCGGCGGCGCCGAGCGGATCGCGATCGGCGGCGGCGACGGCACCCAGAGCTGCGCCGCGGGCGTGCTGGCGGGGCTGGAGGACGCGCCCGCGCTCGCCGTGCTGCCGCTCGGCACGCTCAACCATCTCGCCCGCGATCTCGGCGTGCCGGCCGATCTCGCGGGCGCCGCCCGCCTCGCCGTCACCGGCTCGGTCCGCGCGATCGACATCGCCAGCCTCAACGACCGCAGCTTCATCAACAACGCCTCGATCGGCCTCTATCCGCAGATGGTCGCCGAGCGCGAGGCGGTGCGCGAGCGCCACGGCATCCCCAAATGGCTCGCCACCATCCCCGCCGCCGGCGCGACGCTGCGCCGCCTGCCGCACCACCGCCTGCGCCTCCGGCTCGACGGCGACGAGCGTCGGGCGGCGACGCCGCTGCTGTTCGTCGGCAACAACGGCTACCGGCTCGACGCGGGCAGGCTCGGCACGCGCGGCTCGCTCAGCGACGGCACGCTCTCGGTCTATGCGGTGACGCGCCGCTCGCGCACCCGGCTGCTGTGGTTCGCGATCCGCGCGCTCGCCGGCCGCGCCGATCCGGAGCGCGATTTCGACGCGCTCGGCGAATGCGCCACGCTGGTGGTGAACGGGCGCGGCGGGCGCGTCCGCGTGGGCATCGACGGCGAGGTCGAGCATATGGCGTTCCCGCTGCGCTTCGCGATCCGGCCCGGCGCGCTCCGCGTGGTGGCGCCGCCGCAAGACGAGGCGCGCTGATGCGCGCCATCGCCCAGATCTCGGACCTGCATTTCGGCGCGCATGATCCGGCGGTGGTCGCCGCGTTGCATGCCGCGCTGGTCGGGCTGCGCCCCGATGTCGTCGTGGTGAGCGGCGACCTCACCCAGCGCGCCCGCACCGCCCAGTTCCGGCAAGCCGATGCGTTCCTGCGCGGCCTGGAGGCGGCGGGCATGCCGCTCGTCGTGGTGCCCGGCAACCACGACATCCCGTTGTGGAACGTCGCGCGCCGCCTGCTCGCGCCGCTCGGGCGCTACTGCCGGATTGTCGCGCGCGGCCGCACCGCGTTCTTCGCCGATGCCGAGATCGCCGTGCTCGGCCTGTTCAGCGCGCACGGCCTGACGATCAAGGACGGGCGGCTGACGCGGCTCCAGATCGCCGGCATCGGCGAGGCCTTCGCGCGAGCGCCGGCGAACGCGATCCGCCTGCTCGTGACGCACCACCCGCTCGTGCCCCTGCCCGATGGCGACGCCGGCGCGATCGACGCGGCGCTGCGCGGCGCGCACCGCGCGCTGGCGGCGGTGCGCGAGTCGCGGGTCCATCTGCTGATGGCCGGGCACAACCACGCCGCATCGGCCCGGATCGGCGGACCGCGGCTCTCGACCGATCCTCAGGTCATGGTCGTGCAGGCCGGCACCGCGACGTCATGGCGCCGGCGCGGCACCCCCAACAGCTTCAACCTGCTGCGGATCACGCCGGGGCTGCTGACCGTCGATCAGATGGATTTCGCCGGCGACGGGCCGGCGGGCCGCTTCAGCAGCAGCCGCACCCGCACCTATGCACTCGGACCCGATGGATGGGCCGACGCTTGACATAGCGGTGGACGACGACGTCCTCGTCCTCCCAGGTCGTCGTCGTGGTGACGACCGTGGTCGACGGCGAGACGATCACGGTGGTTCCCGGCGCGACGACGACGCCGCCGCCATAACCACCACCCTGATAGCCATAGCCGCCGCCGGGATAGCCATAGCCCGGATAGGAATAGCTGTAGCCGGGCGTCGTGTAGACATAGGGCGGCGTGGTGTAGCCATGGCCGCCGCGCCAGCCGCCATGATCGCCGCCGTGCCATTCACCATGATCGCCGCCGTGCCAGCCGCCCGGTGGCGGCGGCGGGGGCATGCCGGGGCCGCCAGCACCGCCGCTCCAGCCGCCCGGCGGCGGCCCGGGATGATAGCCGCCGCCCGGCGGGGGCCCCATCGGCGGGGGCGATCCGCTCCACGCGCCGCCGGCCACCGCCGCCGCCCCCGACACCATCGCCGAGTCGGCGGCGACCGGCGCGAGCACCGCCGCCATCGCCGCAACCGCTGCAATCCCGCGCATCCGCATGGTTATCAATCCCCTTGTCTTTCAAGCCTGTCCGCCGCCCCGGCCGCGGGGAATGCTTGACGGCACATTAGCGATTACGCCGACGCCCGGCCATCGTTCCGGCGGCGCCGCTGTCCCGATCCGGGCCAGCGCGCTCAGCCCGCCCGAGCGCTCGCGATGCGCGGCCCGAGCAGCGCCATCAGCGCGACGCAGCCCGCCTCGTCGTCGGCGTCGAACCGCGCCGGCGCGGGGCTGTCGAGATCGAGCACCGCGACCAGCATTCCGCCCGCGAACACCGGCACGACCAGCTCGGAGGCGGACGCCACGTCACAGGCGATGTGGCCGGGAAAGGCATGGACGTCGTCGACCCGACGCACCTCCCCGCTCGCCGCCGCCGCGCCGCAGACGCCGCTGCCGAACGCGATGCGGATGCACGCCGGCCGCCCCTGGAACGGCCCCAGCACCAGCCCATCGCCGACCACGCGGTAGAAGCCCGCCCAATTGAGATCCTGCAGCGTCTCCCACAGCAGCGCCGCCGCGTTCGCCATGTTGGCGATCGCGTCCGGCTCGCCGGCGGTGAGCGCATCGAGCGCCCGCGCGAGATCGCGGTAGAGCGTCGCCTTGTCGTCGGCGGCTATGACGAAGTCGTACATCCCGGCTCCCTTCTTCCTCTCCCCGGCGGGGAGAGGGCTCATGTCACTCCAAGCTCACCCGCCCGCGACCCTTCTTCACGGCACCGCGCTGCGCCTTGGCCTCGACGCGGCGCACCCGGGCGGCGCGCGTCGGCCGCGTCTTCACCCGCCGCGCCTCGCGGACAAGCGCGTCGGCGAGCATCTGCGCGAGCCGGCGCCGCGCTTCCTCGCGGTTCGCCTCGCGAGTGCGGTGGGTACGCGCGGTGAGGACGATCTCGCCGCCGGTCGTCATCCGGCTGCCGGCGATGTGCCGCAGCCGCGCGAACACCTCCGGCGCGAGCCGCAGCGCGAACACGTCGAGGCGGAGCTGGACGGCGGTCGCCACCTTGTTGACGTTCTGCCCGCCGGGGCCGGTCGCCGCGAGGAAGCGCTCGGACAGCGCCGCCTCGGGCAGGGGTGGCGGCTCAGGCGGCGGCATGCGCCCGCGCGAAGGCGCCGAACCGCTCGGGCAGCGGCGAGGTCACGTCGATCGCCGGCTTGGCGCCACGCGGCACGACGATCCGCGCCGCATGCAGCAGCATCTGGGAACCGCCGCGCCCATAGACCGGATCGCCCACGATCGGCAGGCCGAGCCCGCTCGCCGCATGCACGCGCAACTGGTGCGTCCGCCCGGTGCGCGGCCGCAGGCGGAGGAGCGCGCGCCCGCCGGCGATCTCGATCAGCTCCCAGTCGGTGGTCGCCGGCTTGCCCTTGCGGCCGGGCACGATCCGCCAGCCGTCGCGCGCTGTCGAGACCTTGGCGAGCGGCTGATGGATCGTCCCCGCGCGCTCGGCCGGCACGCCGTCGACCACCGCGAGATAGTCCTTGGTCACCTCGCCCGCCTCGAACGCCGCGCCGAACCGCGCCAGCGCCTTCGGGTTGCGCGCCAGCAGCAGGCACCCGCTCGTGTCGCGATCCAGCCGGTGCGCCGCCGCCGGCCGCCGCTGGAAACCATATCGCAGGGAATCGAGGTGATTCTCCACCGCGAGCGCGCCGTCGCGCGGCGCATCCACCGGCAGCCCCGCCGGCTTGTCGAGCACGATCGCCTCGGCGTCGATGAAGAGGATGCGATCGGCGAGGAGCATGGATGCTCCTCCCACGCCGCTGTGGGCGCGACAAGCGAAACGCCGTTTATCGGCCATTAACCTTTCTCGGTCATTCCGCTAATGGTTAACGGCGGGGTCGGTCGCGACCTGAACGATACGGGGATTTCTGGCATGCGCGTGCTGCTGATCGAGGACGAGCCGACGACCGCCAAGGCCATCGAGCTCATGCTCCATACCGAGGGCTTCAACGTCTACACGACCGATCTCGGCGAGGAGGGGCTCGATCTCGGCAAGCTCTATGATTACGACATCATCTGCCTCGATCTCAACCTGCCCGACATGCACGGCTACGACGTTCTCAAGAAGCTGCGCGTCGCCAAGGTGCAGACGCCGGTGATGATCCTGTCGGGCATCGGCGAGCTGGACAGCAAGGTCCGCGCGCTGGGCTTCGGCGCCGACGATTATGTCACCAAGCCGTTCCACCGCGAGGAGCTGGTCGCCCGCATCCACGCGGTCGTGCGCCGCTCCAAGGGCCACAGCCAGTCGGTCATCCGCACCGGCAAGCTCTCGGTCAATCTCGACGCCAAGACGGTCGAGGTCGATGGCAGCCGCGTCCACCTGACCGGCAAGGAATATGCGATGCTGGAGCTGCTCTCGCTCCGCAAGGGCACGACGCTCACCAAGGAGATGTTCCTCAACCATCTCTACGGCGGCATGGACGAGCCCGAGCTCAAGATCATCGACGTGTTCATCTGCAAGCTCCGCAAGAAGCTCGCGAACGCGAGCCAGGGCAAGAACTACATCGAGACCGTCTGGGGCCGCGGCTACGTGCTGCGCGAGCCG
>CAXTPE010000182.1:0-5433 GCA_964245925.1 uncultured Sphingomonadaceae bacterium
ACGGCGTCGCGATCTTCACCCGCAACGGCCATGCCGCGCGCGAGTTCGCCGCCCGTGTCCAGGTCGGCATGGTCGGCGTCAATGTGCCGATCCCGGTGCCGGTCGCCTATCACAGCTTCGGCGGCTGGAAGCGCTCGGCGTTCGGCGACACCAACCAGCACGGCATGGAGGGCGTGCGCTTCTGGACGCGCGTGAAGACGATCACCGGGCGCTGGCCGGACGGATCGGTGCTTCCCGCGCAGGCCGAGGACGGCGGACCGGCGCGGGTCAGCGACGCCTTCATCATCCCGACGATGGGTTGATGGCGCGGCGATGATCCTCGGCGAGATCCAGCTCGCGATCCGCGACGCCGTCCGCGACTATGCGCAGGCGGAGCTGCGCCCGCGCTCGGCGGCGTTCGAGGCGGCCGGCGGCTATCCGCCCAGGCTGTTCGCGGAGCTCGCCGGCATGGGGCTGATGGCGATGACCGCGCCCGAGGCGCAGGGCGGCGCGGGCGCGGACTATGTCTCCTATGCGCTCGCGCTGATCGAGATCGCGGCGGCCGACGGCGCGCTCTCGACGATCGTGTCGATCCAGAACAGCATCCTGGTGTCGGGCCTGCTCAAGGACGGCAGCGCCGCCCAGCAGGCGCGCTTCCTCCCCGGGCTCACCGGCGGCACCACGATCGGCGCCTTCGCGCTGACCGAGACCGACGCCGGCTCGGACGCATCCGCGATCCGCACCCGCGCCACGAAGGTCGACGGCGGCTGGCGGATCGACGGCGGCAAGCAGTTCATCACCTCCGGGCGCATCGCGGGGCTGGCGATGGTGATCGCCGTCACCGATCCCGAGGCGGGCAAGAAGGGCATCTCCGCCTTCCTCGTCCCCACCGATCGGCCCGGCTATCTGGTCGACAAGGTCGAGCACAAGCTCGGCCAGGCCGCGTCCGACACCTGCGCGCTGCGCTTCGAGGGGCTTTTCGTCGAGGACGAGCTGCTGCTGGGGCGCGAGGGGCAGGGCTATCGCATCGCGCTCTCCAACCTCGAGGCCGGGCGGATCGGCATCGCCGCGCAGTGCGTCGGCATGGCGCGGGCCGCGCTCGACATCGCGATCGGCTATGCGCGCGACCGCACCTCGATGGGCAAGCCGATCATCGAGCATCAGGCGGTCGGCTTCCGCCTCGCCGATCTCGCCGCCAGGCTGGAGGCGGCGCACCAGTTGACGCTGCACGCCGCCGCGCTGAAGGACGCCGGCCAGCCGTGCCTCAAGGAAGCCTCGATGGCCAAGCTGATCGCGTCCGAGACCGCCGAGGCGGTCTGCTCGGGCGCGCTCCAGACGCTCGGCGGCTACGGCTATCTCGAGGAATATGGCGTCGCGAAAATCTATCGCGACGTGCGCGTCTGCCAGATCTACGAGGGCACGTCGGACATCCAGCGGATGGTCATCGCGCGCGCGCTCTAGCGGCGTATCGGAGGATAGGGTGGCGGCATGGCGTTGAAGACGCGGTTCACCGAACTGCTCGGCATCGAGCATCCGATCGTGCAGGGCGGCATGATGTGGGTCGGCCGCGCCGAGCTCGCGGCGGCGGTATCGAACGCCGGCGCGCTCGGCATCCTGACGGCGCTCACCCAGCCGACGCCCGACGACCTGCGCCGCGAGATCGATCGCTGCCGGACGATGACCGACAAGCCGTTCGGCGTGAACCTCACCATCCTCCCATCGGTGAACCCGCCGCCTTATGCCGCCTATCGCCAGGCGATCATCGACAGCGGCATCACCATCGTCGAGACCGCCGGCCACAAGCCGCAGGAGCATGTCGACGAGTTCAAGGCGCATGGCGTCAAGGTCATCCACAAGTGCACCGCGGTGCGCCACGCGCTTTCGGCCGAGCGGATGGGGGTCGACGCGATCTCGATCGATGGCTTCGAGTGCGCCGGGCACCCCGGCGAGGATGACATCCCCGGCCTGATCCTGATCCCCGCCGCCGCCGACCGGGTGACGATCCCGATGATCGCCAGCGGCGGCTTCGGCGACGGGCGCGGGCTCGCCGCGGCACTCGCGCTCGGCGCCGACGGCATCAACATGGGCACCCGCTTCTGCGCGACGAAGGAAGCGCCGATCCACGACAACGTCAAGCAGCTGATCGTCGCCAACGACGAGCGCGGCACCAACCTGATCTTCCGCAAGTTCCACAACACCGGCCGCGTCGCGCGCAACAGCGTGTCGGACGAGGTGGTCGCGATCAGCGCGCGCGAGGGCGCGGTGTTCGCGGACGTCCAGCCGCTGGTATCCGGCGCCAGGGGCCGCATCGCGCTCGAGACCGGCGACATCGACGCGGGGCTGGTGTGGGCCGGGCAGGTGCAGGGGCTGATCCACGACGTGCCGAGCTGCGCCGAGCTGGTCGGCCGGATCGTCGCCGACGCCGAGGCGATCATCCGCGGCCGGCTCGCGCGGATCGCCGCCTGAGCCGCCATCGCGCCGACGATCGATGCGCGCCCGGATTGCCGACCGTCGCCGCGCGGCCGATGCTGCCCGGCGATGATGCCCCGGCGATGATGCGGAGTGCCGATGGTCGCCTATAATCCCTATGCGCCCGAGAACGTGCTCGATCCCTATCCCGTCTTCCGGCGGCTGCGCGACGAGGCGCCGGTCTATCACAATCCCGAGATGAACTTCTGGGCGCTGTCGCGCTACGACGACGTGATAGCCGCGCATCGCGACGCGAAGCGCTTCGTGTCCGGCGAGGGGATCACGATCGAGGGCGCGGAGAAGGGGATGCCGCTCCTGATCCTGCGCGATCCGCCCGATCACAGCTGGCACAAGGGCCTGGTCGGCAAGGTGTTCACGAACGTGCGCATGGCCGCGCTCGAGCCGTTCATCCGCGCGAAGGCGGTGGCGCTGCTTGAGGCGCTCGACGGGCGGGAGGAGGTCGATTTCGTCCACGACTTCACGGTCGAGCTGCCGCTGGCGGTGATCTGCGAGCTGATCGACATCCCGCTGGAGAACCGCCGCGAGCTGCACGAGCGCGCCAACGCGCCGCTGCTGCGCGGCGACGATCTTGATCCGCGGGCCGCGCTGACCGCGCAGATCGAGCAGCACGGGTTCTTCCACGGCCTCGCCGCCGCGCGCCGCGCCAATCCGCGCGACGACGTCATCACGCTGCTCATCAACACCGAGGTCAAGGACGAGGCCGGCGGGCTGCGCCGGCTCGACGACATGGAGATCGCGACGCATTTCATCGAGCTTGCCACCGCCGGCCACGAGACGGTGGCGAAGGCGCTCGCCAGCGGGCTGATCGCGCTCCACCACTTCCCCGATCAGCGCGCGAAGCTCCAGGCCGATCCGTCGCTGATCCCGGCGGCGGTCGAGGAGCTGCTGCGCTACGATCCGCCCTCGCAGATGCAGGGCCGCACCACCAGCGAGGACGTGACCCTGCATGGCGTGACGATCCCCGCCGGCTCGCGCACCATGCTGCTGACCGCCAGCGCGACGCGCGACGAGCGCGCCTTCGCCGAGGCCGATCGCTACGACGTCGGCCGCGATATGGACCAGCGCTCGATCTACTTCGGCTACGGCATCCACAAATGCCTCGGCATCCACCTCGCGCGGCTGGAGATGCGGATCGCGCTCGAGGAGCTGTTCAGCCGCTATCCGGACCATGCGGTCGATCCCTCGCGCTCGCGCCGCCTGGGTCTCACCAATCTGCGCGGCGTCGCCAATCTCCAGATGCGCCCCGGCCGGCACGCCTGATGGATCGGTGAGCGGCACGATCGGCAGGTTCGCGGGCAAGGCCGCGATCGTCACCGGCGGCGCCGCCGGCATCGGCCTGGCCGCCGCCGGGCAGCTCGTCGCCGAGGGCGCCAGGGTCGCGATCGTCGATCTGAACCCGGAGACCGGCGGCGCGGCGCAGGATCGGCTCGGCGCGGCGACCCGCTTCTTCGCATGCGACGTGGCGGACGGGGCAAAGGTCGCGACGGCGATCGATGCCGCGATCGGCTGGCTGGGCGGCGTGGACGCGCTGTTCAACAACGCCGGCGTCGGCCGCTTCGGCACGGCGACCGACACCACGCCGGCGGTGTGGGACGCGATGATCGGCGTCAACCTGAGTTCGGCGTTCTACGTCACGCGGCGCGTGCTGCCGCGCATGCAGGCGGGCGGCGGCGGCGCGATCGTCAACACCGCCTCGATCTGCGGGCTCGCCGGCGATTTCGCGCAGGCCGCCTATAACGCCGCCAAGGGCGGGCTCGTCAATTTCACCCGCTCGCTCGCGCTCGACTATGCCGGCGACGGCATCCGCGCGAACGCGGTCTGCCCGGGCGTGATCGGCGACACCGCGATGACCGCGCATATGGACCGGATGCCCGGTGGCGTGCGGCCCTGGTTCGATCGCATCCCGCTCGGCCGGTTCGGGCGGGCGGCCGAGGTGGCGAAGCTGATGCTGTTCCTGGCGTCCGAAGACGCCTCCTACATCACCGGCCAGGCGATCGCGATCGACGGCGGCCTGGTGGCGCATACCGGGCTGGTACGCGTCCGCCGCGAGTCGCCGCCGCTCGGGACGTAGCCCGCCTTAACCCGGTTCCCCGCAGTCGACACACGGCGCCTCGTGCTGCGCCTGCGACTGCCTTCTAGATCGGTTCTCGATCAGATCGCATCGGATCGGCCGCTCTGGATTGTTGATCTGCCGCGTTTTCCGAGCCGGCAGGTGATTCCACCTGCTTCGAAAACGCTCTAAAACTGGCGCTCGGGACAGGCTTCGACCGCACCCGGGACGAACGGTGGTGCGAGGTCCATCCTGCTCTACGCCACGCCCAGCACCTTGCGCGTTCCGGTCAGCGGCATCTTGCCGGCCAGCACGCCGCCGTCGACGATCCCGGTCAGGCTGTCGCCATCGACGGTCGCGCTGCCGCGCAGCTTGAGCGGGATCGGCTTGGTGATCGACATCGTCCAGGTGAGGGTGTCGCCGTCGATCTTGCCGTCGTTGAGATCGACGCTGTCGGTCGGGCTGCTGTTGGTGCCCGTGAAGCTGTCGCCGTCGCGCTGGATGGTGAGCACGAACGCCTGCGGACCCGCCCGCGTCTTCATCACGCAATCCCATGAACCTTCGACCGCCATCACCCGCTCCTTGCCGACCACGGCGCGATCTCGACCGGCGCTCCGATGATGTCAAGCGCGGCGCGGCAAGCCCGCATCGCCACGACGATGCCCGCACCCGCGGCGCTCCGGCTAGCGGTGCCCGGCCAGCGCGAAGGGGGCGAGCCGAAGGTCGCCGTGCACGCGCTCCGCGACGAGTTCGCCGATCGCGGCCGAATGCTTGAAGCCGTGGCCCGAGCAGGCCGAGACCGCCAGCACGCCCGGCATGTCGGGGTGCGCGTCGATCAGGAAGCGACCGTTCGCCGTGCTCGTGTAGACGCAGGACAGCGAGCGGAGCGCCACCGGCCCGATCCCCGCGAGCCG
>CAXTPE010000183.1:0-5431 GCA_964245925.1 uncultured Sphingomonadaceae bacterium
AGCGTGTAGGACGGGATGGTGGTGCCCGGCGCGATCGTCGCGCCGACGTTGGAGAAGTTCATCCGGCTCTGGCTGTAGACGTCCGCGCGCAGCCGGAGCGTGCCCGCGCCCTCGCCGAGCGGCCGGGATGCCTCGACGAAGGCGGTCCCGGTCAGCTTCGGCGTGTCGGCGAACGGGCCGTAGCTGAGCGCGCTGCCCAGCAGCGTGAGCCTGCCGTTGGTGTAGCGCGCGTCGGTATAGGCGCCGGACGCGCCGAGCTGGAGCCAGGGCGCCGGGCGGATCGAGAGATCGGCCTCGACGCCGGTGATCTCGGCCTTCGGCACGTTGATGGTCAGCAGCGTCGGCGATCCGCCGGCGCCGACCACATAGGCCGCGCGCTGGATGTCGCTGACCCACTGGTTGAAGACGTCCACGTTCAGCGTGACCGGCACGCCGAGATCGCGGCCGGAATATTTGGCGCCGAGCTCGACGTCCTCGGTGGTCTCGGGCTTGAACAGATTGCCGCCCTGCGCCGCGGTCTGCTGGATCGGCGCCACGCTGTAGTTGAAGCCGCCGGTCCGCCAGCTCCCGCGCGTGGTCGCGTAGACCAGCAACGCGGGCGTCGCCTGATAGTCGATGCTCGCGGTCCAGCTCGGCTTGTGCGAGCGGACATGCTCGTCGGCGGCGCCGAAGATCGAGCCGGCGAGCTGGGTCGCCGACTGCCTGTCCTGCGAGTAGCGGAAGCCGCCGGTGAGGCTGAGCCGATCGGTCAGCTTGTAGGTCGCCTGCACGAAGCCGGCGAGCGAGCGATCGACGCTGCGCTGATGATAGCGCAGCGCGATGCCGGGCGCGATCGGGCTGAAATCGAACGCGAGCAGGTTGGAGTCCGCGATGTCGCGCTGATCGAGATAATAGGCGCCGACGACATAGACGAGGCGGCCGTCCAGCGCCTTGCCCTGCAACTGGAACTCCTCCGAGAATTGGCGCGTGCTCAGCCCGAAGCTCGAGAGATTGGTCGCCGAGGTCGCGTCGGCGGTCGGGATGCCGCCGGCCTGGAAGATCGGATAGGGCGTGCCGTCATAGTCGAAGCCGTCGTCGGAGGTCGACTTGTTGTAGCCGAGGATGTTCTTGATCGTGAGGTCCGGCGTCGCGTTCCAGGTGGTCGTGTTGATCGCGAACAGGCTGCGGGCGCGATGGAACAGCGGATAGTTCACATCCGCCTTCCAGGGGCCGAGCGCGTTCTGGCGGGCGGTATAGGCGTCGACGCCGCCCGGATAGAGATTCGGATGCGCGGCGATATAGGCGTCGAACGCGGGCGAGCCCGGCCCGTACAGGCAGGATGCCGCCGAATAGAGCGGCGTGCCCTTGTACGTCGAGCCGCAGGCGTAGGACGAAAAGGCCTCGCTCGGCGTGTTCGTGCCGCGATCGCGGCTGTACTGCACCACGGTGCTGTTGGTCAGCGACGTGCCCGGCCGCAGCAGCAGCGTGCCGCGCAGCGACTTCTGATCCTGCTCGCCGAGCCGCTTGCCGGTGGCGAGGTTGCGGACATAGGCGCCGCCGCCGGTATAGCTGCCGGCGATCCGCAGGCCGATCGCGGGATCGATCGGCAGCGAGGCGGCGCCCTCGATATGCCGCGAATCATAGCTGCCATAGCGCCCGTCGACATAGCCGCCGAACGTGTCGCCGGGCTTGGCCGTCTGGTAGAGGACCGCGCCGCCGGTGGTGTTGCGGCCGAACAGCGTGCCCTGCGGCCCCTTCAGCACCTGGATGCCCTCGAGATCGTAGAACTGCGTCGCGGCGTGGCTCGCGACCTGGACGTCGTCGATATAGGGCAGCACGCCGGGCGGCGAGTTGGTGTAGGTGTCGACGCTCTGGCCGCGGATCGAATAGTTGAACTGGTTGGCGCTGCCGTTCTGCCGGATGGTGAGACCCGGGACCGCCGACTGGAGATCATTCTCCGAGAAGATCGATCGCGCGGCGAGCGCCTGGCGGCCGATCGCGGTGATCGCGATCGGCACCTTCTCGATATTCTCCTCGCGTCGCCGCGCGGTGACGACGATGTCGCCGGAGGTGTCCGCCAGGGCCGTGGCCGGGGCCGGATCGGCTGCCGCGACCGCGCTCTGGGCGCCGCCCGGCGGCGTCGCCTCCTGCGCCCAGCCCGGCGACATCATCCCTGCGGTCAGCAGCAGCGCCGTCGCCCTGCCTGCGGTGCCTGCGGTGCGTGCGGTCATCATCGATCCTCCCATGCCGCCGCTCTGCTCGGGATCCGCAGGGTTGCGGCGGTCCGTGGCGACGTAGGCGGCCGCATTACGAGCGCGCGCCGGCAAGGTCTTGATAGGATGCGACAGATTGCGGGCGCATGCCGACGGGCCACGGCTGTCGAAGCGGTGCCCGGGAACGAGGCGAATGTCCGGTGGCTTCTCGGACAGCGACGTCCTCGTCACTGGTCCGATAGCGTGGATCACCGAGCGGCATGGTGCCCAGGGACGGGATCGAACCGCCGACACCGTGATTTTCAGTCACGTGCTCTACCAACTGAGCTACCTGGGCGCCGGCGGGGCCGGAAGGGGCGCCTATAGAGGTGGCTCGGGCGCGCTGTCCAGCCCGCCGGGATCCTCGTCGTCGGCGTTCGGCGCGAGCGGCACGCGATAACTCTCGCCGAGCCAGTTGAGCAGGTCGCGGTCGCGGCAGCCGGCGCCGCAGAACGGCGCGTGCGCCGCCGCGACCGGCTTGCCGCACAGCGCGCAGCGGGCGCGCGACGGCGCCTCAGGAGGAACGTGGCTCGACATGCCCACCCGATATGGAAAGCGCGGGATCGCACCGCAAGCGGATCGCGCCGCCGCGCCGCCGCGCCAGCGCATCGCGGCAGGCGGCATGCGCCTCCAGCCAGGCGGTCAGCCGGCGCCCGGCCACCAGCGTCGCGGCGCCGGCGCCGCCGTGCTCGGCGCGGCGCAGCAGCGCGCGGGCGGCGGCGCCGAGCGGATCGGCGGCGATTCGCTCGGGCAGCGACGGCCGCTCGCGCCGTCGCACGACCTGGAGAAAGCCGAAGCCATTGACCGCGGTCCGCTCGAACGGCGGCGGCAGCGCGGCGTCGAGCGCGGCGGCGGCGGCCTGGCGCTCCGCCTTGCCGGCGAGCGTCGGCAGGTCGATCCCGATCGAGCCGCCGATGTCCAGCCGGCGGATCGCGGCACCCGCCGCCGCGGCGCCGGCGATGGCGAGCGCCACGGGCGGCAGCGTCCCGTCGACGTCGAACAGCGTCATCGCCGGTGTGAGCGCCATCCGCAGCAGGCCGCCGGGAAAGGCGATGCGGCCGTGCGTGGCCTCCTCCAGCAGCTCCGACCAGCCGGCCGCCTCGAGCAGGTCCGGGCCATGCGCGAGGGGTTGCGCCACGGGCAGGCCGGTGGCGCGGATCTGATCGAGCAGGCTCGGGCCGGCGGATGGCGCCGCGCCGGGCGGCGCCGGCCGGGCGCGCGGCGGCTTGGGGTTGCCGTGCTCGGGGATGCCCTCGCGGACGATCTCGACCAGCAGCGCGGCGCCCTCGCCGAGCCGCTCCGGCACCGCCGGCAGCAGCGCCTCGCCGCCGCCCTCCAGCCGCGCCAGCGCACCGCCCGGCGTGCGCGGCCCCAGCCTGGCGGGCAGCACCGCGCCGAGCCGGGGGCCGTCATCGTCGCATTCGATCAGCGCCGCGACGATCGCGCCGCCATCGATCAGCGCGGCGCGGCGCTCGCCGATGCCGTCCTCGTAGAGCCACTCAGGCACCCGCGACGCCCGCCGCGAGGAGCAGCGCGCGCGTCTCGAACAGCGGCAGCCCGACCACGCCCGAGTGGCTGCCGGACAGGAAGCGGACGAGCGACTCGGCGGCGCCCTGGATGGCATAGCCGCCGGCCTTGCCGCGCCATTCGCCGCCGGCGACATAGCGCTCGATGTCGGCGCGGCCGAGCCGGGCGAAGGCGATAGTGCTGGTGGAGGAGCGGTGCCGCGCGCGTCCCTCGGCATCGATCAGCGTCACCGCCGAATGGACGCGGTGGCGCCGCCCGGAGAGCAGCGCCAGGCAGGCGGCGGCGGTCCCCTCGTCCTCCGCCTTCGGCAGGATGCGTCGGCCGACCGCGACGACCGTGTCCGCGGCCAGCACCAGTGCGCCCGGATGGCGCGGCGCGATCGCGGCGGCCTTGGCGGCGGCGAGGCGGCGGGCGTGGGGGAGGGGGAGTTCGCCCGGCAGCGGCGCCTCGTCGATGTCGGCGGGATCGATCGCGTCCGGCACGACGCCGAGCCGGGCGAGCAGCGCGAGCCGCCGGGGGCTCGCCGAGGCCAGCACGAAGGCGGGGATCGGGCGGGGGGGCTGCACTTGGCTCTCCGCGCCGATTATTTGAAGCGATAGGTGATGCGGCCCTTGGTCAGGTCATAGGGGGTGAGCTCGACCAGCACCTCGTCGCCCACCAGCACGCGGATGCGGTTCTTGCGCATCTTGCCGGCGGTGTGCCCCAGTATCTCGTGGTCGTTCTCGAGCTTCACGCGGAACATCGCGTTGGGCAGCAGCTCGACCACCTGGCCGCGCAGCTCGAGCAGTTCTTCCTTCGCCAACAGGCCCTCATCGTCAGGCGATCGTCCACGCGGCGCCTTAACGCCTGCGCGCGTCAAAGGAAAGCGAGCCGGCGCGTGTCCTGCTCGCTGCCCCATTCTCGCCACGCCGCGCGGGCAATGCCCGCTATCCCTATCGGGCAACCGAGGAATCGATCCCCGCCCATGCTCTCGCAAAAGACCCGCTATGCGCTGCGCGCGCTGCTCTACCTGGTCGAGCGTCCCGGCCCGCGCCCGGTCCAGATCGGCGAGATCGCGCAGACGCAGCAGGTGCCGCGCAAATATCTCGAGCTCATCATGCTCGAGCTCAAGAAGGCGGGGATCGTCGCCAGCCAGCGCGGCCCCGGCGGCGGCTACCGGCTCGCGCGGCCGGCGGCCGAGGTGAGCTTCGCCGACGTGATCCGCACCATGGACGGGCCGATCGCGCTGGTGCCCTGCGCCAGCCTCAACTTCTACCAGAGCTGCGACGACTGCCACGACGAGGCGAGCTGCGCGATCCGCCGGGTGATGGCGATCGTGCGCGGGGATGCGGTGCGCGTGCTCGCCGGCACCTCGCTCGCGGAGGCTGCCCGCTTCGAGACCGGGCAGGCGGCCTGACGGTGGCCGCCGCCAAGGCTGGCGGGCGGGCGCTTCGCTTTGTAGGGTCGCCGCGCGACAAGGGGAGGGCGGATGGACGGGAGCGCACCGGCGGCGGTATCGGCGGACGCGCTGCGCGCCCGGCAACTTCGCTATTTCGATCTGGTGATGGCGGCGTTCGTCACCATCCTGCTGCTCTCCAACGTGATCGGCGCGGCCAAGATGGCGGCGTTGCCGCTGTTCGGGCGGAGCTGGACGTTCGGGGCGGGCATCCTGTTCTTCCCCGTATCCTACATCC
>CAXTPE010000184.1:0-5406 GCA_964245925.1 uncultured Sphingomonadaceae bacterium
GTTGACCACCGACACGCCGACGCCGTGCAGCCCGCCCGACACCTTGTAGGCGTTGCCGTCGTTGCTGTTGTCGAACTTGCCGCCGGCGTGGAGCTGGGTCATGATGACCTCGGCGGCGGAGACGCCCTCCTCGGGGTGGATGCCGGTCGGGATGCCGCGGCCGTTGTCCTCGACCGATACCGAGCCGTCGGCGTTGAGCGTGATGACCACGCGGTCGCAATGCCCGGCGAGCGCCTCGTCGATCGCGTTGTCCGAGACCTCGAACACCATGTGGTGCAGGCCCGAGCCGTCGTCGGTATCGCCGATGTACATGCCGGGGCGCTTGCGCACCGCGTCGAGGCCCTTCAGCACCTTGATCGAGGAGGCGCCATATTCGTTTTCAGCGGGGGATGTTGCCATGGCGAGCATATAGGGATTCGAGCGCGAATTCGGAAGCGAAATGACCTCAGGCCGGCATCGCGCCGCCACCGCCGACGTGCAGGCGGACGGCCGCGCCGATGCCGTCGAACAGCGCCGGCTCGGTCCCCGTCATCCAGACCTGGCCGGCGCTCGGGCCGAGCCGCTCGAACAGCGCCGCGCGCCGGCCCGGATCGAGATGCGCGGCGACCTCGTCGAGCAGCAGGATCGGCGGCCGCCCCGTGATCCCGGCGACCAGCGCGGCGTGGGCGAGGACGATGCCGATCAGCAGCGCCTTCTGCTCGCCGGTCGAGCAGCGCTCCGCCGGCTGCGCGGTATCGACATGGGTGACGAGGAGGTCGCTGCGGTGCGGCCCGGCGAGCGTGCGGCCGGCGGCGGCATCGCGTCCTCGCCCGACGCGCAGCTCGGCGGCGAGCGGAGGATCGCCGGGCAGCCAGCCGCCCAGCCTCAGCCCGGCGCGCGCGAACGGGCCGGGCGGCTGACCGGCGAGCCGCGCCGACAGTGCCGTGACCACCGCCGCGCGCGTCGCCGCCAGCGCCGTGCCATGCTCGGCCATGCCGGCCTCCAGCGCGGCGAGCCAGTCCGGATCGGCCCCGTCCGGCTCGGCGAGCAGCTTGTTGCGGGCGCGCATCGCCGCCTCGTAGCGCGCGGCATGGCGGGCATGATCGGGCCGACACGCCAGGCACAGCCGGTCGAGGAAGCGGCGGCGGGGGCTGGCCGCGTCCGCGAACAGCCGGTCCATCGCCGGGGTCAGCCAGACCAGCGACAGCCGCTCCGAGAGCGCGCCGGCCGCGGCGCTCGCGCCGTTGACGCGCACCTGCCGCCGCTCGGGCGCCGCCGCGTTCGTCCCCGTGCCGAGCTCGGTGGCGTCGTCGAGCCGCGCCGCCACCGCGAAGCCGCCCGGGCCATTGCTCCGCGCCATCTCCGACAGCGTCGCGCCACGCAAGCCGCGGCCGGGCGCGAGCAGCGAGAGCGCCTCGAGGATGTTGGTCTTGCCCGCGCCATTCTCGCCGGTCAGCAGCACGAAGCCCGGCGCCGACTCGATCAGCGCATCGGCATGGGAGCGGAAATCGGTGAGTGCCAGGCGGGTGACGGCGGCCATCGCGCTTCCCTAGCCGCAACTTCACCGCGATGTAACGGAACCCGCGCACGGCAGCCCGGGTTCGCCGCTGGACCGTCTCCGGAGACCATCCCCATGCGCCTGCCGCTGATCCCGCCCGCCGATCTCTCGCCCGGGCAGAAGCCGCTCTACGACGACATGAAGCAGGGCATCGCCAGCAACTTCAGCGACTTCAAGGTGCTTTCCGACGATGGCGCGCTGATGGGGCCATGGAACCCATGGCTGCACGAGCCGGTGATCGGCAAGGCGGTGTGGGATCTCACCAAGGCGATGTCGATGCAGGCGACGCTGCCCGACGGCCCGCGCCAGATCGCCATACTCGTCACCGGCGCGCATTTCGACGCGGCCTATGAGATCTACGCCCATATCGCCGTCGCCGAGCGCGAGGGGATGAGCGACCGGCGCCTCTCCGAGCTCTCCGCCAACATCAAGCCCGCCGACCTGAACGACAAGGAGAGCATCGCCTATGACGTCGCCTTCGCGCTCGTCAACGGCGGCACCCTGCCCGAGCCCTGCTATGCCCTCGCGGTCCGGACCTTCGGCCAGCATGGCGCCAGCGAGCTGATCTACCTGGTCGGGCTCTACTGCATGGTCGCGATGACGCTGAACGGCTTCAACGTGCCGGTGCCCGAGCGGGAGTGAACCCGCCGTCAGGCGTGGGCGAGCTCGGCGGGAAGCTTGCCGCCATCGGCCGCGAGCTTGTCCATCACCGCCTTGTGCAGCCAGATGTTCATCGCCGCCGAGCCGTCCTTCGCGCCGGTGTAGCCGAGCTCGCCGGCGAGCTGCCCGCGCGCCGCGAGCGAGCTGTCGAGGCCGAGCAGCTTCATCAGATCGACGATCGAATGCCGCCAGTCGAGCTGCGCGCCCGCGGCCTGCGCCTTGCCCGCGAGGATCGCGTTCACGTCGACCGGCCGGGCGGCGGCGGGCGGCGCCGAGGGTTGGGGGGCGCCCGGCGTCGGCGAGGCGGCGGTGGCGACAGCGGCGCCCTGCGGCTTCGGCGCGGCGGGCGGGGCCGAGGCGGGCGCGCGGGGCGCGGTATCGGCTTGGCCCGGGGCGGCGGCCCTGGGGGCATCGTGGTTGAACGCGCCGAGCGGGCCGTGATCGCCGAAGATGGCGTGCTTGATGCTCTCGAAGATGCTCATGGACCTTGGGCTCCTGCGGATCGGGTGGTTCGGCGAGGCAACGCGCGGCGCGCCGAGCGGTGCCATGACGGTGCCGCGGGAGCGGCGGACGGGATCAAGGCAATGATGCGGTCATCCCGTTGCTTGCGCATTGCTCGTTCGCGCGCTAATATCCGGAAGTCGGATATTTGGGGATCGGCATGGAAGTCACTGTGAAGGCGCCGCCGGTCAAGATGCAGGGTATCAAAACCAAGCTGGTTCCCTTTATCCGTCGGCATGTTCAGTGGGACGAGATGCAGCGGTGGGTCGAGCCATTTGCCGGCTCATGCGCCGTCGCGTTCAACATGCGCCCGAAGCGGGCATTGCTGGCCGACAAAAACCCTCATCTGATCCGTTTTTATCAGGATATACAGTCCAGCCTGATAAAACCTGATATCGTGGCGGAGTATTTGTCTGACGAGGGGGCGGCTCTCAGATCGAGCGGGCAAGATCATTATTACAAGATACGCACCCGCTTCAATGACAGACCATCCTCTCTTGATTTTCTGTTTCTCAATCGGGCATGCTTCAACGGCGTCATGCGCTTCAACAAGCGCGGCGGGTTCAATGTGCCGTTCTGCAAGAAACCCGATCGCTTTCGCAGCGCCTATGTCACCAAGATAGTGAACCAGATCAAGTGGGTTCGCGATCTCGTGGCTGTCGGCGATTACGAGTTCAGGACTCAGGATTGCTGGGATACGCTCGCTGCAATCGAGCCAGGCGATTTTGTCTATGTCGATCCACCCTACGCCGGGCGCCACACAGATTATTTCTGCGGTTGGTCAGAAGAGGATGAGCAGAGGCTTGCCCTTGATCTGTCCAGCATGGAAGCAAGCTTTGCCTTGTCGAGCTGGCTTCGCAACAAATACCGCGAGAACGGAGCAATCTCCAGGTCTTACTCGGACTTTCCGGTCAGAACACATCGTCACTTCTATCATGTCGGATCGTTCGAAGAGAACCGGAACGAGATGACCGAGATACTGATCCTGAGCAAGGATCATGCCCACGATCATCCGGAAGATGTGAACCAATCATCGTCGGCTTCCGCTGGTCTGTTCGCGGTTTCGGAACTCTGACAGGTTCTTATAGCCAGCTCGCTGGGCCGCTGTCCTGCCGTATCCACGCCAATAGGCAAGGAACTCGGCCTCGTCGTGAAACGGCCCGGCTCCCTGACGAAAATCATCAATCGTTCCCGCCATGCTGCCGATGTTCGTCGTGTTTCCGCTTCCCGCCGATTCTCCCGCGATCCGCCACTTCTCCTGAACGAAGACATCGACGTCCTTGTATGGAGATACAATGTCGTTCAGCTCGCCCGAATGATATGTTCTTGCCAAGGCCGCCTTTCGATCGGCGGCGCGCGTATAAACAAATCCAAGCACCCAATGCTCTTTATAGTGAGAGAAGGGATGCACAATGTTCTTGTTCGGCGTCGGTTCGCGAATGAAGCTGGTGTATCCGCCCAGCGTGTAAAAGAACTTGCCATTGATCGTGCGGCGGTAGGTCGTCTTGACGTCGATCGCGATGTGCGCCTTGACCCCGGACCTCGGCAGAAGCGTGAAATCCGGGTAATGGTTCTGTGCCATGGGCTCGACGACGTCATAGTCGTGCGCGTTGGCGCAAGCGACGATCATCGGCCGGGAGACGAGCTCGAAAACCGTGCTCAGCACCTTCGTATCGGTGCCCAGCGGAAAGATATGACCGCGGCGCGAGATGAAACCGCGAATATCGAAATCATCAAGCCGCGCCATGAGCGCCGCTCGAATATCGTCCATCACCGCCATCATATGGTCTCCGGCGCGGCGATGACCTTCAGGAGCACGATCGGATCGGCGCCAAGCGCGTGCGCGATCTCGAAGAACTCGACGATATCCAGCCGTCGCTCGCCGCGCTCATAATTGGAGACGTAGGATTGCGGGCGCCCCAGCGCGGCGGCAAGATCGATCTGCTTGAGGCCACGCGCCTGCCGGGCTTCGATAAGCGCGCCACGCAAGACGTTGTAGCGGCCATCCAACCTCGTCTCGGGCATCTCGTATCGCTAGACGCCACCCAAGGATATTCAAAACCCGGATATGGCGCCATCGCTCACGACAGGCTCGCCACTTTCGACTTCGTTCTCGGCTTCGATCGAACCGCGCTCGCGATGGCCGGGGGCGGGGACAGCAACGCTTTCAGATACCGCCCCGTATAGCTTCTCTCCACCTTCGCCACCTCTTCCGGCACGCCCACCGCCACGATCTCCCCCCCCTTGTCGCCGCCCTCCGGTCCCAGGTCGATCAGCCAGTCGGCGGTCTTTATCACCTCGAGGTTGTGCTCGATCACCACCACCGTATTGCCCTGCTCGACGAGCGCGTGGAGCACCTCCAGCAGCTTGCGGACGTCCTCGAAGTGCAGGCCCGTGGTCGGCTCATCCAATATGTACAGCGTGTTGCCGGTGGCGCGGCGCGAGAGCTCCTTGGCGAGCTTGACGCGTTGCGCCTCGCCCCCCGACAGCGTCGTCGCCTGCTGGCCGACCTTGACGTAGCCCAGCCCCACCTCGACCAGCATCAGCATCTTGTCGCGGATGCCGGGGACCGCCCTGAAGAACTCGGCGGCGTCCTCCACCGTCATGCCCAGCACGTCGGCGATGCTCTTTCCCTTGAAATGCACCTCCAGCGTCTCGCGGTTGTAGCGGCGGCCGTGGCAGACGTCGCAGGTGACGTAGACGTCGGG
>CAXTPE010000185.1:0-5332 GCA_964245925.1 uncultured Sphingomonadaceae bacterium
ATGTGGAGCAGCACCTCGTCGCAATCGGTGATGAGCAGCGGCCGGCTCATGCCTCCAGCTCCGCGCGGGCCGCCACCAGATCGGCGGGCTTCAGCGCCAGCGCGTCGGCGCAGGCGACGAGATCGGGCTCGTGCGCCTCGAGGAAGCCGAGCGTGGCGGCGAGCAGCGCCGGCTCGGCGGCCCGCGCGCGCAGCTCGGCCGGGCCCAGCCCGGTCAGCGCGAGCAGCCGCCGCGCGCGATCCGCGTCGCCGAGCGTCCACGCCAGCGCGGCAAGGCCGGCCTCGACGGGATCGCGACCGATTGTCTCGCGGCGGATCATCGCCTAGACGCTCGGGCCTGCAGGAGAGCGCGTGACGTGGGCCACCGGGTGCTCGTTGTCGAGGACAACGAACTCAATCTCAAGCTGTTCTGCGATCTGCTGCGGGTCCACGGCCATGCCGCCGAGCCGGAGCGCGACGGGCGCGAGGCGGTCGCGCATGCCCGCGCCTTCCGGCCGGCGCTGATCGTCATGGACATCCAGCTTCCCCATGTCAGCGGGATAGATCTCATCACCACGCTCAAGGCCGACGCGGCGCTGCGCGCTATTCCGGTGATGGCGGTGACGGCGTTCGCCGCCCGGGGCGACGAGGAGCGCATCCGCGCGGCCGGCGCGGAGGCATATGTGTCGAAGCCGATCTCGGTCATGCGCTTCCTGGATACCGTCGGCGCGCTGCTGGCGGAGCATGTGCCGGCCGAGGCGGAGGACATGCCCGCCGCCGCCGAGCCGCCCGAGCCGATCGGCTCGCCGGAATCCGGCCAGCCCGAGCCCGAGGCTATTTGATCTTCGCTTCCTTGAAATCGACGTGCTTGCGCGCGACGGGATCATATTTCTTGAAGCTCAGCTTCTCGGTCTTGGTGCGCGGGTTCTTCTTGGTGACGTAGAAGAAGCCGGTATCGGCGCTCGAGACGAGCTTGATCTTGACGGTGGTCGGCTTGGCCATGACCTCGTGAAACCCTGTGCTGGCCCGCTGCCAGGCGGGCGACAAACGCAAAGAAGCGGCGTCGCCGCCGCTCCATGATCGCGACGATCCCTGCCGCCGCGACGGCGCATTGTCAAGGCGGGCCCGGTTAACGGGAATGCAACCTCCATCCGCTAGGCTCCGGCGAAAGGGCCTGGGAGGGCAGGATGGGCGTCGAGGATTCGCGGATGCTGCGCGCCGAGCTGAAGCGGCGGGTGGAGGCGGTCGAGATCGCGCTGCCGCGCCGCCCGCTCGCCGAGATCGCCGCGCTCGCCGCGCTGGCGCGCTCGCACGGGCTGCGGCCGGTCGAGCGCCTGTCGGACGGCCTCGGCCGCGCGCTCGCTCATGGCCAGGCGCCCGCCGCGCTCGCCGCCTGGCTGGAGCGGATGCGCGACGCGATCCTCTGCGAGGAGACCAGCGAGGCCGCCGCCGATGCCTGCGTCGCCGCCGTCGTGGTGCGGCTGGCCGGCTGAGGCCGGACCCGCATGGACGCCATCCTGCCGATGTTCCTGGCCGCGTGCGCGCTCGAGTTCGGCGACCGCACCCAGCGCCTCGCCGCGCTGCTGGCGGGGCGCTACCGCCGGCCGCTGGCGGTGCTCGCCGGCATCCTGCTGGCGGCCGCGATCCTCGCCGGCGTGGCGGCGGCGGGCGGGGCGATCGTCGCGCGCACCATAAACCATCGCGCGATCACGCTGCTGCTCGGCCTCGCGCTGATCGCCGGCGGATCGGGTGCGCTGACCAGGCCGAAGCCGCCCGAGCCGATCGCGGGCTGGAAGCTCGGCGCCTTCTGGTCGAGCGCGGGCGCCTTCCTGATCCTCGCCGCCGGCGACAAGACGATGTTCGCCACCCTCGCCTTCGCGGCCCATGGCCCCGCCCCGGTGCTGACCGCCAGCGCGTCGGCGGCGGGCGTGCTCGCCGCCAGCGTGCCGGCCGTGCTGCGCGGCGAGAACTGGCTGCCGGCCGGCGCGATGCGGGCGACGCGGATCGGGCTTGGCGCCGCGCTCATGCTGGCCGGCGGCTGGATCGCGCTGGGCGCGATCGGCCTGATCTAGCCGGGCGATCGCCGCGATCGAACTTCCTGAGGCTTCGGCATGCCACCCAATCGTCGCTCGGTCGTTGAGCGCCCGAACCGACCTCCAGGAGACCGATCATGGCCGACGCCCCCGCCGCCCCGCTCAAGACCCCGTCCGACATCGGCCGCAACGAGGCGTCCACCGTCGCCGATGCGCTGAACGCGATCCTCGCCGACAGCTATGCGCTCTATCTCAAGACCAAGAACTTCCACTGGCACGTCTCCGGCCCCCATTTCCGCGACTATCACCTGATGCTCGACGATCAGGCCGCCCAGATCCTCGGCACCACCGACGCGATCGCCGAGCGCGTGCGCAAGACCGGCAACGTCACGCTCCGCTCGATCGGCGACATCGCCCGCCACCAGCGCATCCGCGACAACGACAGCGACTATGTCGCGCCCGAGGACATGCTGAAGGAGCTGCGCGAGGATAATCTGTCGCTCGTCGCATCGCTGCGCGAGGCCAAGGACATCGTCGACGAGGCCAAGGACAATGCCACCTCCGGCATCCTCGACGACTGGACCGATCAGGCCGAGGAGCGCGCCTGGTTCCTGTTCGAGGCGAGCCGCAAGGGCTGAGCGGACACGATCCGACCAGCCTCTCCCGTTCCGGCCGAGCGCGGTCGAGGCGCCGCCACCGGCGCCTGGCCCTCGACGTTGCTCGGGGCGAACGGATGGCGGGAGTCGAGCGGGAACGCCGCCCGTGCCCGCTCGTTCTGCCGCCGTATCATAAAGGAGAGCGGCGATGCTGAAATGGGCGTTCATCTTCCTGATCGTCGGCCTCGTGCTCGGCGCGCTCGGCTTCGGCGGCGCGGGCGGCGCGTTCGTCGGCATCGCCAAATTCCTGTTCGTGCTGTTCCTGATCGTCTTCGTGGTGCTGCTCGTGCTCGGCATCGCCGCCGGACGAAAGGTCGTCTAGCGGCCTGAAACCTCGGGCATGCGCGGTTTCTCACAGCTCCTCGACGGGCTGGTCTACACCCGGTCGCGCAACGCCAAGCTCAAGCTGATCGCGGATTATCTGCGCGCCACGCCCGATCCCGACCGGGGCTGGGCGATGGCCGCGCTGACCGGAGCGATCGACCTGAAGGCGGTGAAGCCCGCCGCGATCAAGGCGATCGTCGACGAGCGCGTCGATCCCGTGCTGTTCGCGATGAGCCGGGATTTCGTCGGCGATCTCGCCGAGACGGTCGCGCTGCTCTGGCCCAAGCCGCCGGGCGAGCCGCCCGAGCTGGACGACGGCTTGCTCGGTCTTGCCGCCGTGATCGAGCGGCTGTCGGGCCTCGGCCGTGCCCACGGCCCCCGCGCGCTGGCGGCGATGCTGGATCATCTCGATGCGTCGGGCCGCTACGCGCTGCTCAAGCTCGCGACCGGGGAACTGCGCATCGGCGTCTCCGCGCGGCTCGCCAAGACGGCGCTGGCGCAGGCCTTCGGCCTCGACGTCGATGCGGTCGAGGAGGTGTGGCACGGGCTCGCCCCCCCCTATGCGCCGCTGTTCGCCTGGACGGAGGGAGGCGTGCGGCCGACCAGCGCCGGCGTGCCGGTGTTCCGCCCGTTCATGCTCGCCCATCCGCTCGAGGACGGCACCGTCGATCTCGCCGACTATGCCGCCGAGTGGAAGTGGGACGGCATCCGCGTGCAACTGGTGCGCACGGCCGGCCAGACCCGGCTCTACAGCCGCGCCGGCGACGACATCACCGGCAGCTTTCCCGAGATCGCCGAGTCGTTCCGGGTGGACGGCGTGCTCGATGGCGAGCTGCTCGTGAAGGGCGAGGCGCAGGGCGCGGACGAGCATGGCGGTGGCGCGGCGAGCTTCAACGCGCTCCAGCAGCGGCTCGGCCGCAAGGCCGTCACGGCGAAGATGACGGCCGATTATCCGCCGTTCGTCCGCCTCTACGACATCTTGTTCGATGGCGGCGAGGACGTCCGCGAGTTTGGCTGGACGGAGCGGCGCGTACGGCTGGAGGCGTTCGTCGGCAGGCTCGATCCCGAGCGTTTCGACATCTCGGCGGTGATCGAGGCCGCGGACTTCGAAGGATTGGGCGAGATCAGGGCCGGCGCGCGCGACGCCTCGATCGAGGGGGTCATGCTCAAGCGCCGCACGTCGCCTTATGTCGCGGGGCGACGCGCCGGGCTCTGGTACAAGTGGAAGCGCGATCCGCTCACCGCCGACTGCGTGGTGATGTACGCGCAGCGCGGCCACGGCAGGCGCTCGTCCTACTACTCCGACTACACCTTCGGCTGCTGGTCCGAGGAAGGCGAGCTGTTGCCGGTCGGCAAGGCCTATTCGGGGATCACCGACGAGGAGGTGCGCTGGCTCGATCATTTCGTGCGCAACAACACGGTGCAGCGCTTCGGTCCCGTCCGCGAGGTCGAGAAGAGCTTGGTGCTGGAGATCGCGTTCGATTCGATCCACGAGTCGCGCCGCCACAAGTCCGGTGTCGCGATGCGCTTCCCCCGCATCGCCCGCATCCGCCGCGACAAGCCGGCCGCCGAGGCGGATCGCGTCGAGGGGTTGAGAAGGATGATCGCTTGATCTTTTTCTGCCGTCGTCCCCGCTTCTGTGGGGGATGACGGAGAGAGTTGAAGCCAATCACTCTCCCTGCTAGGGCGCTCGCCTTCCCGACGCGGGCCTCCTGCGGCGATCCCTCGTTTAGTGCGCCCGGCAGGGCAGGAGATTGACGGCCTCATGCAGATCATGGTTCGCGACAATAATGTCGATCAGGCGCTGCGCGCGCTCAAGAAGAAGCTGCAGCGCGAGGGCGTCTACCGCGAGATGAAGCTGCGCCGCCACTATGAGAAGCCGTCCGAGAAGCGCGCGCGCGAGCGCGCCGCCGCGATCCGCCGCGCCCGCAAGCTCGAGCGCAAGCGCCTGGAGCGCGACGGCAGCCGCTGAGCGGCCACCCCGCCGCGGCGGCACCTCCCGACCTCCTTCGCGAGCAGCCCGTCATGTCCGAGATCACCGCCGTTCCGCTCCGCCCGATCGCGAAGGGTGCGGTCGCGAAGCTCTGGATCGCGATCGCGCTCGTCGTGCTGGTCGCGATCGCCTGGGCGTGGACCGCGACCGCCAGGCAGGTCGCGATGTCGCAGCCGGCCGCCGAGTTCCTCGCCAGGAACGCCAGGCGCAGTGGCGTCGTCACCACCTCCTCGGGCCTGCAATATGAGGTGCTGACCCCCGGCACCGGCCCGAAGGCGACGCCCGCCGACGTCGTGATCGTCGACTATGACGGCAAGCTCGCCGACGGATCGACCTTCGATTCCTCCG
>CAXTPE010000186.1:0-5312 GCA_964245925.1 uncultured Sphingomonadaceae bacterium
GGCTGATCGCCGCGTCGGTCGGGCTCGCCGGCGCGGGCGAGGCGATCGCGGTGACGCTGGCGGCGGAACCCGAGCGGCTGCGCGTGACGATCGCGCGGCCAGCGGCGCTCGCGGGGCGCGACGAGCGCGCGCTGCTCGATCCCGGCTATGGCCCGGAAGGCGAATCGCCGGATGCGCCGGCGCTGGGGCTGGGCTTCTCGCTGCGGCTCGTCGGCAATCTCGCGGCGGCGGCGCAGGGGCAGCTCGAGATCCTGGGCGACGGCTTCGTGCTGCGCGTGCCGGCCGCCGCCGACGAGACCCGCGCCGAGGGGCGGGGCTGAGCTTGGTCCCCCCGCCGGCGGAGCCGGGCCGCCGCATCATCGTGCCGGCGCCGCGGCTCGATGCGCCGGCGCCGCCCGCCAGCCGCGCGGCGCTGCCCGATGGCTTCGGCCGGCGCGCGCTGATCTTCGTCGACACCGAGGAGGAGTTCGACTGGGCCGGCCCGCGCGGCCGCGACGGCGGCACGCGCGCGATCCCCGCGCTGGCGCCGCTCCAGGCGCGCTTCGCCGGGCATGGCTTCGCGCCGACCTATCTGCTGACCGATCCGGTCGTCGCCGATCCGGCCGCCGTCGCCATGTTCGCGGGGTGGGTCGAGGCGGGGACGGCGGCGGTCGGCGCGCAGCTCCACGCCTGGGTGACGCCGCCGCACGACGAGGCGCTCACCGACGCCAACAGCTTCGCCGGCAACCTCCCCGAGCCGCTGGAGCGCGCCAAGCTCGCCGGGCTGACCGGGCGCATCGCGGCGCGGTTCGGACGGGCGCCGACAGTCTATCGCGCCGGGCGCTACGGCGTCGGGCCGCGCACCGCCGCGCTGCTCGTCGAGCAGGGCTATCGGCTCGACACATCGGTGCGCGCGGGGTTCGACTATCGGCCGGACGGCGGACCGGATTTCTCGCGCGCCGGCCCGCATCCGTTCTGGGCGGGGCCCGGCGGCGCGCTGCTGGCGCTGCCGCTCTCCGCCGGCTTCATCGGTCCGCTCCGGCGGCACGGCGGCATGCTCTACCGCGTGGCGGGCGAGGTGCGCCGCGTGCGCGGCCTGCTCCATCGCGGCGGGCTGCTGGCGCGGGTCGCGCTGACGCCCGAGGATCAAGCGCTCGGCGATGCGATCGCGTTGATCCGCGGCCTGCTCGACGATGGCGTCACGATCCTCAGCTTCTCCTTCCATTCGCCGTCGCTCGTGCCCGGCAACACGCCCTATGTGCGCGATGCCGACGATCTCGCCCGCTTCCATGGCTGGTGGGACGGCATGCTGGCGTGGCTGGCGCGCGAGGGCATCGCGCCTGCTTCCGCCGAGGAGCTGATCGCCGCCGCCCGGGACGCCCGCGCCGCCTGAGCGCGTCGCGCCGGCTTGGCGGGACCGCGCGAATGGGATACTGCGATCACAGTCGGGCGGGTGCCCGCCGGGGGATCGACGTGACCGAGCAGCGTTTCGCCAGCGCACCGCAGGATGCCGGCGGCACGCGCGATCGCACCGGCTTCGCCGCCGATGCGGCCGAGGCGCGCGACTTCCTCGCCGCGCACCCGGGCATCGACGCCTTCGAGATATTCTTCACCTCGCTCGCCGGCGTGCCGCGCGGCAAGCGGCTGCGGCGCTCCGAGCTGATGAAGGCCTATGAGGGCGGGCTGTTCCTGCCGGGCTCGATCGTCGCGGTCGACATATTGGGCGCGGACTGCCCGGAAACCGGCATGGTCTGGGAGACGGGCGATGCCGACCGCATCGCGCGCGCCGTGCCCGGCGGGATCGTGCCCGCGCCGTGGATCGGCACCGACGCGGCGCAGGTGACCTGCTCGCTGCACGAGCTCGACGGGGCGATCTGCGCGCATGATCCCCGCGCGGTGCTCGCGCGCGTGCTGGCGCGCTTCGCGGCGGACGGGCTGACGCCGGTGGTCGCCTGCGAGCTGGAATTCTATCTGGTGCAGGAGCGGCGCGGGCGGGTGCGGCTGCGCCCCTCGCCGTTCACCAGGCGCGCGCCGTTCGGCAGCGAGGCGCACGGCCTCGCCGAGACCGAGGACGCCGGCGAGTTCTTGCGTGCGCTATGGGCGGCGGCGGATGCGCAGGGGCTGCCGCTCGAAGGCGCGAGCAAGGAGGCGTCGCCGGGCCAGCTCGAGCTGACGCTGCACCATCGCGCCGACGCGCTGAAGGCCGGCGACGACGCGATCCTGTTCAAGCGCGCCGCCAAGGGGGTCGCGCGCCGCCAGGGCTGCGAGGCGACGTTCATGGCCAAGCCGTTCGCCGAGATCGCGGGCTCGGGCTTCCATATCCACATGAGCATGCTGGACGCGCAGGGCGCCAACATCTTCGCCGCCGAGGCCGCCGAGGGCACGCCGGCACTCGCCCACGCGATCGGCGGCATGGCGGCGACGATGGCGGACGCGTTCGCCGTGCTCGCGCCCAACGCCAACAGCTACCGGCGCTATGTCGCGCGCAGCTATGCGCCGACCGCGCCGACCTGGGGGATCAACAACCGCACCGTGGCCTTGCGCATCCCCGCCGGCGGCGCGGCCTCGCGGCGGATCGAGCATCGCGTCGCGGGCGCGGATGCCAACCCCTATCTGGCGCTGGCGGTGGTGCTGGCGGGCGCGCACCAAGGGCTGACCCATGCGATCGATCCCGGCGCGATGACGAGCGGCGACGGCTATGCCGCGGCGGCCGCCTCGGGTCAGCGCCTGCCGGCCGACTGGACCGCGGCGATCGAGCGCTTCGCCGCCTCGCGCGTGATGCGCGACTATCTCGGCGACGCGTTCGTCGATCTCTACGCGGCGGTGAAGCGCGCCGAGCGCGATCGCTTCGGCGCGGTCGTCACCAGCCTCGACCATGACTGGTATCTCCAGAATGCGTGATCCGCTCGCCGCCTGCTCCTCCGTTCGTGCCGGGCGCGGTCGAGGCACGGCCCCGGGCACATGCCCTTCGACCGCGCTCGGGGCGAACGGAAGTGGCGTGATCGTCGCCGGGGGAGGCCGATGAGCCAGCAGCCCGCCGCGCAGGCGCGTGGCGCCTTCGCCACCACTTTCCTGCCGCCGGCGCTGTGGCTCGGCGCCTTCTTCCTCATGCCGCTCGCGATCATCTGGGCGTACAGCTTCGGCCGCACCGTCGGGCTTACCGAGATCGCGATCGACGGCACCTTCGCCAATTATGCGCGGATCGCCGACCCGGTCTATGTCGAGGTGTTCGCCAAGTCGATCGGCTATGCCGCGCTGACGACCTTCCTCTGCCTGGTCGTCGGCTTCCCGGTCGCGCTGGCGATCACCTTCGCGCCGGCCCGCGCCAAGGCATGGCTGCTGCTGCTCATCATGCTGCCGTTCTGGACCAACCTGCTGGTGCGCACCTATGCGCTGATGGCGGTGCTGCGGACCGAGGGCTTCGTCAACGACATGCTGGGCTGGATCGGTGTCGGGCCATGGCCGCTGCTCCACAACAATTTCGCGGTGGTGTTCGGGCTGGTCTACGTCAACCTGCCGTTCCTGGTGCTGCCGCTCTACGCCGCGCTGGACCGGCTGGATCGATCGCTGCTGGAGGCGAGCCTCGATCTCGGCGCCGGGCATATCCGGACGATCTTCGAGGTGGTGGTGCCGCTCGCGCTGCCCGGCATCCTCTCGGGGCTGCTCATCACCTTCATCCCGGCGATGGGGAGCTATCTCACGCCCGATCTGCTCGGCGGGCCGGACAGCCAGATGATCGCCAACGTCATCGAGCGCCAGTTCAAGCGCGCCAACGACTGGCCGTTCGGGGCGGCGCTGTCGTTCATCCTGATGTACCTGACGTTCGTGGCGATCGCGGTGCAGGCGGTGGTCGCGCGGCGGCGAAAGGAGGCCGTGTGAGCTTCCTCCGCTTCTCAACGGATGGCGTGGGGATGGGGAGTGGCGCGGCATGAAGCCCCGCGCCGCGCCGCTCGATTATCTCGCGCGCTGGCCGCTGCGGCTGTGGCTCGCGGGCGTGGCGCTGTTCCTCTATGCGCCGCTCGCCACGCTGATCGCGTTCAGCTTCAACGAGAGCCGGCGCAACATCGTCTGGACCGGCTTCACGCTCGACTGGTATTCGGCCGTGCTCCGGGACGGCGACCTGCTCGTGGCGTTCGGCAATTCGCTGACCATCGCGGCGCTCTCCACGCTCGTCAGCGTCGTCCTCGGCGCGCTGGTGGCGGTCGCGTGCTGGCGGTTCCGCTTTCCGCTGAAGCCCGCCTTCGAGGGCGCGCTGGCGCTGCCGATCGTGGTGCCGGAGATCTGCATGGGCGTCGCCATGCTGGTGTTCTTCTCGCGCGTGCTGCCCTGGCCGACCGCGCTGCCCTGGCCGCTCGATCTGGGCGCGATCGTCATCGCGCATATCTCGTTCAGCTTCCCGTTCGTGGCGGTGATCGTCCGTGCCCGCCTCGCCTCGTTCAACCGCGAGCTGGAGGAGGCGGCCAAGGATCTGGGCGCCGGCGAGTGGCGCGCGTTCGTCGACGTGCTGGTGCCGCACATGCGCCCCGCGCTGGTCGCCGGCGCGCTGCTCGCCTTCACGCTCAGCCTCGACGATTTCGTGATAACCTTCTTCACCGCCGGGCCGGACACCGTTACCTTCCCGGTCAAGGTCTATTCGATGGTGCGCTTCTCCGTGACGCCCGAGGTCAACGCCGCCTCGACGCTGCTGATCGTGCTGACGGTGGCGCTCACCGCGATCGGGCTCAAGATCCAGGGCCGCGACATTGCGGAAAGGGCATAGCATGGCCGAGACGCTGATCCGCATCGAGGGCGTCTCCAAGCGCTTCGGCAATTTCGCCGCTGTCGACGACGTATCGCTGGACATCGTCGAGAACGAGTTCTTCGCGCTGCTGGGGCCGTCCGGCTGCGGCAAGACGACGCTGCTCAGGATGCTCGCGGGTCTCGAGGTGCCGACCGAGGGCCGCATCCTGATCGACGGCAAGGACATGGTCGGCGTGCCGCCCAACAAGCGGCCGGTGAACATGGTGTTCCAGTCCTATGCGGTGTTCCCGCACATGAGCGTGGCGCAGAACGTCGGCTATGGCCTCAGGATCGACGGGGTCGGCAGGGCGGAGCGCGACAGCCGCGTGCGCGAGGCGCTGGCCCTGGTGAAGCTCGAGGGGCTGGAGGGGCGCACGCCGGACCAGCTCTCCGGCGGCCAGCGGCAGCGCGTCGCGCTCGCCCGCGCGCTGGTCAAGCGCCCGCGCGTGCTGCTGCTCGACGAGCCCCTGTCCGCGCTGGACGCCAAGCTGCGCGAGCAGATGCGCTCGGAGCTCGCGATCATCCAGGACAAGGTCGGCGTCACCTTCGTGATG
>CAXTPE010000187.1:0-5303 GCA_964245925.1 uncultured Sphingomonadaceae bacterium
TCCAGTCTCCCAGAGAGGCCCGTCGCGCACGGTCGGTTGACCAGCCCCTTGGCCCATAATTCTTGCACGAAGCGGTTCGGCGAAGCACGCGAAAAGAATCCCGCCACGCGAATTTTTAACCGCCCGCCGCACCCTCAATAGCCGCTGCGGAACGCCGCGATCAGCCGGTTGACGAGGTTGCGCGGGTGGGCGCGATGCACGGTCTGCTCGCCCGGCACGATCTGGCGCAGGTCCATCGGATCCGACGCGGCGAACTGGGCGAGCCCCGCCAGCGTCGCGAAGCTCGGCCCCGAATGCGCGTCCGGCAGCCCGGTCAGCCCGCGCGGCCGCCCGATCCGGACCGCGCGGCCGAGCACGCCCTGGACGAAGTCGGCGATCCCCTTCATCTCCGCGCCGCCGCCGGTCAGCACCACCTGCCGCCCGACGGGGCCGGAGAAGCCCTGCTCCTTCAGCGCCACGGCGATCGCGCCGGTGAGATGATCGAGCCGCTGGCGGACCACGCCGATCAGCTGCGCGCGCGTGATCCGCTGCGGATCGGCGCCGTCGCTCTCGCCCGACATCGGCGCCACCTCGATCATCTCGTGGTTGTCGCGGGGGCTGGCGGTCGCCGAGCCGTGGAAGCATTTCATCCGCTCGGCCTGCTGTCGGCGCGTGCCGAACGCCGAGGCGATGTCGTCGGTGATGTCCTGCGCGCCGATCGGCAGCGAGGTCAGCCCCACCAGCATGCCGCCCGCGAACACCGAGACGTTGGTGACCCCGGCGCCGAGCTCGACCAGCGCGACGCCGAGCTCGCGCTCCTCGTCCGAGAGGCAGGCGATGCCGGTCGCGATCGGCGAGGCGACGATCGACTTCACCGCGAGATGCGCCGAGCGCACGCACAGATCGAGGTTGCGCACCGGCGAGGGATCGGCGGCGACGACGTGGATGTCGACGCCCAGCCGGTCGGCGTGCAGCCCGAGCGGCTTCTTGACGCCCTGCAGCCCGTCCAGGGTGTAGAGCGTCGGCACCGCGTGCAGTACCATCCGCCCGTCCGGATCGATCGAGCCGCGCCCGGCCGAGAGCAGCTCGTCGATGTCCTCCTGCTCGATGCGGTGCCCGCCGAGCTCGACCTCGACCGAGGCGAGATCGGAGACGAGCCCGCCCGCCGAGAAGGCCACCCACACGTCCTCGATATTGACGTTGGCGATGCGCTCGGCCTGCTCGACCGCCTCGCGGATCGCGGCCTCGGTCGCGGCCATGTCGGCGATATAGCCGCGCCGGACCCCCCGGCTTTCGCGCTGGCCGGTGCCGAGCACCTGGAGCTCGCCGCCCTCACCCGGCTGCGCGATCAGCGCGCAGACCTTGGAGGAGCCGATGTCGAGCGCGGTGATGAGGCGGTCCGGGCGGGGCTGGGCCATGGCGGGTTCCTTGGGGCGAAAGGCTGGCGTCAGATCACGTCGGCGGGCGGATTGCCGTGGGCGGGCGGATTGCCGTGGGCGGGCGCGGGCGCGGAGATGGGTTTGGCGGGCGCGCCGTCGGCGGTCGGCGGGGCGGGCTTGAAGCGCGCGGCGAAGCGCTGCTCGATGCGCATGTCGAAATGGCTGTAGTTGCGCCCGAGCAGCGGCGTCGCCTGGTCCATCCGCTGGAACTTGGCGAACGCCGCGCGCGCCGCGTCGGCGCCCTCCGGCAGCGCGAGCGTCTCGCCGGTCTGGAAGCGCACGTCCCAGCGCCGGTCGCCGATCCACGACGCGCCCGCGAACATCGGCTTCAGCGCCGGCGCGGCATCGAGCAGCGCGGCGAGCTCCGGCACATGCTGGTTGGCATCGGGGCCGACGACGATCGGCAGATCCTTCATGTGGCCAAGATCGACCGGCGCCAGCACGACGCCCGCCTTGTCGATCAGCTCGAGCTTGCCGCGATATTGCCAGATCGCGGCGGGCTGGCGCTCGACGATGTCGATCAGCAGCGTATCGGGCAGCCGCCGCGAGACGCGCGCGTCCGCCACCCACGGAAAGCGGAGCAGCTTGGCGCGCACCATGTCGAGATCGAGCAGCGGCAGCGTCTGGCCGTCGAACGCCAGCGAATCGACGGTGAGCTGGTCGAGATGCTGCGTGCCGGTGAGCTGGACGTGCCGGATCGAAAGCCCCAGCTCGCCGCCGACCTCGGCCGCCGCATTGCCGATCATGCGCGGCACATGCAGCGCCAGCAGCAGCACGCAGGCCGCGATCCCGGTCAGCGCCCAGAGCGCCCGCCAGCTCCACCGCCGCAGCTTCTCCATCGGCAGCGGGATCACCGCCAGCGCGCGGCTCGCGCTCGCCTTGCCGCGCGCCGGCATCGACGGGCGGCGCTGGGTGACGCTCGCGCGCGGCCGCCGCGCCTGCGCGCCACGCCTTATCTTCGCCCGCTCGGTCATCGCGTCCCCACCATCCTACAGCGCCTCTTCCACGATCCGCCCGACCAGCTCGGCATAGCTCAGGCCGACGTGCCGCGCCTGCTCCGGCACGAGGCTCAAGGGCGTCATCCCCGGCTGGGTGTTGAGCTCCAGCAGATAGAGCCCGGCCGCGCCATGCTCCTCGTCCCAGCGGAAGTCCGAGCGCGAGGTGCCGCGGCAGCCGAGCAGGCGATGCGCCATCGCCGCGGTCTCCATCGCCTGGGCGGCGATGTCGGCCGGGATCTGCGCGGGGCAGACGTGGGTGGTGAGGCCGTCGGTATATTTGGCGTCATAGTCGTAGAAGCCGGCCTTCGGCTTCAGCTCGGTGACCGCCAGCGGCCGGCCGCCGAGCACCGCGACGGTCAGCTCGCGGCCCTTGATGAACGGCTCGGCGAGCAGCGTCTCGAAATGCCGCCACGGCCCATCGACGTCGCGCCCGATCGGCGTCCCGTAGTTGCTGTCCTCGGTGACGATCGCGACGCCGACCGACGAGCCCTCGTTGGCGGGCTTGAGCACATAGGGGCGCGGCAGCGGATCGGCGGCGTGCAGGCTCTCGCTCGCGACCACGAACCCGCCCGGCATCCTGATGCCGTGCGGCACCAGCGCGTTCTTGGTGAGCACCTTGTCGATCGCGATCACCGAGGCGGCGAGGCCGGAGTGGGTGTAGCGCAGCCCCATCAGGTCGAGCATGCCCTGCACCGTGCCGTCCTCGCCGGGCGTGCCGTGGAGCGCGTTGAAGACGATGTCGGGGGCCGCGTCGGCGAGCTTCCGCGCGACGTCGCGCGCCATGTCGATCGCGGTGACACGATGCCCCAGCTCGGACAGCGCGGCGGCGACGCCCCGCCCGCTCGTCAGCGACACCTCGCGCTCGGCCGACCAGCCGCCCATCAGGACGGCGACGTGGAGGCTCCGATCCTCCCCGCTCGCGGCGAGGATCACAGGTCGATCCCCACCCGCTGTATCTCCCACGCCAGCGCCACGCCGGCATGCGCCAGCACCCGCGCGCGCACCTCCTCGCCCAGCGCCTCGATGTCGGCCGAGGTGGCGCCGCCGAGGTTGAGCAGGAAGTTGCAGTGCTTCTCGGAGACCTGCGCATCGCCGCGGCGGAGCCCCCGGCAGCCGGCCGCGTCGATCAGTTCCCACGCCTTGTAGCCGTCGGGATTCGTGAAGGTCGATCCGCCGGTCCGCGAGCGGAGCGGCTGGCTGGCTTCCCGCTCCGATGCGATGCGATCCATCTCGACGGTGATGGTCTCCTTGTCGCCCGGCAGGCCCTGGAGCAGCGCCTCGACGACGATCGCGCCTTCCGGCACCGAGGAGCGGCGATAATCATAGGCGAGCCGCGCCGGCGACCACATCTCGACCCGCCCCGCGCGGGTCACGATCGTCGCCTCGACGACGAGGTCGGACATGTCGCGGCCGTAGGCGCCGGCGTTCATCTTGACGGCGCCGCCGATCGTGCCGGGGATGCCGCGCAGGAACTCCAGCCCCGAGATGCCGGCGTCGCGCGCCGCCGACGCCGCCGTGATCCCCATCGCCGACGCGCCGACGCGGACGCGATAGAAGGGCTCGATCGTGATCCTCGCGAAGCTCTTGGGCAGCCGCACCACCACGCCCGGCACGCCGCCGTCGCGCACGATCAGGTTGGAGCCGACCCCGATCGCCATCAGCGGCACGGTGCGATCGAGCCCGGCGACGAAGCCGGCGAGATCGGGCAGGTCGGCGGGCCGCGCCAGCCACCCGGCCGGTCCGCCGGTGCGGAACCAGATGAAGTCGGCGAGGCTGGCGTTCGGCTCCAGCGTGCCGCGATAATCCCCGTTCGTGCCGAGCGCGGTCGAGGCACCGGCCGCAAACGTGGCGTTCGCGGCACCCCCTTCCACTTCGCTCGGGGCGAACGGGTGAGTGTTGGCGTTCACTCGGCCGGCTCCGGAGTCCTGACGCGCAACGCCGCGATCGCGCCCGCCAGCCCCGCCGCCCATCTGGTGATGTCGCCCGCGCCGAGGCAGATCAGCATGTCGCCGGGCCGCACCTCCTCGGCGAGCAGCGCCGCCAGCTCCTCCGGCCCGGATACCTCCTGCGCCGAGCGGTGCCCGCGCCGCCGCAGGCCCGTCACCAGCGCCGCGGCGTCCACCCCCTCGACCGGCGCCTCGCCCGCCGCGTAGACGGGCGCCACATAGACCGCATCGGCGTCGTTGAAGGCCTGGGCGAACTCCTCCATCAGATTGCCGAGCCGCGAATAGCGGTGCGGCTGGACGATCGCGATGACGCGCCCCGTCGCCCCTTCGCGCGCCGCCGAGAGCACCGCCCGGATCTCGACCGGATGGTGCCCGTAGTCGTCGATCACGGTGGCGGACCCTGGGTCGAGGGCCACTTCGCCCACCCTGGTGAAGCGCCGCTTGACGCCGGCGAACTGCGCGAAGCCGCGCTGGATCACCGCGTCCGGGATCCCGAGCTCCAGCGCCACCGCGATCGCCGAGAGCGCGTTGGAGACGTTGTGCCGCCCCGCCATCGGCAGATCGATGTCCTCGATCGAGCGCACCGAGCCGTCGCGCTGGCGGACGATCGCCTCGAAGCGGTTGCCGCTCGGGCCCGGCGTCACGTTGACGCCGCGCACGTCCGCCTGCGCCGAGAAGCCGTAGGTGACGACGCGCCGGTCGCGAACCCGCGGGATGATCGCCTGCACTTCCGGATGATCGAGGCAGAGGATCGCGGCGCCATAGAACGGCACGTTCTCGACGAACTCGACGAACGCGTCCTTCACCCGATCGAACGAGCCGTAATGATCGAGATGCTCGGGATCGATGTTGGTGACGATCGCATAGGTGCCGTCCAGCCGCAGGAAGCTGCCGTCGCTCTCGTCCGCCTCGACCACCATCCAGTCGCTCGCGCCGAGCCT